>NZ_JCAMRX010000027.1:54190-82537 GCF_059821285.1 Spirulina sp. LEGE 11439
ACATTTCCGGTTCGTTGGAGTAGTTGTTGAGAATGCCGTTTTCGTTGGTGGTGGTGTACATTTGAATCCCTCTGTGTTGCTTTCTGTAAATAAATATAACAAAATACAAAGTTTTGTAACGGTGACTTGACACAAAAACACCTGTGATGTTTGTCACAGGCAAAGTCGCCATGAGCGATCGCATTTCTATTTGTATTTCGTGTAAACGGGAGGGCTGGCTCGTTTAGCACTACTGGAAGCCGTATGAGGCACTCCTCGCAAGGAAGGCTGTAAGTTCCCTAAACTTGACTCGATGGCATCGCAACGGACTAATATCCTCGTGATTTGGTCATGTAGGTGGGTTTGTCGGGTGGCTAATTCGGATTGACGGTCCTCTGCCCCTTTTTGTCTCTGTTGTAAAGTTGTTTGCTGTTGGGTTAAATGGGATTGCCAACTTTTACGGAGTTGTCGTAATTGCTCGTTCAGAGAGGATTGCTGGCGATCGCATTCCTTCTGTTCTCGATGTATGCTTTCAATGCGTTCTCTTTGTTCTCGTTCTTGCTTGTCTAGAATGCGATCGCGTTCGGCGATGGCAGTTTGCAATCCCGCATTTTCTTCCTGAAGCTGTTGGATTTGAGCTTGTTGTTGGCTGAGTTGAGATTCGAGGCGATCGCAATGCTCGGTTTTCAGTTGTTGAATTTGGGTTTGTTGCTGGGAGAGTTGAGATTCGAGGCGATCGCAGCGTTCGGTTAAGGCGAATTGTACCCCTTGCCATTCTTGTTGCTCGCGTTTGAGTTGTGCCTGTTGCTCGGTGAGTTGAGAATGCAGGCGATCGCGTTCCTCGGAAACCTCTTGGATTTGTACCGTTACCCTTTCAATTTGTTGCTGAAATTGTTCTTTTAGTCGCTCTACTGCTTGAAATTGAGACAGTTGCAAGGATGCCCGAGATTGCAGTTCTAACCGTAGAAGTTCGAGATCTCGCATCTGTTCTGAAGGCAAGATAGAAGGGGATTGTTCCGGCACTATCGGGCTTTCTGACTCGATTTCCCGAGGAATCGCCCTCGGGCTGGGATAATCGCTATCCTGTAATTGAGCCAGTTGTTCTTGTAATTGCGATCGCTCCTTTTCAGCTTGAGTGAAACGTTGCAGAAGCCATTCCCAAACCTCTCGTCCTTCTGGGGGAATGCGATCGAGGGGCAGAGTTGCTGATGGTGAAATATTGGGTGAAATATTGGGTTCGGGAGGGGGAATCGAGGGAGAATGAGGGGCAAGTCGTTGCTGCGATCGAAATTGTTCCAATTGAACGCGAGTGCTTTCTCCTTCCCGTTGCGCGTTTGTCAACTGTCTTTGTAACTTCGCGACTTCTTCTTTTTGAGCCTGTTGGGTACTCCACATATAATGCGCCCAAGCTTGGATTTTCTCCAAGGAGGACATCGAGATTTGATGTTCCACCCTTAAGGGTCCAACCATCGACAAACAAGAAGGGGAAAGCTCCCAACCACAAACATGACAGCGTTGAACCTTTCCTTTTACATATTTACTTTGGCAAACCGGGCAATCCATAATCAATTATCAATAAACAATAATCAATTATCAATGAATAATTATCAATCTGTCAATGTTTATTGAACAATGACCGACCGCTAAAGCAGGAGGCTTGAAACCTTATGATTTTAGTCATTGAAAATTGTGCCATTTGCTTCATGATTTTTCATGGATAATTTTTCATTGTTCATTGAAAAGGGGAATAGTAATGAGAAATTCCGTTCCCTCTCCGAGAGTTGAAATACATTCTAAAGTGCCGCCGTGTTTTTCCGTTACGATCTGATAGCTAATGGAGAGTCCTAACCCGGTTCCCTTGCCGATTTCTTTGGTGGTGAAAAAAGGATCGAATAAACGCGATTGAATGTCTTCTGGAATGCCCGAACCGTTATCGATAATACTAATTTGGAGATCGCGATCGCGAGCGATCTGGGTGCGAATGCGAATGAGACTGGGTTGTTTTTTGACTTCTTCATAAGTGCGATCGCGATCGCGCTCATCTAAGGCATCAATAGCATTGCTGAGAATATTCATGAACACTTGATTCAACTGTCCGGCGTAACATTCAATTTTCGGTAAATCGCCATACTCGCGTTGAATTTCAATGGCAGGTCGTTCGCTTTTGGCTTTTAAGCGATTTTGCAAAATGGTTAAAGTGCTTTCAATCCCTGCATGGAGATCGACTCTTTTTTTCTCGGCTTCATCCATACGAGAGAAGGTTCGCAAAGAAATCACAATTTCGCGAATGCGATCGGCTCCGGTTTGCATCGAAGTAAACAATTTTGGCATATCTTCTAACAAAAACATGAGATCGATCTCGGAAATTTCCTCGGCAATTTCCGAGACAGGTTGAGGATAATGAGTTTGATAAAGCTCGAGCAGGCCGAGAATATCTTGCAGGTAATTATCTGCGTGATTGAGATTGCCATAAATAAAATTCACCGGATTGTTAATTTCGTGGGCAACTCCTGCGACTAACTGCCCCAAACTGGACATTTTTTCCGTTTGAATGAGTTGGGTTTGGGTGCGACGCAATTCTAGGAGAGTTTCCTCGAGTTCTTCGGCTTTAGCCCGAGCGATCGCGGCAGATTCTGTGGCTTTAGTAAATAATTGAGACTGGTTGATGGCAATGGCTAATTGATTGCTCGCCGCCATGAGTAATCTGACTTCCGGTTCGTGCCAAGGCCGAATCTCGCGAACTTGGTTGCAACCAATCGCCGCAATCATGTCCGCAGAAACACGAATGGGAATAGTGAGGACAGATTTGATATTGAGTTGTTCGAGAAGCTGACGAAAAGGCCGATCCTGAACTTGACTGGTATCGGCTTCACGAATAATTTCCATCTTGAGTATTCGCTCTGCCACTGGGCCAATGCTAGAAAAGGAATAGTGACCGATAATACTGTCAATATCTTCTGCTCGGGATTCAGCCACAATATCCCAGTAATCGTCTTCCTCTGTGGTTGAATGCAAAACAAAATAAACGCGATCGATTTTGAGAAAATGGCGGATTTCGTGGAGTGCCAGTTCGATGATGTCCTGTTCGGGGGTTTCGAGGGAACTGCGAATTTGATTAGAAAGAGAATTGAGCAGTTTTTCCCGTTTGACTTGTGCTTGCAGGCGTTGTTTGGATTCGAGGAGCGCTATTTCAGCTTGCTTGCGATCGCTAATATCCGTGACAATAACCACTAAACCGACAATATCTTGGCGTTCGTCGAGAATGGCACTGGCTCGCAAAAAGACTTGCAAGATTTCTCCATTGAGAGATTGATGTTCGACTTCGTGACTCCAAGTTCTCCCGCTCATCACTGTGGCAAAAAGACCTTGAATGGCAGCCGGATCGCTAAACAAACTGGAAAGCCCGCCCCATCGTCGCAGTTGCGAAACCGTCTCACAGCCGTAAAGTTGGCAAAAAGCGCGGTTGATATAGAGAACTGAGCCACTGGCATCAGCAACGGCGATCGCGTCACTGGCACTGTCTACGGCTTGTTTATAGCGGGTGAGTTCGGCAGAAACTCGCTTGCGATCGCTCAAGTCGCGGGTAATAGTGGCAAAGGCGAGGGGTTCTCCAGTACGAGTCGAGCGGATGGTAAAAAAATTAAAATCTACCGGAAAGCTCTGTTCAGTCGCAAAATTGAGGAAGCGGAATTCACCTTGCCAAGATCCAGTTTCCAGCGCCGCGACCAAAATTTCTCGCTCGAAAACGGCTCGATCTTCCCTCGGGAAAAATTCAACTACTGGGTAAGTTTGGGCAACTTCAAGAGATTCAAGTCCCACCAAGTCCAGTCCGGCAGCATTGATAAAGAGCGGTTTCCCGTCTAAGGTGGCCATGCCGATAAAATCCGAGCTATTTTGGACGAGAGCCGCAAATTTTTGCATTTCCTTCTCTGCTTTTTTCCGTTCGGTAATATCCCGGACGGTGGCGAGGATAACGGTTTGAGTATGGAGGATAATGCGCCGCAAACGAATTTCTACATCAAAAACAAATCCATCCTTCGGACGCTTGGTCTTCCATTCAAATTGCAGTTCTTCCCCTGCCCGAGCGCGATGCCAAATATCGGGCAGTCTCTCGAGTTCGGCTGGACTGGCAGTATAATCGGCGATCGCGTAGTTCGTGGCTTCCTCGTGGGTCACGTCAAACAAAGACAGTACGCGCTCGTTTACTTCGAGAATCTTGCCCTCGAGGTTGTGAATGAAAATGGCATCATAAACGCCATTAAAGATCGTGCGAAGGTCTTGTTCTGAGGTTCGCAGGGCATTTTCAACCTGCTTGCGATCGGTAACATCGGTGCAGGTGCCGACATAGCCGGTAATGCAATCTCGATCGTGAGGATCGTTGATGGCGCAGGCTTGGGCATAGACCCATCGGATCGAACCATCGGGACGGACAAAACGAAATTCTGATTGAAAGAGGTGGCGATCGTGTCGGAAGGAGTCGGCTTCCATCAGCCGCCATTCCCGCAGCACTCGGCGGCGATCGCGGGCATAAATGGCTTTAAACCAGCCCGTTCCTAAGATAGCTTGCGAGGTCAATCCCGTTAGAATGCAGGCTTGTTGGTTGCCATAAATGCACAGTCCGTCGGGATCGGTATGAAAAATTCCCACAGGGGAGGTTTCTGCTAAGACTTGATAGCGGCGCTCGCTTTGGCGTAGTGCTTGTTCGATTTGTTTGCGTCGGGTGACATTAATAGTTGAGATGAGAATGTGAGGTTCGGGGTTTCCGGGCAAAAATAAGGGACGCTTAATGGTTTCCATCCACAAGATTTTTCCACTTGCTGTGGTGACGCGATCTTCAGGGATAATTTTTTCTTGTAGGGTGGTTAAAACTTCTCTATTTTCTTGCTCAAAACGTTCGAGTTGCGAGTTTTCCATGAAGAAATCGCGATCGGTTTTGCCGATAATTTCCTCTGAGGTTGTTCCCAATCCTTCGGCTAAAGCGCGATTGGCTAAAATGTAAACGCCTTCTCGATTTTTGACAAAGAGCCAATTCGGGGTGGTATCGAGGACTTGTTGCAATAAATCCTGATGGTGTTGAAGTTGAGCGATGGCGTGCTTGCGATCGGTGACATCTCGGGCCGCGGCGTAGATTCTTTCTTGATCTAATAGTCCGGTTGCAGTCCAAGCCAACCATCTATAAGTTCCATCTTTACACCGATAGCGATTTTCAAAGCTGACAATTTTTTTGCCTTCAGCCAGATCTCGTGCAATTTTGAAGGTTGCTTCACGATCGCTCGGATGGATAAATTCGAGGAAAGGTTTGCTTTTTAATTCTTCCTCTCTCCAACCGAGGATTCTCTCCCAAGAAGGGTTGAGGTGGTGGAAATAACCATCAAATCCTGCTAAACAAATCATGGAAGGAGAGCGATGGAAAATATCGGACCAAGAGACTTCGGCTTTGATGCGATCGCTGACGATGCGAGTATGCAAGATTGCGCCGCCAATTTCTCCTGTATCTTCGTACCACGGTTTGATTTCCCATTCGAGCCATTCCGTGCGTCCATCAGGTAATTGTAGCGGTTCGGCTCGACTGCGTTCGGTTGCGCCTGCTAAACATCTCTGGTGTATCTCGCGCCAATGGGAAGGGTAATGGGGAAAAGTTTCGTAATAAGATTGCCCGATAATATTGCGATCGAAACCGTAATCGTCCAACCAACATTGGCTCACCAAAAGATAGCGCATCTCGCGATCGCATAAAGCAAGTGCAACGGGAGATTGCTCGATTAAAATTTGCAATAAGTCTTGCATTTTTGGTTATTGGTTATAGATTATTGGCTATGGGTTGCTAACTGTTTGCTGTTAACCGATTAGAGCTTCCTCGTATTTTTTCCCGGCTCCTTCCCAAGTATAATTTTCTTCGATCAGTTGGCGGCCGTTTTGAGAGAGGGTTTGGCGTAAGTCGGGGTCGCTAAAAACAAGGTCGATCGCTTGCATATATTCTTCAATGGTATTGGCTCTGATAGCGCGTAAAGGAATGTTCTCGCCTTCAATTTCTAAGCCTTCTAAGCCGCGATCGCTGCCAATGACGGGAACGCCTGCGGCCATGGCTTCGATGGTCTTATTTTTGATCCCAAATCCAGTTTGCAGGGAAACCACGCAGGCTGTCGCTTGATGGAGAGAATCTACCATAGAAGGCACTCTACCCGTAACGATGACTCCTGGATGTTCTCCTAGGGCTAAAACTTCCGGTGTGGGGCGATTGCCGATAATACTGTAAGTCACCTCGGGATATTTTTCTCGCAGTTGCGGTAAAACTTGCAAGACAAAGAAGCGAGCCGCATCGATATTATGGGTTAAGTCCATCGAACCGACAAAAATTAAATGCTGTCCTCCGGGATCGCGATGACGACAGGGAAACAATTCTAGATCGACCCCATTGGGAATCGCAATAATTTTGGCATCGGGACTGAGTTGCTGGAGTTGTCGCGCATCGTCATCTGTCGTGACGACAACGCGATCGCAGGTGTCGCAGTAGTGTTTCTCGTATCGATAAAGGATGGGGAGATAGAGGCGATCGCGGCTGGGATTTTCCGAGGCTCCCATTTTGATATAGTTAATCGTTCCCCAATAAACAGAACTGTGGACGTTGACGACAGTTCGCACGCGATCGCGATATTGCGGGCGAATATAAACGGCATTGGCACTATGTTCGCAGGTAATGGCATCGCATTTGCCTTCCGTCACGTAGCGATCGACGAGGGCTTGTATTTCTGGGGAATAACGGTGTAAAACATTGGGAGGAATCCCTTTCATTAAGGACTCGAGAAAGCGCCCTGCTTTTGCCCCAATTCCCGCAATCCCCTTGATCGGGGCTTCATCGGGAGCAAGGGGAAATAAAATGAGATCGTCTACCCATTTTTTCAGTTCCTCAATGTCGCGATCGCTCACATCTGGCGATCGTTGGGCGATTAGGAAAATAGAATGATTGCTCCGTAAGGCTTTGAGTAGATTAAAAGTTCTAACTTCCGTTCCCGAGCGGCTGGGAGGATAGGGAAAGGTGGAAGAAATCATTAAAATATTCATAAATTTAGCGGAAAATGTCTGTCAACTCTTTTTTATCATAGGTTTTTAGCATAGGTAAGTTTTGCACCGCTATTGATGATTTTTCGAACTATTCTCCGTTCTTCATTCCGGATTTCTCCGTTCTTTATTTCTCTTTCATTATGAAAAAAGTCACCATTCCTTCCGATGCTCCGAAAAGTTGGCAAGAAGTTCATTATTACGACCAACTAGAAATTTATGGAGATCGTCGGGTTCTCGGTCATACCTACGCTTACAACAATCGTCGCAAAATCGTCATCGATTTAATTCAAAAAGTTGTTTCTCCTCCCGCAAAAATTCTTGATGTTGCCGCCTCTCAAGGGAATTATACACTGTGGTTAGCGGAGTTAGGCTATGAGGTGACATGGAACGATCTGCGTGCAGATCTCATTGATTATGTCAAGCTCAAACACGAAAAAGGGATTGTTCATTATGCCCCGGGAAACTTATTTGAATTAGGGTTTGATTCTTGTTTTGATGCGATCGTAATTACTGAAATTATCGAACATGTTGCTCATCCCGATGAATTTCTCCAGAAAATTTCCCAATTGGTAAAACCGGGGGGCTATATTATTATGACCACTCCCAATGGAGAATATATTCGTCACAATCTACCTAAATTTTCCGATTGTCCCGATCCTTCTCAATATGAAGAATTGCAGTTTAATCCCAATTCAGACGGCCATATTTTCTTGCTTCATACCGATGAAATTCCGCCTCTTGTCGAACAAGCCGGCTTGAAAATTGTTGAATTTTGCTTGTTTACTAATTCTTTGACCAACGGACATATTAAATTAGAATTCTTGCTCAGAATTCTCCCTAAATCGATGGTTGATATCTTTGAATCTTTGACCGAATCATTGCCTTTCTCTCTACAACGCAAACTGCACAAAGGCATGGCAGTTTTAATGACTCGGCCGGCTTAATAACCAGTTCTATCTTATTTTGGGATGAGCCAAGCTGATAAATCGCGATCGATTAACTTTTGTAGATTTATAATATCATCGCGATAGAGTTCGATGAGTTTTTGGCGACTTTCTGAATCAAGTTTAACTTGAGCAATATTTTTCTTGACGAGGGATGAGCGTATTTTTTGTCTGGTTTCTAAAGGCAAAAAAGTCCTCAATATTGAGCCAGCAACCGATCGCAAAGGATTGGATTTGGTAAGCAAGCGATTAATCGTTTGATTTTTGGGCAATCCTCCTAATCTTCCTTTTTGGCTCATATCAGGAACAAAATTAGGATCGACACCGACAAAAGCAAATAAATCTTGGAGAAAACTAGAGGGATCTTTAACTAGATCGTCATATAACAGGATCTTAATATTATGAGGAGCGAAAAATTGATAAAAAGGCTGTAGCTCAGTATAATAAAATCCTCGTTTAATATATTTAACTTCGCGATCGCCAATTAAGTCGGTAAAAGATTTCTTTTCATGGCCGTCGCGAACAAACATTTGATAGGCAGAAAAAGCGCGATCGCAAGGATTTCTTAAAATGGCAATAATTTTTACAGTGGGGATCGATTGGTGAATCAATTCTGCGGATTTGGCATAAGCGTAGTAATTGGTAGATATTTCGCCGATCACGCTATCTTGGGGGGCAGCAGTAAATAAATTGAGATATTCTGCTTCGGTTGTCACTGCCCCCCAAGATTTATGCTGGTTGCGAACTCGTTTTTCAAGAAAGAAGAAAGTTTCTTTTTTGGGACAAAGATAAAGTTTGGGATGTTGATTGAGATAGTTGTGTAAAGAAGTTGTGCCGCATTTGCCTGCACCAATAATAATAAAATCAGGAAATCTACTCATTATGTTTAAGCAATAGGTCAGAAGGAATCTTAATTTAGTATAAGGGAGTTATCTGCGATCGCCTAGACAAAAAACAACCCAAAAGCTGATAAAGTAATGGTTTGTAACAATAATATCGGGATGAAGGGAAGCAATGCAAGCCATAGACGATAAAACAATCGTAAAAGACTACTTTAATAGCAAGGGTTTCGATCGCTGGCGCAGAATTTATGGCGATGGCGACGATATCAGCAAAGTACAATTGGATATTCGCAACGGACATCAGCAAACCATCGATAAAGTGCTCGCTTGGTTGCACGAAGATGGTAATCTGGCAGACTTGTCGGTATTTGATGCAGGATGCGGAGTGGGTAGTCTCAGTATTCCCTTGGTGGAAGCCGGAGCCACGGTATATGCGAGCGATATCTCGGAAAAGATGGTGGGGGAAGCCAAGGAAAGGGCGGAGAAAATTCTCTCAGACCCGAGTAAACTGATTTTGGAAACCCAAGATTTAGAAGCCGCTACGGGAAAATATCATACGGTGATTTGTTTGGATGTTCTCATTCATTATCCTCCCAAAGAACTCGAACAGATGCTCGGACATTTAGCGAGTTTAGCTGAGTCGCGAATTATTTTAAGTTTTGCCCCTTTTACAGTGTGTTTGATGCTCTTGAAAAAAGTTGGCGAACTGTTTCCCGGTCCCAGTAAAACGACTCGCGCTTATATGCACCATAAATTTGATGTGATGGATATTTTAGAACAGAAAGGTTTTGAAATGAAGCGCAAGGAGATGATCGGAACTCGCTTTTATTTCTCCTATTTAGTTGAGGCAGTTCGCAAAACAGATTAGTTCACTTAGACAACATCAATCTTGCTCGTTAAATCTCGGTAATTCTGTCGAGCGATCGCGCGACTTCAATACAAGTTGCTAAACTCGCATCGGTTTTAATGGCTTGGGGATCGAGATGGGTAATCGTGGCGCGATCGCCGCGATTTTTTAAGGCAGTAATGAGATACGATCGCGGGGGAATATCCATTTTTCCTCGTCGTCCGATCTCTCCTAAAGTGTAAAAATAAGGTGGGAAATCTGCTTCTCTCGCCATAATTTCCAATAATCGATCGCAGGAGTCCCAATACCATTCTCGGGCTAAATTTTGCATTTTTTTGAGATAAAGGCGATCGTGCAGCACTCCCAACCACATCGCACCGGTTAAAGTTAAAGGCGCATTATCGCGATCGCAAAGGCATCGCCCTAATTTTCGCCAAGAGACAGTTTGATATTCTCCACAAGTTTGACAATAGCCCAAAAAACCGTAATTTTCTGGGGTTAATTCTTGTTGGGATAATAAGCGCACCATCACGCGATAAGTTTCCCCAGTATAGAAGGAAAAAATCGGTTGAATTCCTCTGCCTTGACTGGCAGCTTGTTGCTGCATTGCCCCAATAATTAAGCGCAAGGCTTGCTCTTTGGCGGCAGGATGAGAACGAGCATAAGCGCCATAATTAGCCAAACTATTTTGCGGCAGATGTCCCGTTCCCGTGCGTCCGTCAGTGCTGGTAATATAGACTAAACCGCCTATTTTAACCGCCCAAAGTGCAGTGCTTAAATATGGTGCCGCAGAACCAAAACAATCGACATCGACGAGATCGTAATAATCTTTCTTCTCGAAACAGCGAAAAAAGAGACGATGGGCGTTTTCACAGGTAATTTGACAGTGTTTTTGTGCGATCGCTGCTTGTAAATTGCTTGCCAGTAGAGAGATGCGATCGGGGTTGCCTTCATTGGTTAATAGCCAATTTGCCCCGCTTTCCAGCCAATAACGCAAACTCCGCACTCCACACCCTGCCATTGCTTCTAATACGCGCAATTCTCCTGTTTCTTGTCGATAAATGGCCGCTGCTAAAATCCCTAAATCTCGAACAATTCGGCTTTCTTCCCGAAAAAATGCTGCACCAATTGTAAATCTTGCTTTCCCTTCTTCTTTCATCACGACTAACCATTAATTAATAATAGGAATTTCAATAATAAACTCTGTCCCTTGACCAATAACAGAATTACACTTTAATTTTCCTTGATGGCGATCGACAACAATTTTATAACTGGTCGATAATCCCAATCCCGTTCCTTTCCCGACGGGTTTTGTGGTAAAGAAAGGATCGAAAATATGATGCTGGATTTCTTCATTGATACCGATGCCATTATCGGTGATTTTAATATATACCCAGCGTTCATTTTGTACGCCGGTTTCAATTTCAATGTATTTTAACTCTTTTTCTGCTTCTTGCAGAGCATCGATCGCATTACCAATAATATTTAAAAAGACTTGATTGAGTTGTCCGGCATAACATTCAACTAACGGGATCTCTTCATAATTGCGCCGAATTTCAATCGCTTCTCGAGGCTCTGAGAGAGAAAAACGATTTTCAAGAACAGTTAAGGTGCTTTCAATTCCTTGATGAATATTCACGTGTTTTTTGTCGGATTCATCGAGGCGGGAAAAATTCCGCAAAGAAACGACAATTTCGCGAATGCGATTCGCGCCAACTTCCATTGAGTCGAGCAATTTTGGTAAATCGTTTTCTAAAAATTCTAGATCGATTTCGTACTGCTGTTCTTTAATTTTAGCAGTAGGATTGGGATATTCTTCTTGATAAAGAGCGATACATTCTAGTAAATCTTTAGAATAATTGTTGACATAGTTCAAATTACCGTAAATAAAATTAACAGGATTATTGATTTCGTGAGCAATTCCCGCAACGAGTTGCCCCAAACTCGACATTTTTTCTTGTTGAACTAACTCTATGGTCATTTGTTGGTTTTCTTGAAAAATGTGCGAGATTGTTTCAAACCAAGGTAACCAATCTCGTGCAATATTTTTAGGGATTTCTGGCTGTTTCTTTTGACTGGATAGTTCAATATGTTGGACGAGTTGGCTGGCTGGAATAATAAATTCTCCAGCAATAATTTGATTGGCGATCGCCAGCATTAAGGTTAGTCCAATCAAGAGAAGACCCCAACCCAAACCCAATTGCATTAAAATAGGAATGAGAATATCAATTTTTTGAGCAAAAAAGACTAATGACCAAGGAGCCTGATGCAAATTAGAATGCAAAAATAAATATTGACCGAACTCTTGAGAGTTTAAATCTTCTCCTTGTAGAAATTGATAAATTTTTTCTCTGAGGTTAGGAGGAATGAGATTCCAAATGGATTGAATTGCAGGTATTCTTGAGGTTATTCTCTCTGGAGAAGCTAAGACTTGACCGCCATTATTAATCAAAAATAATTGCCCTTGTTTGAATTTTGATTTTTCTAAAATTTTACTCAATTCATTTAAGGTGACATCGAGAGCAATTGTGCCGCGAAATTCATTTTCTTCATAAACAGGGGCCGCACAAGTTACGCTGAGATTTTTATTGTCTGGATCGAGATAAGCGGTCGTCCAAAATTGTTCGCGATCGCGATTATTTTCGGGCAGCGATCGCTCGAATAATTCCGACTTCAATAAAGCATTTTGAAAATGAAAAGTTTGTGAGTTAACCCAAGGAAATCGGTTAATAAATTTCTCTTGGGAAAGATAGTAAGCGTGAACATCATTGGGAATGACTTTTAAGGCAGTTTGAAAGAGAGGATTGAGGGCAAAAGCCATTTCGATCTCTCGATAAAAATCAGTGTCTCGATCGCGCAAAGTTCCCAACCCTGTTAAGTTGCCAATTAAGCGATCGGTATAAGGAGGAGGAATCGTATCTAAATTGTAGGCAATATTATCTTGCTCTGTGTTTTCTTTTAAGTTGTCAAATAGGAGGGACTCTGCAATGCCAATTTGACCGATTTCATAAAAAGAATTTGCCCGTACCTGCATCTGTTCGACATAATCGGTTGTCGTTTTAATAGATTCATTGACTTGAATTGCTGCTTCTTGAATTCGTTCTCGAATCAAGTTAATTTCATAAGAGTACTGAGCCTGAAGTTGCCAGTAAAATACAATAGAGACAACAATCGTAAAAATAACGATAGTAAGTCGGATAATGAAGTTATAGCGGGAAAAAATCATGCGATTAATTTTTTTGTGTATTTTGAGATACACAAAAATGAGTGTCTTAATACCCAAAGCACTGCACGAATACTTCGGAGAGAAACCCCTGATAGATGTATGGTATTTTACAGAATTTTGGGTCGCAATCGGGAAAGAAAAAGAAGCGATCGCCAGAAAAAAGAGGATAGGTTAAGGGGTTTAGCGATCGCAAATTGATAAAATGGGGAACAGATCGCCCTAGTAGGAACGTCTTGAAAGAGGAAAATATTTTGTTTGGGAAGGAGCAAAAATCGTGAGCGATCGCATGAAAACCCTCGTCTTGACTTTAACCACAGCAACCCTCATCGCGGGCGCTATTCCCCCTTTACCCAGTTTTGCCCAGAGTGATATTTTATACGATTGCGTCACGGAAACCAATCGCGGGCGGCGAGAACGCCGAGGGATGAACCGCGCAACGGCGTGGGGTTATTTGGGGAATGACGTACAGGAGGACTCATCAGGGGTTCTCAGCAGTTGGCGCGGGAAATGCACCCCTCGCAACGCCCCCAATGCAGCACCGAGACGGACGACCTCCCCACCTCCTTCCTCTCGTCCTTCTCCGGCTTCTCGCCCTTCTCCACAGCCTTCACCATCATCTCAACCCTCCACTTCAACAGGACTGTTAAATAGCTGTCAAAGTGAAGTTGCTGCAAGATTGGCGGGGACACAAGCTGGGAATGTTAATGTTGAATCTTCTTCTGTCGATGCGGGAGGAAATGCGATCGTCAATTGGAATAGTTCGTCGGGACAGTCGGGGTTCTGTCGTGTCGATCCGTTTGGTAATATTATTGAATTTCGCCAAAATTAATGACAATAGAATAAGAAATTAAATCAGTTAGAAAACTTTACAAAAAAGGATGTTAAATTTAACGTCCTTTTTTACCGATCGCCAGAAAAACGAGCTAGAATCGCAATCGTTACAGGTCGTGAATTCAGGGAAAAAGAAATTATGAATGCACTGATTAGCTTTTTTGTTACAGCTTTAGTGACGGCGGTGAGTTTGCTGATTATTTCCCGCTTACCTCTGGGAATTGAAGTAGACAGTACGGAAAAAGCAATTTGGTCGGGGATTGTTTTTGGACTTCTCAATGGGTTTGTTAAACCAATTTTATTTGTTCTAACTTTTCCCGTTACGGTTCTTACTCTTGGTCTTTTTACACTGATTTTAAATGCTATTATTTTTGGAATTGCGGCTAAATTGGTAGAAGGATTTCGTTTGAATTGGGGAATATGGAGTGCTTTATTGGGCGCGATCGCTTTGGGAATTATCAATTCAATTCTTAATTCGATCTTATTCCAAGTTTTTCCCAATTTGAGTTAGACTTGAGGTAATTTAATCTCGCGATCGCATTGCTTGCTCTCCTTGTTTTGCGATCGTGCAAGAATTAATGAATTAGCAAAAAAAGGCGAGCATCTTAATTGCAAATTAATACTAAGCAACATCTGTAGAGTGAGGATCGTGAAGTTGATGGATTTTTCGTTGATTTTTAGGGAATTTTTGCGAAGTTAAATCGAGAACTTTGATGGTATTGGACAGTGCTTTAATCGTGGCTTGAAAAATAGGACGGTTTTGAATAATGATGACTAACTCGCTTGCAAAAATTGCTTCATCTAGCGATCGCGCATAAATTTTTCCCAATTGAGGAAAGTTACGGGTGATATAATCGCGGTTATTCCCAATTAGGGTATTGAGACGAATATCGGGATCGAATACTTTCAATTCTAAATTTTCTTGCCATAATTGTTGCAAGAGAGGAATGACAGGAGTTTCTCGTAAGTCCTGCATTTTAGGTTGATTGGTTAACCCCAAAACCGTCACTTTTTTAACGCCCAATTGGCGCACTTTGGTAACTATATCGGTAATTTGTGCCTGATTGCTCGGTAAAATAGAATTTAATAGGGGTAAATTTAACTCCAGTTGTTCGCTTTGAGAAACTAGCGATCGCAAATTCTTCCCTTGATGAGAACCACCAAAGGCAAAACTGGGGTGTAATGGGGTCGAAAGTTGCTTATTCTCCCAAAGAAGATCCATGACTTCATTTGCATTAATATTTAAGCGATCGCAGAAGCGTCCGATCTCATTAGCAAGACTAATTTTGAGCGTGTTAAAGGCATTCGCGGACATTTTTAAGGCTTCTGCGGTTTCAATATCCGTGCGGTAAATTTTGGCGGGGATATCGCGATACAATCGTTCGAGGATATTGCCCGATCGTCTATCTTCTGAACCAATTACGATGTAAGGAGGGGCAAAAAAGTCTGCGATCGCGGTAGTTTCTCGTAAAAATTGAGGATTGACCGCAACGCCAAAATCTCGCCCGAATTTCTTTTGTGAGTATTTTTCTAACAAAGGAATGAGGGTATTGCGGGTAATACCGGGTAATACTGCACTTTGTAAGACAACAAGATGATAATTTTCCGATTCTCGCAAACCTCGGGAAATTTCTGCGGCCATCCCTTCAACATATTTTAGGATGGGTTGCCCTTTTTGATTAATGGGAGTTTCCGCGCAGATTAAAGAAATATCAGCATCTTTCACATCGTCTTTTCCTTCTACTCTGCCCCATAAATGCCCAGATTCTACGGTTTTTTTGACCATCTCATCTAATCCGGGTTCTTTAATCGGGCTTTTCTGATGGTTGAGTGCCTTAATTTTGGGGGGAGTTTTATCGATCGCAATAACATCGTGTCCGAATTCGGCTAAACCCGCAGCGACAGTCATACCGATATAATCCAATCCCCAAACAATAACTTTCATAAATCCGGTTTTCCTTTTTGTGATTTCCCATTGGACAATACCCAGATACACCCTTATCAATGAACAACGATCGACGATCGATGAACAGTAGAGACGTTTCATGCAACGTCCGTACACCAGTTATTCGTCACCAGTTATTCGCGAGAATCGTTTATTTTTTTCAACGTTTGCACGCGATCGCTAGTCCCCTGAAATTCCCGGTGTAGATGCGAGTGGGAATTCAATTTGCGATCGCTTTCCGATTGTACCCTAAGTTTCAATGCCGTGGGTTGTGATGACTGGTGGAAGTTTCGGCAATTAGATTTTGCTTTTCTGTCTGATTCCCGCGAGACTCAGATCTCTTTGCTCTCTAATATACTCAATGATTGTCCCCAATCGCCAACGATCGCGATCGCAAGTTGATATTATTTCTCTTTACTCTCTCGTGAAAGGGAAACCCGGAAAACAATGGGTAATATGAAGCGAGCGGCGATCGGGTGGTGCGATCGCCGGTAAAAACACCTGTAGAGGGGAGAATTATTTCTCTATATTACTTTCTGCTGTAATCGCGAGGAAGACAGACATTCTAATTACCGTGCAGAAATGCTACAACTTTAACGCCGAATTCTTCCTCAAAAACCACTTTCTTATAATCCAAACTCCATAACTCCAACTCGCAATCATCCTCAGTAAAGGCAGGAATGAGACATAACTCCAAACGTTGGCGATCGCTATAATATTGCGATTCTACCTTGGCGACTGCTCCAATTTGTCGGCGATCGAACGCGATCGCCAAGCGTAAAATCGCGCTTAACTGGTTAACAATTTGGCGATCGCGTTTATCCGTTAAATTTTGATAATTTTCGTGTTTCTTTTTCGGCTTACTTTTACGATGATAGCGGGCGAGATTGGCAATAATTTCTAATTCTGTTTCTGTATATCCCAATAATTCCCCATTGCGAATGAGATAATAAGAATGCTTGTGGTGCGCCGCATGAGAAATATAAACACCGCTATTATGCAGCATTCCCGCCGCCCATAATAATTCCCGTTCCGTTTCGCTCCAAAAATGTAACTTTCCTTGCAATTGATCGAATAAACTGAGGGCAAAATTTGCCGTTCGTTCGCTATATTCGAGATCCACTTGATATTTATGAGCCAGTTTGCGAACATTGCGATCGCGGACTTCATTTTGATAGCGAAAAGGACTGCCAATTAACCCTTGTTTCAGCATCCAATCAACAATAATCCCTTCCCGCAAAGCCCGTTCGCATAAAGCGATCGCGTCCATTTTTAACATCTTCATCGCTTCGACTAACACGATCGCCCCCGGAATGATGATTTCGGCGCGTTTTTCCGAAAGTCCGCTCACTTGCAAGCGTTCCTCGCAACTCATTTTTGCCAGACGCTCCGTTAACTCCTCCAGCGCAGACAAGCTCACTTGATATCCCGTTAAAGGATTGGGCTCTCCCTCCTCCGTTTCCCGCGCCAGCACAATCGCTAAGGCTTGAATCGTCCCGGATGTGCCCACCATTTTAGCTTGTTCGCCTTCTGCCAAACCATTGCGAATATGTTCCACCGGACGCTCTAACATGCCCCGCACATAAGCTCGCAAATAGTTCAATTCTGCTGCATCAACGGGATCGCTAGAAACAAATTCTCGCATTAAGCGAACTGCCCCAACCTTCGTACTACTTAAAAAGCGTTCTTCCTTGCGATCGGCGAGGATCAACTCTGTCGAACCGCCGCCAATATCGATAATAATGTGAGGATGTTTGTCAAACTCCATCCCCGACAGCACCCCGAGGTAAATGCGTCGCGCCTCCTCTTGTCCGGAAATCAAATTAACCTGCAATCCCAATTCATCATAAATTTGCTTCAGGAATGCCCCCCCATTGGGCGCTTCTCGCACGGCACTGGTGGCGACAGCAAAAAGATGTTGCGCCTCCAAACTCACCGCGAGTGCCTGACATCGTTGCAAGGCTTCTAAGGCGCGAGCAATGGCTTCTGGCGTTAATTTACCTGTATTGCGATCGCGTTCCCCCAAACGTACCGTATCTTTCTCTTTAGCAACGATCGTAAATGTCGCCAGTTGAGGATCGATCTCCACAATCACCATGTGGATCGAATTCGTCCCGATATCGATCGCCCCCAAAATAATCTTGTTTAACGAGTTTGTCCGAAACAATCCCATCTGATTTTGCAATGCCGCAACTGCATTCGTCATTTCAGTGAAAAGTAAACAGTAAATAGTAAATAGTAAATAGTGCCGATCTTGATACTGTCGATCCGAAAATGGCGTTAAATTGCTAAAAAAGACCTATTTAGCTATCTAAACACGAATGACAACCCCCTCTCAATTATCAAGCGAACCGACTTGGAAAACTATTCTTCGCCTTCTGCGGTGGGACAAACCCGCAGGACGGCTCATTCTAATGATTCCCGCACTCTGGGCTGTGTTTCTGGCGGCGCGGGGATTGCCGCCGATCCCTCTCGTCTTGGTTATTATTTTCGGCAGTTTAGCCACCAGTGGGGCGGGATGCGTCATTAATGACCTCTGGGATCGCGATATCGATCCCCAAGTGAAAAGAACCCAAAAGCGTCCCCTTGCCTCTCGCACCCTTTCTGTCAAAACGGGAATCGTTGTCGGAATCGTCGCGTTAGGATGCGCGGCACTATTAGCACTGTACCTCAATTCTCTCAGCTTTTTACTCTGTTTGGCTGCCGTTCCTGTCATTATTGGCTATCCTCTCGCCAAGCGCGTTTTTCCCGTGCCTCAATTAGTCCTCGCCTTGGCTTGGGGCTTTGCCGTCCTCATTAGTTGGAGTGCGGTAACGGGAACTTTAGAAACCCCAGCGTTATTTTTGTGGGGGGCTGTTGTCTTGTGGACGCTAGGTTTTGATACGGTTTATGCCATGAGCGATCGCAAAGATGATGCCAAAATTGGGGTGAACTCTTCCGCCTTATTTTTCGGTCGTTTTGCCCCTTTCGCTGTCGGCTTATTCTTCCTCGGTACCGCAGCACTTTTAGCGGATATTGCCCTCCTCCTCAATTTACACACTGGATTTTGGCTGACTTGGTTGGTGGCAAGCGTCGGTTGGCTGTGGCAATATCTCCAACTGACTCGGGAGAATCTTCCCCAACCCGTTTATGGTTTGATTTTTCGGCAAAATGTCGTTTTCGGGTTTATTTTGCTGCTGGGTATGATAGTGAGTTTTTGAGCCGGCGATCGCAAAATCGCGATCGCAGCGTGTATACTGAAACCTCTCTATCGATCTCGGCTGATATTGACTCCTCACGTTTCTCAATCTCAACCCATCCCGTTCGATCGCTTGGCTGTTGATGCTGCGATCGCCTTAACCTTAAAGTTTGCTGGGGCAATTCTCCTCTATGCCGTGCAAATCTTCCTCGCCCGAGGTATGACAGAAGCCGATTACGGGCAGTACGAATACATTATGGCTTGGGTGATATTATTGACACTGCCCACGGCTTTAGGACTACCTCGCACCCTTCTGCGTCTGATTCCAGAGTATCGCGTACAAGGAGATTGGGGACGCTTGCAGGGAATTTGGTGGGGAAGTCGCTGGCTCATTTTTTGCGTCGGTTTCGCGATCGCGGCGATCGCCTCTATTCTCCTTTTAACGCTTCCTTTACCCCATGCCATCGGGTTCTGGTGCATTCCCCTACAAGCCTTACTCCAATTGCAATTTGAGTCGGCACGCGCATTGGATAGTGTCGTTTTAGCCTATCTCCCGACCCAAATTCTCCTCCCTCTCGGCATTGTTGTTGGAAGTGCTTGGTTATGGTATCAAACCGGAACTCTCAGCAGCACCTTCGCGATCGCGGCAACTTTTGTCACGACTTTCTTCATTTGTTGGGGTCAAAACTGGCTGCTACAACAGAAATTCCGCGAAGCGATCGCTTCCACACTGCCTATCACTAAATGCGAAAAGAGGACTCCCGCTAGACCCGACAGGGTTAGCGGTGAGATGACGAGCGCATTCCCTATGTGAATTCGATTCACCGGGGTCGCTCGTCTTTTCGCCAATAAACAATCCGACCGTAGGGAGTCTACTGCTCCCTCGAAAAGGAATACATCATTCCGGCTGATGCACCTTTTCCTAATTACAATCACCAAGCTAAGCAATTAACCAAAGCCAAGAAAATCAATCCCGTTCTTAAATCCGTTAATGCTCAAGTTCTACAACAAGTTTTAAGAACGTTAGACAGAGCGTTTATGGATATGAAGTCAAAGGGACTTGGGTTTCCGCGCTTTAAGAATCATTACCGGATGCGCTCGTTCGTCTATCCACAAATGTTAAAAGACTGCTGGCAAGAGAATCAAATTAAACTCCCTCAATTGGGATGGGTCAATTTCAGGAAGTCAAGGGAAATTCCCGAAGCATTTAAGGTTAAACAAGCAAGAATTGTTAGAAAAGCATCGGGTTATTTTATTACCTTGTCACTACAATTGGATGTTAATGTCCCACAACCTTTCCCTCACGGTCATCCAAGAGGATTAGATTTGGGATTTGACAAATTTATTGCGACCAGTGACGGTGAAGAAGTCAAAAGACCTCGATTTCTCAGAACCTTGCAATGCAAGATTAAATTACTGCAACGCAGGTTGAAAAAGAAACGGATTTGCGATAATGCGGGAATGATATTTGTGGAAGATATCAACTTTATTTCTTGGCAGAGGGGAATGCTTTCTAAACATTCAGCCGATGCTGGGTTTGGACAATTTGTAACAATCTGGGCTTGGGTTTGCTGGAAACGAGATGTTTATTTTGCCAAAGTGGATAAAAACGGGACATCTCAGGAATGTCCTGAATGCGGGGCGCATACAGGTAAAAAGACTCTAGAGGTTAGGGTTCATTCTTGTCCTGAATGCGGGTATATCACATCAAGAGATGTGGCAGCGGCTCGAGTTATTCGGAATCGTGGTTTGTCTGAGGTCGGGCTGACCTTGGACATTAAAGAGCGGTGCGACCCCGGCGAATCGAATTCGCCTAGGGAACGCGCACCAAGACAAAATGCTTGTGGAGACGGTCTAGCGGGGGTAAAGGTTACTTTGCCTAGCCAAGAGTCTGTGAAACAGGAACTCCCAATCGCGAGGTTGGGAATCTCCCGTCAAATCAAAGATTCTGACGGGAGAGGATGTCAATTATGCCTACCGAAATTGGCTAAAAATTTCCCTCCCTCTTCTCTTACAAAGTGCCTTTTTAATGGTGCTAGATCGCAGCGATATCATCGCGATCGGGGCAATTCTCGGAGTCAAAGAAGCAGGAATTTACAGCGCGGCAGTCAAAACGGCATTGTGGGTGACATTAATTGTACAAACCCTTGGTATTGTCGCCGCACCAACCTTCGCCACTCTCTACACCCAAGGGGATATTTCCGGATTGCAAGCCGCCGTAACGCGAGTAACTTTGTGGATGTTCTGGCCATCTGCGGGTTTAGCTCTGATTTTTTGGCTCTTCGCACCGCAGATTTTACAATGGTTTGGGGCAGAGTTCGCGATCGCCAATGGCGATTTAAAAGTGTTAGTTTTAGGTAGGCTGGCCAACGCCGCCTGTGGCTCTCTCTATATTTTAAGTGCCATGACCGGATTGCAGAATAAGACCGCCGTTATTTTTGGCGGAACCCTCTGCTTGAATATTGGCTTAAATGCCCTTATGATTCCCTACTGGGGAACTTTAGGGGCGGCATGGGCGACAACTTTTTCAACTTTCGTTTGGAATGGATGGCTGGGGGCAATTACCGCTCGAAATCTGGGAATTAAAGTCACGATTGTTGCCGCGCTTAATCAAGGACATGAGTAAAGTTATTATTGGGGTCATGGGTCCTGGGGAAACTGCTACACCAACAGATTGCGATCGCGCTTATGAATTGGGATGGCGAATTGCCCGAGAAGACTGGGTATTATTAACAGGAGGGCGAAATCAAGGGGTAATGCAAGCCGCCAGTTTGGGCGCAAAATCTGCCGATGGTTTAACGATCGGGATTTTACCCGGATGCGATCGCCAAGGTTTGTGTGAAGCTATAGATATCGCGATCGTGACAGATATGGGCAATGCTCGCAATAATATTAATATCCTCTCCAGCCACGCCATTATTGCGTGTGGGATGGGGTTGGGAACAGTTTCGGAAATCGCCCTTGCTCTGAAAAGTCGGAAACCAACGATTTTATTGAGCGAGAATCCAAAAAGTCGGGATTTTTTTACAGATTTAGCTGGCGATCGCCTTTTCCAATCCTTCTCTCCTGAAGAGGCAATCTTAAAAGTAGGAATTGCCCTCTCAAATTTTAAATGAGGCAAGGAATAGAGGAGAATTTGAGTGCGAGTTACATCGAGATTTTTGCTTAGAAACATTAGATTGATAGCCGAGAAAAATGGATAAAAATGAACGAGAAACTATTCTCGTTATTGACGATCGCACCCACAATTTAGAGCTTCTTTTTGATGTGTTCACTCAAGAAGGGTTTCAAGTCATGGTTGCTCGGAATGGAGAAAATGCCCTTGAAAAAGTGAAAGAATTTCCTCCAGATTTAATTATTTTAGATGTAATATTACCCGG
Organism: Spirulina sp. LEGE 11439; assembly: GCF_059821285.1. Lineage (NCBI taxonomy): Bacteria > Bacillati > Cyanobacteriota > Cyanophyceae > Spirulinales > Spirulinaceae > Spirulina > Spirulina sp. LEGE 11439. The sequence goes on from NZ_JCAMRX010000027.1 coordinate 76,425, forward strand.
AATTGATGGTTTTGAAACCTGTACTCGCCTCAAAGAAAATTCTGCTTATGCAGAAATTCCTATTGTCTTTATGACAGGATTAAATTCCGTTGAAGATAAAATCAAGGGATTTGAAGTGGGCGGTGTTGATTATATTACCAAACCATTCCAGTTAGATGAAATGGTGATTCGAGTAAAAGCGCATTTAAAAATCCAAAAGTTACAGAATCAATTAAGCGAACAAAATCAAATATTACAAGCAGAAATTCAGCAGCGTCAAACGATAGAAATAGCTTTACGCGAAACACAAAGTAACCTCGAATATAAAATTGAAAAACGCACCGCACAACTCAAAGCAACCAACGCCTTGTTAGAGCAAAAAATTATCGATCTCCAAGAAACAGAAGTCGTGCTGCAACAAGCATTACAAGCTGCAGAATCGGCTGCTCAAACAAAAAGTAACTTTCTGGCTCAAATGAGTCATGAATTGAGAACGCCTTTAAATGCTATTTTGGGATTTACACAATTGTTAGTTCGCGATCCTTCTTTAAATTCCGATCGACAACAAAAATTACAAATCATTCACGAAAATAGCGAAAATCTATTAGGTTTAATTAATAACATTTTATCAATTGCTCAACTTGATAATAGTCAAGTAATTTTGCGAGAAAACTGGTTCGATCTTCATTATTTCCTCACTACAATTATTAATTTATTTCGTCCTAAAGCCGCTCAAAAAGGATTAGTATTAGATCTTGACTTAAAAGAAGATATACCGCATTCGATTCAAACTGACGAACGCAAATTGCGGCAAGTGTTAATCAATCTGCTCGATAATGCGATCGCTTTTACTCGAGAAGGCTATGTTCGCTTAAAAGTTGCGGCGGTACTTGCTCAAAACCCAAATAATGAACATGAACAATCGTTGCTCTTATCTTTCGCTGTAGAAGATACAGGACTGGGGATATCATTAGAACAATTAGAGTATTTATTTGAGCCATTTACACCGACAAAAAATTCTCAGTATTCATCAACAGGAATAGGTTTGGGTTTATTTATTTGCCAAGAATTTGTTCATTTATTAGGCGGAGAAATCAAAGTTACGAGTAAGTTAAAAATAGGATCGGTGTTTTCTTTCGAGATTCCCGCCTATCTCAATACTCCCGAAGCGATTCACAGCGAAAAAGACAAAAAAACAAAATTAATATTTCCCCTCGAACCTATTCAGTATCGCTTATTAATAGCAGATGGGATGGTAGAAAATTGTCAAGCGCTCTTCAAAATGCTCAAACCTTTGGGATTTAATGTAGAAATTACTAGCGAAAGTGAAGAATGTTTAGAATTATGGCATTGTTGGCAACCTCATATTATTTTGCTCGATCTTCACCTTCCCAAGCTCGATGAAATCGGATTGCTCGAACAAATTGAAGCCGCGAAAATAAATCCTAAAACAATCGCGATCGCCTTGACTGCAAGCGCCTCTGATGAAGAATGGAAAGGCGCGATCGCAATAGGCTGCCAAGATTTTATTAGCAAGCCTTTTCGAGAAGAAGTGGTTTTAGAAAAATTGGCACATCATCTCAGTTTATTATCTCGCGATCGTGCCACAATCTCTCTAGAACCTTCAGAACTTTTATTAGAAGATTTAACCCGAGAAGAACTCACCATTATGCCCGTTCAATGGTTACATCAATTTAGCGACGCAACTCGCAAAATAAATGAATCGCAATTGCGAAAACTCCTCGAAGAAATTCCCGAAACAGAAAATCATTTATATCAGAAAATTGCTAATTTACTCGATGATTTTCGCTTTGATATTCTCAATCAATTAATTGATTAAATTATTGTTGTCGAGAAAATCAAGAAATGAAACAATGGATTCGCCAAGCATGGAAAGAACGAGGAGTGGAACATGATGACCGAAATGGTAGGATTTATATCAATATTTACGATATTTTTAAAGCCTTTTATCGCAACCAAGATATCTGGTGGGTTTCGTTTCTGTCGGTGGAATGCTCAACAATGCCGCATCTTTCCACCCTGCATGTCTTTGAACAACGTGCAGGAGATAAAATTTCCTTGCCTCCCGAAGCGATCGGGACAAAACGAGTTTTTCGGGTCGTTCCCGCGATCGCGAACAATTATGCCTTCTCCTATCGTTTGGACGAACTCGGTATTACTTACCTCGTCCAACCCGGTACGACGGTAGAAGAGGAAAAGGCTATTAACTTCGAGCCGATCCTCATGTTTGATAGGAAAGGGGATTATGTGGAAATTCCCAATTTTTCCAATCCGACTGCAGCCATGACGATTTCTTGTTGGGCGAAGAGTAAAACCTCCATTTGGAATGAGTATAGATTTTTGGCCAGCAAACGCAATGCTTTTGTCCTTCATCTCAATGCCAATGCCAAATCGATCCATTTTTTTTGCTATCTTTGTTTGAGTACAATAACACTATGCTTCTCAAAGTTAAATACCCATGACTGCGACCACAATCAACTGGAATAAAATTATTGCTGAATTGGACGGACTGGAGATCGTGACTGATGCCAGTCAAATTGCCAAGCTATCTCTTGATTATTATCATTTCAGTCCCATTCTTCAAGCTCAATTATCCGAAAAATGTGCCGATTTAGTCGTTCGTGCTGCCAATGAAACAGACGTTCTTAAAGTAGTACGAGTTTGCGTTAAAAATAAAATTTTCCTGACAGTTAGAGGTGCAGGGACGGGGAATTATGGACAATGTGTTCCTCTTGAAGGTGGCATCGTTCTCGATTTAACACCAATGAACAAAATTCGTTGGCTAAAACCCGGTTTAGCTAGTGTTGAACCGGGAGTAAAAATGGCAGCATTTGATAAGAAAGCTAGAGAAATCGGTTGGGAATTGCGGATGTATCCTTCCACTTATCGCACGGCAACTATTGGCGGTTTTATAGGAGGTGGAAGCGTTGGTGCCGGTTCAATTAATTACGGACAATTGCGCGATCGTGGCAATCTCCATGCGGTTCGTATCATCACGATGGAGGATGAACCGAGGGTATTAGAATTGCGAGGAGATGCGGTACAACAGGTAAATCATGCTTACGGAACGAATGGAATTATTATTGAGTTAGAAATCCCTCTCGCACCGGCTTATCCTTGGGCTGAATTGATTGTTACCTTTGCTGATTTTATCGAGGCAGCAAAATTCGGGCAGGCGATCGCAGCTTCTGATGGGTTGGTCAAGAAGTGGGTTGCTGTTTTTGCGAATCCTATTCCCGCGTATTTTACCGCGCTCAAAGATTATATTCCCGCAGGAAAATCCTGTGTGTTTCTGATGGTCGCAGAATCTTCTCTCGAACCGTTTTACGATTTAGTCGAGGAATGGGAAGGGGAAATCACTTACCAGAAAACAGCAAACGAAGCGAAAAAAGGAATGAGTTTGGTGGAATTTGGCTGGAATCATACCACTTTGCACGCTCGCAGTATTGACCCTAATTTAACCTATTTACAAACCTTTTATTGGGATTTAGAACGAGTCGAGCAAATGTATCGTTATTTTGGCGATGAAGTGATGATTCATTTGGAGTTTCTACGAGCAGGAGGAAAAGCGATTCCTGCGGGCTTACAATTGGTTCGCTATTCAACAGAAGAACGACTCAATGAAATTATTAAATACCACGAGGATAATGGGGCTGGAATTGCCAATCCTCACACTTATATTTTAGAGGATGGCGGACGAAAAGTCGTCGATCCGGTACAATTGTCATTTAAAGAACGAGTCGATCCTTATGGATTATTAAACCCGGGAAAAATGCGGGCTTGGTTGGAGAGAGAACAATAATTGTTGTTTGATTGAATCGGCAATGAGACATCTATGGTATTCTGGGGTGCAACAATTGCATCCATAACAAAATCCTATTCAAATGTCTCAATCTCTGCTTCGTGTCCCTCGGGGACGATTATTCATTACGGGTGTTTCGGCTTTTCTCCCACAACCGGAAAGATTAAAATTTTCCTTAATTATTCCTACCTATCAAGAAAGCAAAAATATCAAAACAATTATTGAAAAACTCACTCATTTATTGGATAAAGAAATCCCCGATCGCTATGAGTTAATTATTGTTGATGATAATAGTCCGGATGGCACTTGGGAAGTGGCTTTAAATGTGGCTAAATCCTATCCTCAACTCAAAGTTATGCGTCGCGATCGCGAAAAAGGACTCTCAACCGCAGTCATTCGCGGCTGGCAAGTGGCTCGGGGGGAAATTTTGGGAGCGATCGATGCAGACTTACAACACCCGCCAGAAACCTTGTTAGAACTGTATGCGCGAATGGAAAGCGGAGCCGATCTCGCCGTGGCCAGTCGTCACGTTGAAGGGGGTGGTGTAAGTGAGTGGAGCTTGGTGCGTCGTTTTCTCTCTCGGGGCGCTCAACTCTTAGGGTTAATGATTTTACCTCGGGTGGTGGGTCGCGTTTCCGATCCCTTAAGCGGTTATTTTCTCGTCCGTCGCGATGCTATTCAAGGCAAAGAAATGAAACCGACAGGCTATAAAATTTTGTTAGAAATTCTCGGCCGCGGCAAATTTGAGAAAATTGCAGAAGTGGGTTATATCTTCCAAGAACGTAGTGAAGGAGAAAGTAAGGTTACGATCGTGCAATACCTCCAATACCTCGAGCATTTATTGCGGTTAAGATTCCCGCGTGTGTCATTAACGCGATCGCTGCGATACGGACAAATTCTCCTTAAGAGCCTACAACGACAGCGTTGGCGCAGCTTCTCCCGAGGAGAATCGCGATCGCAAGGACAGAAGCAGCAAGTTCTACCTTTATCAAACTCGCGTTAAGATACGAATATTTGCCAAAATCTGAGAAGTTTGGATGCTCGAACGTCAAACCAGTGGTTCTATTTCTTGTCCCTCTTGTCACAAGATGGTATCAGTCGATGCTAAAACCTGCCCTCACTGCGATCGACGCAATCCCAGTATATGGGGTTATAAGCGGAGTTTGCAGCAATTGGGGGATGATTTTGGGGTTATTCCCGTAGTTATGGGAGGTTGTCTTCTCTTCTATCTCATTACCCTCGCTCTTAACCCCGCCGGAATTCGTTGGGGAGGAATCGGAGTCAATGCCCTGTTTGGCTTTTTAGCTCCAAGTAGTGATAGCTTATTTATTTGCGGTTCGACGGGAGCAAAACCCGTTTTTGAGGCCGGTCGTTGGTGGACGGTATTAAGTGGAGGATGGCTTCATGTCAGTTTTTTTCATCTTGCTTTTAACTTAGCTGTATTTCGCTATCTGGCTCTCCAAATTGCTCAATTTTGTGGGGCGAGTCGCTTGGTCATTTTTTACACAATTTCGATTATAACTGGGGCTATTTTTACGTCTTCTGTTGGGCATTATTTCGACAATCTTCCAGCTTTATTACAAGGTGCGCCGGTTGCTGTAGGAGCATCGGGGGGAGTATTTGGGTTATTGGGTTCATTAGTCGCTTATGGACAAATGCAAGGAGATTCCGAGATCGTTAAAAGTAATTTTCAGTTTTTTGTCGTGGGTTTTGTCGGAGGTTTGCTTCTTGGAGCCGATAATTGGGGACATTTTGGCGGCTTTCTCGGCGGTTATTTGGTGACGAGATTGCCTTGGTTTAATCCTCAAAAACGAGAGAGTCACGGTCATTTACTGATTGCGATCGCTTTACTTGTCGCTTCTTTCCTCAGTGTGATTATTTCGATGATTCACGCTTATCTTTTTATCGGCGGTTTCTGAAATTGACAAATTTCAGGATAAAACTTTTACCCAAGTGAGCATTACTAGGTAGAAAATTCATAATTTACCAAGGTAAAGAGGGACTAGAAGAATGAGGATGTTGTTCTGGTTTTTCATATCCGGGAAGCCAAATTCGCAACCTATCCCAGATATGTCGTAAAGTTGCCTGAATTTCAACAATATCATCGAGTTGTTCCTTTTCATAAATAAGATCAATTTGTTTGGCTGCATTTTCACATCTTGTCTTAATTTTTTCTAAAACTATTTGAATATTTTCTGAAGAACCTGAGCTAGTAAAATTATCTCTAATGAAGTTAAAAATATCTATAAAAATGTCCTTAAGGGGTGACAAGAGAGCTATAAAATAGACTGTATAAGGGATAAAGCCTTCA
>NZ_JCAMRX010000028.1:0-80891 GCF_059821285.1 Spirulina sp. LEGE 11439
GATGCCCTTTTCTCAACTTAGTTTTACATACTAAGTTCGGTAGACCCGAAAAATCTCTGTAAAGAAGCGAGTATAAAATTGTACGTCTGGCTGAAATTGAACTTCAATAAAATAGATAGGCAATTCAGGAGTTGATGGTAAAAGTACGCCATCAATACGAAAAGCGGTCTGCTTCACTTCAACAGAAGAAAATTGATAGGCATTTGCTGCTTCACTGGGAAGATTGATGAGTTCAAAGACAATATCGGGGAATGATTGAAAAAGTTGATAGAAAATACTGTCAGTTTTCACATTACGTTGATTAATTTACATTAATTAAATTATACATGATTGAGCGATCGCATTTTACTTACCCATTCCCTTTTAATAATTCAGGTTTCACTCGTTCTAAGAAAGAAATCACCATAACCATAAAAGCCCCTTCGATCGCAGCTAAAAAGAGATGAGAGACGAGAAATACTAAAATTGCGGCTTGTTCCGTAGAAGGATCGAGATCGGCAGGAAGATTTAAAGCAACGATCGCAGAAAAGAAAAAAGCAGCGAGGGCTGTACCGCTAAACCCAGTCATAAACGCGAGAAATTTTCCGGCTAAAGGATTTTTGCCGATCAGTTGTTTGCCAAAAGAAAAGAAATGATGAGAGGCGATCGCGGGAAGTCCAAAAATGAGAGAATTGACCCCTAAAGTTGATAAGCCTCCATGCTGAAACATGACGGCTTGAAAAAAGAGACCGATAAGAATAGCCGGAAAAGCATAATATCCCAAAATTGCTCCCATTAAACCGCATAAAACCAAATGAACGCTAGTAGGAGGAATGGGAATATGAATCAAAGAAGCCACAAAAAATGTGGCGGCGAGTAACGAGGCTTTGGGCATATTTTCAGTGGAGTTGCGATCGCCTTGAATTTGGCGGAGAGAATACCAAGTTAAACCTCCCATTAACCCATAGCCACTGAGACAAATAACATGAGGTAATAAGCCATCAGGTACGTGCATTCGTTTTTGTCCTTTTTTTACCAGAAAAATAAAGAGCGGTGCCAATAAATCCCCAAACTCCCATAACAGCCATAACAGCTTTTTGGAGGGGACTATAACTCCCTTGAGATGACCATTCTCGATGGAGATCGATCGATTCTATTTCGTCTATGGGAATTGTTGTAATACTGCCATGACCGGACTGGCGAACTTTAATATCCCAATTTCCAACAAGAGTGCGATCGGGAATAAATAAAAAATAGCCGTTCTCATCTGTATTTCCTATTAACCAAGGAGTTTCAGGAGCGTTAGGTGCATACACTGTCACTCGCGCATCTGTCATCGGTTCACCGCTATCATAATTGGCTTGTATCTGCATCGCTTCAACATGCCGATATTTTAAATCGGTACCGTGAGAAAAAGCAGGACGAGCCCAGCTCAATAGGGTTATTGGTAACAATAATAGCCAATATTTCATGGTGATTTGTCATGGTCATTACAAATGGGAGACTTAATTTATTTTATCCTTTCTTTTCTCGTCAATTATTGTTCGCGGCAATGTCCTTCACCCACATGACCTAAGCTGACGATCGCAGATTCTAAGGTTTGATAAGTTTCCGCATCGAGTCTTTCTTTGAGGGTGTTTAGGTCAATATCAAGTTGACTATTTTCAGTTAAAGCAGCAAAGGGGTCGAAGCCAATGGAACCTGTGTTAATATCATCATCGGTGGCTACTTCTGCATCACCGAAAATATGATCGAAATGGAATGTTGTTTCAATTTCTGAAGTTTCTAAATTCTTAACAATTCCTTTACGTTCATCGCCAACAAATTCACCGCAAGAATATTCTAACTCTTTATCAAAAGCGATCGCAAAGTCAATAATTCTTCCTTCTTTTTCTGCTTGCCCTTTGAGTAAAATTGCTTGACTTTCAATTTCGCCATTTTCAGCTTTAACGATTTTCCAAGTCAAGGCATTATACATTCCTGTAGCTGCTTCAACTTCTGCCGCAAGAATGAGATCGGTATTGGTATCACCTTCAGCGAGATCGACCACTTTTTGCCCTTCTAAAAGGACTATTTTTGTTTGACTCGCGATCGCTTTATCGGAGTCAGCATTATAGGGAGGATCGGTTTGATAAGCAGTTACATCGGCTAATGCGACCAAAACACGATCGAAGGAGATTTGCCACCCATCTTTTGTGATAAAACCCTGACGCACGAAATCTTCACCATTAGCGACAAGTTGAAGGGTTCCTTTCTCATCTGTTGTTGCCGTTTCCGTCGTTGTTTCTGATGGATTTGTTTCTGAGGAAGACTGAGAACTCGAACACCCGAAAAGAGAAAAAGGAGTGGCGATCGCGATCGTTAATATCGCGATAAACAATTTTTGATTGAACATTCCAGAAACAAATTTAACACGATAGCTCTGATTATTTGGGATGAATCAACAAAATACAATCCCCCTATAGGGTATTTAATGCAAAAATCATAGATTAGTTTTAGCTTTAGAAAATAAGCAGTAGCAATTAATCTTCTAATGTAGCAATTTCCTGTAATGCTTGTTGGTATTCTTCATCGGACATAGGAAAATAATGCCATTTAATTTGATTTTCCATGTAAGATACACCTTTGCCAAAAACCGTCTTAGCAATGAGAACATGAGGTTTTCTTGAATTTCTTTCTATACGGTTTATCCCTTGGATAATTTCTTCGCGATCGTGTCCATTAATTTCTTGTGCATCCCATCCCATAGCTTGCCAGCGATCGCGCAAGGGAGATAAATTTAAAACATCTTGAGTATAACCAATCGCTTGCTGTCCATTGAGATCGATAATAGCAACTAAATTAGATAATTGATGATGTGCGGCAAACATGATTGCTTCCCAAATTGAACCTTCATTACATTCTGCATCACTGATTAAAACAAAAATTCGACGAGCAGAATTATCTAATTTAGCTGCTAATGCAGCACCAACTCCTAAAGATAATCCCTGTCCTAAAGAACCGGTAGAAAAATCAATTCCCGTGAGTTCATGTTCTGGATGAACGCCTAATAAACTGCCGTTTGTACAATAAGTATTGAGTTGTTCTTGACTTATCCATCCTTTGAGAAAAAAAGCAGCATATACGGCAAGTACAGCATGGCCTTTGGAGAGAATAAAACGATCGCGATCGCGATCTTCAGGAGTGGGAATCTTGAGAATATTTCCGTATAGTGCAGCAACAAGATCGGCGATAGATAAGGCAGAACCAATGTGACCGACATGGGCGCGTTTGGATTGTTCGAGAATGATTTTTGCGATCGCATTTCCGTCCATTTTTTATGCCTCTTGCTGCTTCTGTTTGTACCAATTTACCATTTTTTTAAACCCTTCCTCAAAGGTATAGTCTGGAGTCCAGCCTAATTCAACTTGAATCTTGCGATTATCTGCGACCCAAGTGGTAGTATCCCAGTGGCGATCGGGCATCGCTCCCCATTGAGGCTTTGCTTTAATTTTAAGAACTCTTCGCACAATTTCCACGACATCTCGCAAACTTGTTTGTATTCCCGTCCCGACATTAAACACGGCACCCAATTCAGAAGTATCCATCATTGCAGCTAATAAATAAGCTTCAATAACATCATCAATATAAACATAATCGCGGGCAATTTTAGGATTGACTAATGGTGGCAATTCTCCTTTTAACCCTCGTTCGATTAATGTCGGTATTAAGCGAGTAGGTTCTTCATAAGATCCATAAACAGAATAGAGCCTTAAGGTAGGAATGCGAAGATTTTGACTTTGAGCAATATAGCGACAAAAGAAGGTCGCTGAGGCTTTTGTAATGGCATAATAACTATTCGGTTCTAACCATTCTGTTTCCGCAGGAGGATAGTCCTTATAGCCATATTCTGAAGAAGATCCGGTATTGACAAAGACCTCAAAACCTGTATTTGCACAGGCTTGTAAGAGGTTGACTGTCCCGATAATATTGGTATTAATAATTTTCTTAAGATTATTTTGATACGAGTAAGCACCATGTACGGCTAAATGAAAGATACGATCGGGTTTAATGCGATCGATGCGCTGTTTTACAGCCTCATCATCTTCTAAATTGACGGTATGAAGTCGCAAATCGGTTTTAATCTCTTTAATACGCCAAGATTGATAATTGGGACGCACAAAAAGATGAATTTCATGTCCTTGTTGGAGGAGTCGTCTTGTTAAATTTGCACCGACAAAACCCGTTCCACCTGTAACCAGAATTTTGCTCATTATAATTGAATATTTATATTAATGGTTTTTCATTTAATGTGCGATCTCTATTCCGATCTTTCTGTTTCTGAATTTTCTTTTTTAAAGAAACTTTGACTTAAACTGAGGGCGCTGGCTAAAAAACTTAACAATGAATTGGTTGCCACATCTTGTCCATCTGTGGTAATAATAGTCGTCTTTTGTTCTTTCGGTACAGGAAGATTCTTGGCAATTTCTGGGAGTTGGGTAATGAGTTGAGTTTGAACATAACTTTCAGAAAGATCGTTCTCAATATTTCGTCGTTGTTGTTCTAATTCTAATTCTCTTTCTGTTGCGGCGACTTTTTCCAGATGGCGCATTTGAGAAATTTCGATTTCAGTGGATACGGTTGCACGGATTTGTTGTGCTTGTATTTCATCAAACTGCATTTGTTGTCGCACTTTTTCGATTTCTGCTGCTAAGCGACGCTGTTCTAGTTCTAACTCTTGTAAGGCTAATTCTAATTGTGCCTCATTGCGGACTCGTGCAGTTGTATTTTCTTCCACGATCTTCTGACGTGCGGCATTTTCTTCCAGTTGTTGGCGACGATTTTCTTCAGCATATTCACGATCGTATTTTTCTCGTTCTTTTGTAGCTTGTAACTGTTCTAATTCACTCTGCACGTTCAATTCTGCGGTTTCGCTTTCGAGGCGATCTTGTCGTTCGCGATCGCCAATTTCTCCAGAATTTTCTAGTTCTGCCAAACGTGCGAGTTTATCTCGATCTGCTCGAAAAGGAACTTGTAAATTTTCCCACAATTGAGCAGAACTAACAATCGCTTCTTTAATTTGGACGGTGACAATTTTCAACCCTAAACCTCGGGCATTTTCGTCTTCATTGCTTCCCTCTGCAACAGTTTGCAAACGATATGTTAATTCTTCAATAATAGGTTGTTTATCGCTGAGAACTTCATCAATACTTAAAGTCGCAACTTTATCTTTAATTGCGGCTTCTGCTTGTTCTCGCAGTTGTACGTTCACAATTTCCATCGGGTCATCAGGATCGGAAAAATCTAATTTCCAGTAAGCGGTTTGGATATCATCAATAATCCATTGAACATAGGCTTGTACAAGTATTCCTTGCCGTTCTTGACAAATACATTTAGCATTAATCAAAATGGTTTGAACGGCGGAAGGAATCACTAAAAAAGCATCTTTAAAAGGATTAAAGCCAAAGGAGATTCCCATACCAATATGAACGGGTTGGGTGTGTCCTCGACGAGTATGAACGACATAGACATTCGGTGGAACGATAACGCTTTTCCACCACAAACAGCCCACAACTCGATAATCGACCATTCTTCCTTTTTCTTGTCCTAAATCTCCTTTACGGGATTTAGCTTTTTTTGCTTGCGGTGCAGACATTTCAGGTAGTCTGGCACGACTTTTCTTCAGTTGGCGATCGACTTCTTCTTGTTCTTCAAGAACTTGCTGGAGATAAGCATTTTCGACCTTTTTTTTGTTCATTTTTTCTTTTCGCAAGGAATATTTACTCTGGAATTAGGGACGGGCTATCTTACTACTCTAACTTAGAAAATCGTGATAGTTGAAGACATCCAAATATTGCCGAGTTCGCAGACGAATTTCTTCTATTTCTTCGGTCGATAATTCTTTTGCGGTTGCTAAATTCGCCTCTGGTGTGGCTTTGCGGATTGTTCCCCAAGGATAAACTTCCTCTAAAGGTTCACCATTCCAACTCGGTATTTTTAAGGACTCTGACCGCTCTAATCCCAACTTTTCGCAAACTTCCCCTAATGTATTATACGGGTCATTCATAACATCTTCTGCTCGGACGATATGCACGCGATCGCGATACTTTTCTCGATACAACAAAGCATAATATTGATTCAGCGTCCATCCTAACATATAATCAGCTAAAGAATGAGGAACGGGGCGTTTTTTCGTATCGGCATAGGCAGACCAAGGATTGCGAACTACATGAAGAATATGTCCATTGGGAAAGTCTTCTAAGAGTTTCGGCGCATCAACTACAAAAATAGGACTATATCCCACATAAAACTGCTCTTTTCCCGTGCGCTTGTAATCTTTCCAGGCATCAAATGTAGCTTTAAAGAAAGCCGCGACGTTATTAGCACGCGATCGCCCGGTTTCTTGGATATATTGCTGATAGATTTCACAGCGTTCGTCGTCGTTAAAATCAAATTTCATATGACGAAATTTACTCACATGAGGAGTTCTCGCTCTGACTTTTCCTTCTTCGTCGATAATGGCTTTATAATCTTGATAAGATGTGGCATTCAGAGAAAAGACAGGATAGCGATATTTGACGGGAAAAAGAGAAGTTATGCGATCGCTAACTAACCGCGTCCCAATTTGCGATTCAAAAGGATAAACAAACATCTGAGGGTGTCCATCAAGAAAACGGTGAGTGGTATTCCCTCCATTTTCGTACATTGCACCTAGCATTAGGAATTTAAACTCTTGCATTTTTATTGAGTAATAGGTAATGGACAATTGAGCGTGTTTTAATCAACGATAAAGGAATAAAATAAACGGGTATCGCGATCGCGATCGCGTTCTTCTCCAACTAAGAAAGGAAACCCCGAACTAAACTGACAGTCTACCCAGTCGAGAGCAAAAATTTGATTGCCATAAGGCCAAATTAAACTACCTAAAATGTTTCCCGATCGTACATCGACAGCGTGCAAACCGCAAATACTTGTTTCAACGTCCAAACCGGGGGCATATTGACGAAAGCGAGGAATAACACGGGAAGTTCCTACAAAAGCAATATTTTCATAAAAACAAAGTCCTCTTGTCCATCCGGGTAAGTTCGCAACGGAGATAAATTTTCCGTCTTCTCCAATGCCAAATTCTCCATAGCCGCTATTATCCACCCAAAGCTTATTCTCGTATAATCTTGCGGAATGAGGACGAGTTAAACCTCGTACAATTGGCTCTTTTGTTTTACCGGAAAAGATGACTCCTCGTCTATCAACGGGAAAATCTGGATGCCCGGGACGCAGTGAAGAAATTTCTGCACAAGATGCAGAAAAATAGGAAGTTTCGAGATTTTTTCCGGCCGCAATAGAGTTAAGTTGAATATGATTTTGTCCAAATATGGGCTGTGTGTCAACTTCGATACAATGAGGATGCCAAAGGCGCTGATAACTGCCATTATCTTCAAGTAAAGCGATCGCATTCTGTCCGACGGCATTCGCATATAGTTTTCCGCCAATCATTGCTAAGTCGTGAATGTATAAGCATCCCGGATAGAAACGCGATCGCATGGGAACTAGAGGACGATCTTCTCGTTTTTCTCCCGGTATATCCAAACGAGAAATTGTATCGCTGACGGGCATTAAATCGTAAATTTGGTTGGGGTTTCGGGTACTGGCAATATGCACGATCCCGCGATCGCGATCCACGGTCAAACCGGAAGGATGAGGCATTCTCGTATAGGTTATCCTCGGTTGTCCTTCCTGCACCTGCATTCCTATTAATAAATGCTCGTATTCTCGCGTAATCAAAAGGGTAATATTGCATCGTTCTAAAACATTCCACCAATCCCCTTTGGCTTCATATTGTAACAATTTTACATCGGTTGTAACGGCTTCTTGCCATTGAGAAGTAATTTGTATAGAATCTCGCCATTCTTGATGATGCTTTTCCCATATGTGTTCTGGGTTATTGACTCTTGTTTGTTGATGCAATACTTTATTTTTCATTTTTCCGAACACTCTTGTTTTTTCTGTTTTGCCAAATTTGTAATGCTCCCCAATATAACTGAAAAGCAGAGTGTAAATTCGTTGTCGATCGCCCGCTATGACGAGAACTTGAAAAGATCGGCACTTCTAACACTGGATATCCTTCTTGACGACAAATAATATTAAACTCTGCATCGATCAAATCGTCATCACGAGTTAATTGGAAAAGGCGATCGCATTGTCGAGGAAATACTTTCGGAGTTCCGTTGATATCCCAGTAAGATAGATCGAATAATGTGCGACATTCTAAGTTATATAATAACGACCCCAAACGACGAAACCAATTATCGCGGATTTTGCGATTGGCTTTAATAATCACTTGCGGATAAACAACTGCATAAAGCAATAATAATGTCAAGTCTTTGGCACTGGTTCTTGCAGAGTTAGTATAACAAATTAAATCGCCTTTTGCAGCAGCAATTCCCAGTTTAACAGCTAATCCCCAACCGCCTTCTTCACTATGAAGAATACGAATTGATGAATATTGTTTTGCCAGTGCTTGACAGACTTCTAAAGAGCGATCGCGGCAATTATTTACCACTAAAATGAGTTCATGAGGGTTTTGAATATTTTTTAATGCTTCTTCATATTCTTGAACAATTGCACCAATATGATCGGCTTGATTATAAACAGGAAGAATAATTGAAATTAAAATTTTATCCATCAATCAATCATTAGAAGGTAAATTAGACAGTCATTACAGTTCGAGTGAATCTCTTTTTAATATCGAGATAAATTCAAGATAAATCCGGGTAATAAATTCTCACCTGATAAATTTGTCGGGAGACTTTGGATTTCTATTTCTTGTCCTAGGCGATAAATTTCTACCTGTTGTTGTTGAGGATTAATTAACCATCCTAATTTAACCCCTGAATCCATATATTCTTGCATCTTCGATCGCAACATTGCTAGAGGATCGGTTGCTGACCTTAATTCGATGACAAAATCAGGAGCAATGGGAGGAAATTTACGTCTTTGTTCGGGAGTCAGTGCTTCCCAACGTTCTTTCTCAATCCAAGCAACATCAGGAGAGCGATCTGCACCATTCGGTAATTTGAAAATTGTCGAGGAACTGAAAGTATAACCCAGGTTAGTTTGCCGATTCCAGATTCCTAAATCTATAATTAGATTGGCTTCTCGATTGCCGCTTTCTCCACCAACAGGTGACATGATAATGAGTTCTCCTTTAGCCGTGCGTTCAAAGTTTAACTGACGGTTGTTTTGACAGATTTGATAGAATTGATCGTCTGATAGGCGAACGGCTTCTAGGTTTAACAGCAAAGCACTCATCACGAATACCTAATCTCAATAATACTTTGTATTATATCATGCAATCTCCTAATGATTCCAATTAACGATTCTAGCTTTTATTGAGTGCTTTTTGAGCGATTTGTACGAGATATTCTACCGATAATCCGTGTAAAGAGAGCAAGTAATCTCGGTTTCCTGATATTCCACGTGACTTTGTTTTTATTCCACAGCGCAGCAAGCGACAGTTTAATTGTTTTTCTGCGATAACTTCAGCGACAAAAGAACCCAGTCCGCCAGAAATATAATGTTCTTCTACCGCGATCGCAACATCAAAATCCGGTAAAATCTTCACGAGATCTTCAACTGGAGAAGGATTGAAACTCGAAACAACCATCACTTGACCGAAAAATCCTGTAGCTTCTAAAATCTCCCTTGCTTGGCTCACTTCTCGGGTAATATTTCCCATTGTTACAAATAAGAAATCTGTTCCTTTTCCTAGCATTTGTGTTTGTCCTAAAACAAAATTACCATTTAATCCTGAAATTGTATTAATATCATCTTTACCCAAGCGAAAATAAATCGGTTCGGGTAGATCCCAAGTTTGTAATAAAGCCGATCGCGTTTGTTGCCAATCTGCCGGCACGATCGTTGTCATTCCGGGTTGAATTCGCATCAGGCCTACATCTTCCAAGGCATGGTGAGTAATCCCAGCATAACCATATTCAAAACCACCACCAATCCCAAGAATTCTCACGGGAAATTGATGTAAAATCGCTCCATTGCGGATGAACTCATAAGGACGCAAAACTGCAAAAGTCGCAATGGAATAGAGAAAAGGAATAAACCCAGCCTCGGCTAAACCTGTTGCCACACCTACCATATTCTGTTCTGCAACTCCAACATTAAAAAAGCGATCGGGAAATTTCTCCGCAAACGGTTCGATGACCGTATAACCGAGATCGCCAGTCAGTAAGACAATGCGGCGATCGCGTTCTGCTAATTCGATTAGGGTATTAATAAAGGTTTTTCTCATGGTGATGGCAAGATATTGTTAAATAGCATTGAAACATCAAATCTAGCAAATTGTTTCGGGATCGATTTATGGACAACGCAAAACTCCCCAATATTTTTATTGGCGTTGATGGGGGCGCAACAAAAACGATCGTTCGCATTGAAGACGAAAACGGCAATCTTTTAGGAGAAGGCAAAAGCGGCACTTCTAATATTCGCCTCTCGGTAGAAAATACATGGAAATCGATTCAAGATGCCCTCGATCGCGCTCTTTTACCTACGGGAATCCCTTTAAATGCCCGCGCTGGCAATTTTTTCTGCTGTGCGGGTTTGGCGGGTACGCAAGTTCCTTCCGCTTGTGAGAAATTTCTCGCCCAGCCTCATCCCTTCCGCAAGTTAATTTTAGAGTCTGATGGCTATATTTCTTGCGTGGGGGCGCATGGGGGAAAAAACGGGGCAGTTATCGCGATCGGCACGGGAGTCGTTGCCTATCAAATTGAGGACGGCCAAATCTCTCGGGTTAGCGGCTGGGGATTTCCTCAAGGAGATGAAGGAAGCGGGGCATGGCTGGGTTTAGAAGCCGTCCGAGCAACGTTACATTGGCAAGATGGTCGTCGGGAGAATTCCCCTTTGATTGAGGCAATTTTGGCACATTTTCAGCAAGATTGGACGCAGTTTATTATCTGGGCTAACCAAGCAAAATCTACGCAATTTGCAGAACTTGCTCCCATTGTTGTCGAACAGGCAAAACAAGAAACCCCTCTTGCAATAGAACTGATGTTGCAAGCAGCACGAGAGATCGATCGCATTGGCGAAGCCTTGGCAGCTAAAACGAGCAAACCGCTTCCTTGTGCTTTGTTGGGGGGTCTCGCCCCTTTCCTCGAACCTTGGTTGGGAGAGAATTTGCGATCGCGCCTCGTCCCTCCTCAATATGAAGCTGCCAAAGGAGCAATTTTGCGGTTGCGTCAAGATGTTTAAAACTTGAACAATAAAAGAATAATTAAACAACCACTGAGATATTATTTTTATCTTTTTTTACATCTTATCTTTTTGCATCTTTATTCAGCAACCTTCTCAAAAATAAATTGTTACATAATTAGGCTAAATAAATCAAATAAAATACTAAAAACTTTAGCTTTCTATAATTTAATTCGGCTAACCATTTCCAAAAGATTGTGTTAAACTAAAACGAGAAAATTTGTATTCTCCTTTTCTAAACTGTCAAAACAGTTTACCTAGTAGTTTACATAGCTGAGTTCTCAAAAATTATAGCGATCGAGTCAGTAAATCTTATATTTTAGAGGATATACCACTCCTCTTCTTGTATTTTGTATCAACAGATACATTTTACAGTCAAGAGCGGCGGCTCGATTAAATCAAGTTTTTAAAAGAGAACTCTCTTTTTTGAATGCAGTTATATCAGGGAAAATTCAGTTGTTCGCTTTGATATTGCCACCATGAATACAATGAACTTTGACGAGATCCAAACTCAGTGGAATACTGATGGTTATATTGTCTTTCCTAATTTTGTTAATGAAATTGAAATCCAAAAATTGAGATGGATCTGCGATCGCGTCTTGAATTATATTCGAGCCAAACGAGAAGCACGTGGCGAATTTAAGGATATTACCAATATTGCTTATTTGACAGAAACACGATATTTTCAGGATAGTTTTTTACCCCTGATCGAGTTACTTGAATTTATTGCCAGTCCTCGCATTTTAACAATTTTAGAAAAGATTTCTGGAGAAATACCGCTCTTTCACAATACCCAATATTTCTATCAGCCTAAGTTTGCATCGTGGCAAGGAGATTGGCATCGCGATAGCCAATTTGACGCACCGGATATTGAACTAGAAAAAATCCGAATGCAGCAATTTACAGGCATTCATTTTCGCGTTGCCTTTTTAGATGACAATTGTTTAGAATTCATTCCAGGCTCTCACCGACGTTGGGATACAGAAATCGAGTTTAAAATTCGTAAAGGAACGAATCCCAGTTTCTTCAATATGCCCGATCGCCAGCGAATCCATTTAAAACCGGGAGATGCTTGTCTTTTTCATGCTTGGGGAATTCATCGCGGTTCTTATCGCACTGATAAACTGCGCCGGACATTAGATATTATTTATGGTTGGGGAGGACGATGTTATTTCACTCCTCCATTAATGTGCTTCTCCGAACCCTCAATTTTGGCATCCTTAAGCGAACCCGCACGCCAATTTTTTAATTATTTTGTCGAGACTTATCAACCTTTATATCAGGGTTTATATCAGGGTTAATTTTAACTAAAGCCATATTGTCCCAGCAAAGGCGATCGCTCTTCCACGCTATAATTTCTTGTTGAGAAAGAAAAACAAGAGCTAAAATTCTTTATTTGTGCAGCGATCGCCTCTCCTCGGAAATGTTTCAGATCACAGAGGAATTCTTGCCGTATTGTTAAGATTAGCAACGATAAGATTGTCGATCTCATCCTTTGCATTGCCCAAAACCCAAAATGGGATTCTATGCCACTATCGAATACTGGGAGTATCCTAGCATCGCTAACCCAACTCACTCAATTTAATCGGGCCAGCGTCCTGACCAACCGCGTTAAAGATCTCTCGATCAACGAGTTTATCTGTTTGCTGGATTTTATCACGGCTGAATTCCAGCAATTTTTGCGGGCGATCGACGCGATCAACAGCGAAGCGCTAGAAACGATGCTCGATCAAATCGTGGATGCGCTGACTCTGAAAATCGGTCAAATTTTACAGGCCGATCGCACGATCGTTTTTCTGGTGGATAGTGAAAAAAATCAACTTTGGGCAAAAGTTAACCACGGCGATCCTCATACGTCCAAGAATTTACGCCTTCCTCTCAATGTCGGTATTGCCGGACGAGTAGCCGTCACCGGTCAGCTATTAAACCTCGTTAACGCCGAAAAACATCCTCTCTTCAACGACCAAATTGACGGACTGCCGGGTTATCGCACCAAAACTCTCCTATGTATGCCCATATCGAGTAGCAGCAATCGCGTTGTTGCCGTTGTTCAACTTTTAAATAAAGCCGATCGTCAACCGTTTAATCAAGACGACGAACGCCAATTTCAAGACTTTGCCGATTCGATTGGTATTATCCTTGAAACCTGTCAATCTTTTTACATGGCGGCACGCAATCAACGAGGTGCGTCTGCACTGTTAAAAGCAACAGCGAGTTTAGGAGAAAGTCTCGATTTAGAAGCCACTCTAAAATCAGTGATGGAACAAGCGAGACGGTTGATGAAAGCCGATCGCAGTACCTTATTTATGCTCAGCAAAGAAACCAACGAACTTTGGAGCAAAATTCCCACCGCAGACGAAACGACACTCCTCGAAATTCGCATTCGGGCCGATCGCGGTATTGCTGGTTATGTCGCTAAAAGTGGGCAAACGTTAAATATCCCCGATGCCTATCTTGACGATCGCTTCGATCCATCAACGGATAAGAAAACGGGATATCGCACGCGCAGCATTCTTTGTATGCCCGTTTATAATTCGAGTGGAGAATTAATTGCCGTTACGCAATTGATTAATAAAGAAAAAGAAGGAATATTTACCCCTTCTGATGAAGAATTCATGCAGGCTTTTAATATTCAAGCCGGAATCGCCCTTGAAAATGCCAAACTTTTTGAAAGTGTTCTCACCGAGAAACAATATCAAAAAGATATTTTAGAAAGTCTCTCCGATGCCGTTATTTCTACCGATCTCCAAGGCAAAATCGTCACGATTAATGATGCGGCCTTAAAATTATTAGGCTGTCCAGAAGAATTTCTCCACGAAGATCGGGTTCGGCAAATGTGGGAGTATAAAATTCTCGATCGCCTCGTTTGGGAAATCTTCCCGATCGATACTTTACAAAATCGTCTCACGAAAAGTTTACAATCGGGAATCAAACATTACGTTCCCGAACAAACATTACTACTAGGAATTGCCGATAGTCCTAATTCCTCTAAATTTCTGCCTTTACTTGCTTTTCCAGATGAGGTAGATAGCAATATTTATATTCCTTGGAACGAACTCCAACGAGACCAAGATCGATTGTATCGCGATCGCAAACAAGTTCAACCTATCGAACGCAGTGTTAATTTAACGGTAAATCCCCTCAGTAACCCAGAAGGAAACGTGCGCGGTGGCTTAGTGATTCTCGAAGATATTAGCAACGAAAAGCGCATTAAATCAACGCTTTATCGTTATATGAACCCCAGTGTTGCCGAACAAGTGATGGCGTTAGGCGATGACGCTTTAATGATAGGAGAACGTAAAGAGGTCACGATTTTATTCTCCGATATTCGCGGCTATACGACTATGACCGAAAACTTGGAAGCAACAGAAGTGGTGACCTTACTTAACCGTTATTTTGAAACAATGGTTGAGTCGGTTTTTAATTATCAAGGCACATTAGATAAGTTTATTGGTGATGCGCTTATGGCCGTCTTTGGCGCACCTTTACCTTTAGAAAATCATGCTTGGATGACCGTACAATCTGCTTTAGATATGCGGCGTAGATTAAAAGAGTTTAACGAACAGCATATCTTAGAAAATCAACCGCATTTTCGCTTTGGAATTGGCATTAGTTCGGGGGAAGTGGTATCGGGAAATATTGGTTCTCATAAACGTATGGATTATACCGTTATTGGGGATGGTGTCAACTTGAGTTCTCGTTTGGAAAGTCTAACCAAAGAATATCATTGCGATATTATTTTAAGCGAATCAACGTATCAATTATGCGGCGGAAGCGATCGCTTAATCGTGCGAGAATTAGATAAAACTCGCGTGAAAGGGAAAAGTAAAGCCGTAGATATTTACGAACTCTTAGGCCGGCGATCGGATGGCATCGATCCGCAAACCGAACAATTTTTACAGTTATATCATTGGGGACGCAAATCTTATTTAGAACGCAATTTTCCCGAAGCCTTAAAATTTTTCCAGCAAGCGGCGGATCTTCGTCCTCAAGATAAACCCTTGTTAATGCACCTTCATCGCTGTCAAAGTTATCTGGAAACTCCACCACCAGAAAGTTGGGATGGTATTCATATTATGATGACAAAGTGATTGGGTTATTGGTTATTACTTGTGTCATCTGTATGAGGATACCAATAATTTTCTCAATGCTACTGATATAATATGAGTCAATATCAATTGATACGGTTTGCTTTTCTAGTTGTAAAAATTTCCATTCATCTCCGGTGGTTACTGCGCCATAAATGGTCGGTAAGTTAACATTTTCTTGTTCATTAAAAAGATTAGCGGCATACATTTCAGCCACACATTGACCGAGACCGGAAACAATATTTTCGTTCTTCGCCTCTACAATTGTAATGATAGGTTTATCGAGATAAAATTGTTCTGACGAACCACTAATAATATAATCGCAAAACCCAACTAAGCCGCGATCGCGATCGACATTAAAATCAATCCCGGAGAAAAGGCTCACATTTTCTGAAAATTTATCCTTAAGTTTATCCTTGATCTCGAGCAAAACATTAATTATTATTAATTCCGATCGCGCTTTTTCTGTATTAATAGAAAGTGCCAGAGGGACATTGCGCTTTAAAGTTTGCCCCAGATAATCGCTAATTTCTAAAGGCTGTGTCGAGGAAAATAACGATCGGTTTTCAATAATTTGAAGACCCAGATCGGACTTGACTTTTTTGAGTGTAAAATCACTATATGCCATGATTTTTTCCTCGTTGTCTTGAGGTTAAAATTAAAGTTATCTCAGCTTTTTTCTCGCGTTAAACAGATTGAAACTTGACCGCCAAAATCTGGAATAGGTGCAGCTAGTTTTGTCAAATTAATTTGCACTTTCTGGATTTTTTCCAAGGTTAAAATTTTTTCAACAATGATTGTTGCGAGTTTCTCAATGAGGGCGAATTTTTCGATTTTCACAATCTGTTTGACGAGATTAATGGTTTTGCGATAATCAAAAGTATCTTGTAAATCATCGCTTTTTGCTGCCTTAGTAACATCTAACCAGAGGATTAAATCAACCTCAAACCATTGTCCTAAAACTTGCTCTTCTGGTAATGCTCCTGTATAACCATAAGACCGGATTCCCGTTATTTTAATTGAGTCCATTTTTTAATCGCCAATTATCAACTATTAAGGTTTTTATGCGTGAATGATTTTGCCTTTGTCCCGGAGTAAGTCGCGACAATATGACCATTGCCAGTAACTTGATATTTATAGGTGACTAATCCTTCTAATCCGACTGGACCTCTTGGAGGCATTTGTTGAGTGCTAATTCCTACTTCTGCCCCAAAACCGTAACGGAAACCGTCAGCAAAACGAGTGGAACAATTATGATAAACTCCGGCTGCATCCACTTGATTCAGGAATTTAGCTGCTGTTTCTTCATTTTCTGTCACGATCGCATCGGTATGTTTTGAGCCATATTGATTAATATGCGCGATCGCTTCTTCTACCGAATCGACAATTTTAATCGCCAGAATCAAATCGCTGTATTCCGTGCGCCAATCTTCCTCGGTTGCCGATTCAATATTTAACAATTTTAAAGCGCGATCGCATCCCTTTAATTTTACCACTTTTTCCTGCAAGGCGGCGGTAATTTTCGGTAAATAATCTTTGGCAATTTCTGCATGAATCAGTAATGTTTCAATCGCGTTACAAGCTGCCGGATAGCCTACTTTTGCATCAATAATAATCGGAATGGCTTTCGTTAGATCCGCAGCGCGATCGACATATAAATGACAAATTCCATCGGCATGACCCAAAACTGGAATCCTTGTATTATCCTGAACGTAGCGGACAAAAGAATTAGAACCGCGAGGAATAATTAAATCTACATATTCATCTAATGCCAATAAAGCGCGAATTTCTTCTCGTGTTGTTAATAATTGGACGACATTCGGATCGATCGCTGTTTTTGCTAAGGCTTGGCGAATAATTTTGGTTAATATCTGACAGGATTCGATCGCTTCTTTACCCCCTTTCAGAATAACTCCATTGCCAGATTTAATCGCTAAACTGGTAATTTGAATTAATGCCTCGGGACGCGCCTCAAAAATAATTCCTAATACCCCTAAAGGACAAGTGACTCGTTTGAGAATTAACCCCTCATCTAACTCTCGATGAATTTGAAGAGTTCCTACTGGATCTGCTAACTTGGCAACATCTCGGACCCCAGCGATCGCGGCATTTAATTTCGTTTCTCCCAGCTTCAAACGCGCGTATAGCGCCTGAGAAATGCCTTCTTTTTCTGCAATTTCGCAGTCGGCAAGATTGGCAGCTTGAATTTCTGCCGTAGATGCCTTTAATGCTGCCGCGATCGCTTCTAATGCGTCATTGCGATCTTTTGTGGATAAAACCGCAAGATGTCGGGCTGCGTCGCAAGTTTCTCGGGCAATTTCTGTTAGTGTTAGCGTCATGCTCTCCAAAGCGATCGTCAATAATCTGAAAAATTTGCAATTCTTCTAGTTTAGCATAATTGCAATTCTCTTGTTTAGCTACGATTTTAAGCGCTCTTTATCTCGACTGGTTAAAACCGCAAGAATTCGCGATCGCTTGTTGATAATTCCCAAGCGATTCTGTAAATAGAATGTTTTTTGTTCTCCTTTACTGCGAATCTTTTTCCGGATGTGTCTGCACAAATCGTATGATTTTAGTCGTATTCACATTTTGGGAAATTTCGGGAGTACCATATACAACAATATCTTCATATTGTGAGTAACTAGAAGGCATCGCTTTATTTTGACAATCTTGCCAAGCCTTATCTGCCGCAACTATTTTTTCTTGTTTGTTGTATAAAATACCAAGGTAGCAGTAACTCATTCCTGTCCCCGGAATTTCATCATCAATCTCACTTTCGATCGCGATCGCTTTATTGAATATCTCTTCAGCTTCAGTATATTTTGCCTCAATCTCCTGTTCTGACAAATCACTTAATTCGACTTGGTGTATGAGGACAAATCCCAGATGTCCATACATTGCTCCTCTGAGATCCGGCGCGATCTCGGATTGCGCTAATCCCCAACGAAATAACCCTTCTGCACGAACGAGATCGTCAAAGGTTTTTGCCTGTCGCAGCTGCATCCGTCCCACACCATTAATTGCCTCTGGAATACCTGCCAAAGTCGCTTCAAGATAATGTTTTTGTGCTTCTTTGTGCAGGGCAAAAGTTGCGTAAACATTTCCCAGAGCCACACTAATATGAGCATCATTAGGAGCAAGAGATTCTGCTGTTTCAAAACTGAGTCTAGCTTTATCCACATAACCGTTGTTATAGTGTGCCAGACCTCGACGATAAAAAGATTGGCCAAGACTGGGAATAGAGGCATTAGCACTATAAGTTACACCCAGTAAAAGTGCAGCGAAAACAAAAGTGGCTTCAGCTTGATATTCGGATTTGATGCCAATATCCGAGAGCGTGTTCTGGATGATTTTTTGCCCTTTGTTCGTTAAAGTGCCACCAGTAATCAGCACTAAGCCCGCACCTTGACTAATGGTACTAAATGTTTGCAACAAATCGAGATTGTCACTGGACAGGGTTTGAATGGTATCCGTGGTAAAAGTCCCCGCACCCACTAAACAAGCAACGGTAAGAGTATTCCACACCCAATCATATTGAAAAAATTTAGCGTATTTTGAGGGTTCTGAGGGATGTGATGGGGCTTCGAGAAACCACCACCAAGCTGTTTTTTGAGGTTGTAGCGTTTTGCGACATTGTGGGAGTTGGGGATGGGTTGCGATCGCCCCTGCTAATTGCCGTAAGCGATCGTCCAACGCCACCAATTCTGCAAGGCGATCGCCTGTAAGTTCCAATACGTTCTCACGGGCAATTTCTACAGCATCCCGACTCGTTAAAACTGCAAGAATTTGGGAAAGTTCGGGAGATTTAGCGGCACTTAAATCTGAGATCGCTTGTCGGTAACGCAAATGTGCTTCTATCAAGGAAACAGTCTTTTGTACTGGCATTAGGATAGATGCTTTTGAGTACTATCTATCATAACACAAAAAACTCCCCGAGAATATTGAACTTTATTGATATTTAAACTAAAGGTTCTTGTTGAGTCGTGCAATGAATGCCACCCCCTCCCGCAGCAATTTCATCGATATTTAGTGAGACAATGTCGCGATCGCTAAATAATTCCTCTAAAGTTTCTTTCGCCTTGCGATCCGCCTTGCGATCGCCAAATTCTGGCATGAGTACGGCACCATTGAGGACGTAAAAGTTAATATATCCTGCGGCAAAATCATCCCATTCGTATCCTTCTCGGATTTTTGTCGGTCCTGTGAGGACGACAACATTAAGTTTATTTCCCTCTGCATCAGTTTGCGATCGCAGAATTTCGAGGTGTTTTTTGGTTATTTCATGGTCAGGGGATTCAGGATCGGGATCGTATCCGGCAACGACAGTCCCCGGATGGGCAAAACGAGCATAAAAATCTGTATGTCCGTCGGTGATATCAGCCCCGCGAATACCAGGCAACCAGATAATTTTACGCAATCCCAATAATGCTTTTAATTCTCGTTCGCAATCGGCTTTACTCCAGCCGGGATTGCGATTTTCATTAATGATACAACTTTCCGTCACAATCGCTGTCCCGCGACCGTCTACCTCAACACCCCCACCTTCAAAAACGAGTTCTGTGTCAATTACGGAAACGCCGGATTTTTGGGCGACAAACTGCGCCACTTTTGCATCGCGATCGTGATATTGCTTGTTTCCCCAACCATTAAAATTAAAGTCAACGGCTGCTTTTTCGCCTTCTTCATTGACAACAAAAACAGGTCCTGTATCTCGCATCCACAGATCGTCAATGGGTTGAATGATTAACTCGACATCAGCGCCACATTTAGTCCGAGCAATTTCATAATCTTCCTCGCGAACTAACATTTTTACGGGTTCATATTGCGCGATCGTTTTGGCAATTCTGGCAAGATTATCTTGGACTCCCGAAGCATATTCGCGTCCCCAAATATCCGGACTGGCACTAAATGCCATCCAAGTACAGAGATGGGGTTCTGCTTCATCGGGCATAAAAAATGAAGAATTTGCAGGCATAGCTGAAATTTGAGGATTTCTCGCACAACTGGCCAGACTTTTTCCTAAAAGAAGAGAACCTGAAGTTGTTGCCATTAACTGTAGAAAAAAACGTCTATTCATGGTATTAAAATTTTGAGTGTTGTGGTCGTTGCGATCTCTGTCAATCATAATCTTACTCGACCCAAAGCGCGATTAATGAATTTTTGCTCTGACACTAACTGGATTTGAGTGAGAATAAAAAAGAGAGTGTTTCTCGTGTCAATTGTCAATTGATTTTGAGATAGGTATTGCATTTATTAAAATCATTGGATATAATAAGGTTAAAATATTCTATTTTAATGAATATTTTAACTGAAAAAAATTACTTAATGATCAAAAATAACTCTAACCTATTCAGATAATCGCAAAGCAGTTATTGAAAAAAAAGATTTTGATTGAAGCCAATACAAAATCTCACTCAGCAAATATAAAAGTAGGAGGGTAAACCAATGACAAATATCCCTACAATGTCGGCTCTCTATCAAAAATTATCAAAAATTGGACTGAACCAAGAATACATTCGCCAAATCGGTTTACCGAGTTGGTGGAATAATGAATTAAATGATAAGCCACTCGCTATTTTAGAAGGTGCAGGACATATTGCTAGGCGGCTTAATCTCGACCTGAAAAGTTTACTTTCAGATGACGAATCTGTTCGCTTTAAGCCACTTTTGCAGACAAAATACTACAATCACAAAGATTCTAATCAGCCCTCTATTGCTCCTCAAATAGCCTCACGAGTTGCAGAAGTTATTGCTTCTGGAATTCAAAAAGACTTTATTCCAATTCCGCAAGATCCCAATCAAATTCGTTTGGAAATTATTCAATGCAATTCACAAATTAATTTAGATAGTATTCTCAATTATTGCTGGCAACATGGTATTGCTGTTGTCTATTTTAATAACTACCCAGAAGGTAAAATAACAGGTATGATTCAATGGCAATACGATCGCCCTGCGATTGTTCTCAGTAGCAAGCAAAAGTATCATGCTTGGTTAGCTTTTCATCTTGCTCACGAACTCGGTCATCTTGCGCTCGGTCATATCAAAAATGGTATTTTAATTGATGATAAAATTGACCTAGATTCAAGCAATTGTAAAGAAATTGAGAGCAATAGATTTGCCGTGAATTTATTGGTTAATAATTTTGATAACTATTTTGGCGATCGAACATTCCAAAATGCCGAACAGTTAAAAAAAGAGATTCTTAAATTATGTTCTCACGATTCAACAATCGATCCTCGTGCGATCGCACTCAACTATGCTTGGCATAACAAGAAATATTTTCCTTGTGCGATACAATGTCTAAATCTTCTCAATTCCCCTAAAAATGGAAATGAAATTATCAATCAATCCTTAGAAAAATATTTAGAGTGGGATTGCTTGAGTGATGATAATTCCGATTACTTAGACCAATTATTATGAGGTTAAATTCGCATTGTCTGTTTGCATATACTGTATTGATAATGACATTATCAAAAAATTAGCCACTTTTGGAATATTCGATCGCACTATTCAATTATTTGATGCAAGGAATGAACAAATCAAAATTCTTGGAACTGCAAAGTATAAATTTGGGAAAGATTGGGAAAATTTCAAAAGCGGAAAACGTTGCAAATCAGAGGATAAGTTTGTTAACTATGAAAAGACAGTTCAACTATGTGAAGAATTACCTTCTATATTAGACTCCGATCTAATAAATTCAGATTTATTTACAGCACTATCGAACTGATGAAGATATAGATCCGGGAGAAGCTCTTTTAACCAGTTATGCGATCGCAATCCTCAAACAAGACGAATCTGCTCAACTTTTTACAGGTGACAAAAGATTTCTTAGAGCCTTAGCCAAGATTGAAATGCCTGTAATTAAAGATTCTTTAATTCATCGACTTTGGTGTCTCGAACAACTCGTTCTCAAAAATATTACAGCCGATGGGTTTGAAGCTGTGCGGGAGAAAATTGTTTTGGTTAAAGATTGCGATAAAGCGATAAAATCTGTTTTTGGATCTGGAATGAAATCAACAGAAGTAAATTCTTGTATGGCTTTAAATGGATATATAAATGGATATATTGACGATCTTAGAAACGATGTTGGCGATTTGTTACATCCATACCCAGAACAATAAAAAAGGGTAGGAATTTTCTACCTTATGGAAATTATTCAGGAATATTCAAAGCACCTTGTTTTTTCAACCAGATTTTTTGTTCTTCGCTTAACCCTTGCGCGTCGGTAAAGACAGCACCAGAAACATTACAGTTAGAAAAATTAATATCTTCCCAAAGAGTATTTTCTAGATTGGCATATTGTAAATTTGCATCGGTCAAATCGACTCGCGTAAAACTCGCCCCTTCCAAACAAGCAGAAAAGAGAGAAGTGCGGGCTAAATTAACGTCTTTTAATACTACATTTTCCAGACTGGCACTGACAAACTCTGCTTCTGTTGCCTTAACTTCATTCCATTCAGAAGCGCGGAAATTAGCCGCGATCGCATGGACTCCCGTTAAGTCAACTTGTTGCAAAACACTGCGAGTCAAATTCGCTTTTTCTAAATCTCCTCCCGCGATCGCCACGCGAGTTAATGTTGCCCCTTCCAAACTGCCATGAAGGATGCGAGAATGACTAAAATTCGCGTCAATAAAGCTGACTGCCCCTAAATTCGCCTGCGTCAAATTGGCACTGCTAAAATTCGTTCCCTCTCCCGTCGCTTCTCGAAAATCCGCCCGTTCAAATTGTCCCGCAGAAAGTTCGCTACGATTTAAAGTTGTCCCGTAAAAATTGGCTGCGATCGCAATAACTTCTCGCAAATTTGCATGACTCAAATTACTCTGATTGAGTCTGGTTTTGTACAAGCGGGCGCGTGCTAAATTGGCATGAGATAAATTTGCCCACATTAAGGCAGCATGGGTAAAATCTGCCTCTTGGCAAGAAGCATGGGAAAAATTCGCCGATCGCAAATAAGCCCGAACAAAAGAAGCGCGATCGAGGTTCAAACTCTGTAAGTTGATATTGCTTAACTCAGCGCGAGTCAAAGATTGTCCGCCTTTTAATTTCGAGAGAACTTCATTACTGTTGAATATTGCCATCTTCAGTTGCTGGGGGTGAATGCGAATTAAAAAATTTTTGTATCGAAATTTACTGTTTCTACATCTAATAGTAATATTTGCTACGAAAAAATTGCAAGTCATTTTGACAAAAATTAAGGATGCGATCGCACTCCGCATCCTTTTGCAAATTTTGAATTGATATAATGCAAATTACTCTCAACTGACCTTGACAAGAATCAAGTTATCCTCTTGCTTGATTTCAAAAGGGGTTAGAGGTTTTTGGGCTGGTTTGGCGACAACTCGACCATCAAGCGCAAATTTTGAACTATGACAGGGACAAATTAATAGCTTTTCGTTAGGATTAAACTCAACAGAACACCCTTGATGAGTACACATGGAGTCGAAAGCAACAATTTCTCCGGTATCCGGATATCGGAAAATAATGACAGATTTAGCCGCATTTCTTTTATCGGTAATAAATCCTTTTTCCGCTAATTTTTCCACTGTTCCCAAGGCTTGAAAGCCATCTTCTCGGAGGGAAGTATCGAGTTTTTTCTCTGTTTTTTGACTGGGGGAAGATTCAGGACTAGAATTGCAAGCTGCCAGAACAATAGGTAAAGAACTTGCAAACATTCCCACACCAACCCAACTCATAAATTCACGACGGTTCATAATTTTGTTGTTAGTTGTTGCTGATTGGTTGATATCTCTTCAACCCTCTCTGGGTCAAGATGGGAGTCAGAAATAGAGGAATGACTGGTGACTGATTGAGTAAACCAACCTTTATATTTAATCGCTGTGACTAAAACAAATAACAAATCCAAGCCCACAATAGAACCGACAATTAACTCCGATCCTCCCGTACTAAACCCATAACTATGTAATCCTTGGCCTAGCACGAAATTAACGCCATACCATGCCATTAAAACTGCATTGAATGAGACAACACTCGTCACTGCCATGCCAAAATCTCCCAACCATCCGACGAGGCGACCGTGTAGGGGAACAACATAACACATAAGGGCAATTAATGCCCATGTTTCTTTCGGATCCCAACCCCAAAAGCGACCCCAAGAAAAGTGCGCCCAAATCCCACCTAAAATTACGCCTGCTGTTAACAGTAAAACTCCCACTTGTAGAACGCCATAATTCCATTTTGCAAGGCTGCGAATGCGTTCTTTTGCTTGTGGGGCAAAGAAATAGTAACCGAGGAGAATGTGACCCAATCCTAAAGCAAGGGCAAAACTCGCATAACTGAGGGTAATTGTCGGGACATGAATGCTCAACCAGAAATTATCTCGCAGGACGGGGACGAGGGGGCTAATACTGGGGTCGAGGACGGCGGGAAGGCTATCGGCTAAAAGCAAACAAATGACGGAGAGAGGGGCGGCGGCGAGGAGATAATATTTGGCGCGAATGGTTCGAGGAGTAAGGTGAGGAACAAAAGCAGAGGGTTTGAGACTATCGGGAGTTTTTGCCGGACGGGTGAAGGTAAAGAGTTCAAAGAGAAAGGCGATCGCGGCGACTCCAAAACCCACCCAAATTACCGACTCGTACATATTCGTCACGGGAGGTCGCCCGGCGATGGCCATGCGATCGAGGAAACCGTAAGCATGAATACCCAAACCGCTTGCAAATACTCCCATTGCCCCCCAGTAGAACTCAAAAACAGGGAAGAGAGTAACCAACAGCATGAGAACAAAAGCGAGTGTATAGAGTTTCCATGCTTTAGCAAAGGGGTGCAAATGATAAAAATTTGTTTCTCGCGCCAGTGTTTTTGCAGGCGGATAGATATTAGGACTGAGTTGGGTTAAATTGTTGCGTAAAATTCGAGCAATATCCCCGATCGCATCAAAATCGTTAGGGTGACTGCGATAGGTTTGTTTGAGGGTTTCGTAGTCGTTGAGGACGGGTTGAAGGCGATCGCGAGAGTAATCGTTTTCGGCGGTAGAAATGCTCGCCCAAGTGCCTTTAATATCGTTAGGATGAGGGACGAGAGGGAGATTTTGGTTGGATACGGTGTTATACATGAGGGCGAGGCGATTTTCTAGGGTGAAGGCTTCGCGATCGCTTCGGGTAAGTTCGCTATTATTTGCTTCTTTTTGGTGCGCGTTGAAGATCGCTTTGCTTGCATCAGAAACAATCAGTTCTTGGAAGGTAAAATATTTTTGGTCTGGATCGAGTCCGACTTGTTCTTTGAGAGGACGATAGCTGAAGAGAATGAAGGGTTCTTGGTTCCAGTCGCGATCGTTAAACCAGAGGGAAAGATAAGTTTGTAGATAGTCCAGTTTTTGCCCATCTGTGGGGGTATAACGGGTACGTCCGTGAATTTGGGCGATAGTTTCTCGGGCGACGGTGTCGAGGGGCTTTTTCCGTCCGTCCAGTTGTACGGCGATATTTTCTAAGGGATCGAGGGGATCGCTTTGGAATTGGTTAAAAGGAATCGCAAGGATGAGAAATCCCAAACACAATCCCATCAAAAATTTAGCGATTTTTATCATTTAATGAACTCCTGTAGTCAAAATTGGGTCAG
This sequence comes from Spirulina sp. LEGE 11439, assembly GCF_059821285.1. Classification (NCBI taxonomy): domain Bacteria; kingdom Bacillati; phylum Cyanobacteriota; class Cyanophyceae; order Spirulinales; family Spirulinaceae; genus Spirulina; species Spirulina sp. LEGE 11439. The sequence continues at coordinate 25,879 of NZ_JCAMRX010000028.1, forward strand.
AGTGCGATCGCATCTACACGATTAACCTTTGCTGGGGCTGCCAATTGTATCGCGTTCAACAAATTTGCTTATTTTTTGGTAAGATTTCTTTAGAATTTGTGCGTATGATTTAATCTCGGACTTAATCATTGGCAGAGGCGATCTTGAGAATAGTAACAATCTCACTTTTCCTGAGATTTGTAAACTTCAGTATCATTATGTAAAAAGCGATCGCGAATTTTTATTCCTTCATGATAAATTAAAGAGAAAAGGCAGATAGCAAAAATATTTCGAGATGAGGAAGAGAAAACAGAAATGTATTAATTTGCTTCTGTGATAGGTACGGGAAACTCTTCCTTATCTTAATCTCCGGGTAATTGACTTAAGGTTTAAATCCTTAAAGGAGGAGATCGTGAACGAAGAAAGAAACTGGTTTCAAACACATTTCTCTGCAATAGATGCCGTCTGGGAAGACGAAAGAGAGCCTGGAATCCAACGTTCGCCTGCTGGACTACCGGGAAGTAATAGAAGAAATTCTCCCGAACAGTCAAATCTCGTCATCATCGATACGCCAAACAAATTCGATTTACATCTATCCTACTCAGCCGGACTGGAAAAAGGACCGATTATTCAAAGAAAAGGCGATAGTTCTCCTTTCATGGAAGATCCCGAAGAACCAGGTAGTTCTACTACAGATCCAGAGTTACAAAGAATTGGGTCATATTATATTACAGAGGACAAGAAGCAATTTCATCTTCGCAGCATCTATTATCGTTTTGCTGCCAACTATATCATTTATAAAGAGCTAGTAGGAGAAAAAACAGCAAAAAATGATGCTCGCGCAGTTCTTCGGCGTTACTATCCTCAAATTTTACCAAAAAATATCCCTTCTGCTCCTGACTTTAATGCTCCTAATTTGATAGTAGATGTAGTTAACTTTGTTTACGATATTCTCGATTTTTTCGATTTTTTATACATAGATTTGTGTCAAATATTTAGTAATATTCCTCTCAACCAGAAAATACAGGAGGCTCTATCTTCGATTAACGCTCTTTTTTCAAAAAGCTGGCCTGGCTATATCACCAACTTTGTGACGCTCAGAAACGCATTAGCTTTTCAAAAGGATATTAAATATAACCTAAAAAAATACCTGCGTTTATTGGTCGTATTAGAAAGAACTCAATCTCACCAAAAAAATGCCGAGGATAAAAATCTGGGTGAGATAGTTTTAATGCAAGGATGTGGCGATCTGACAATGAATGAATGGAATGTTGCTTTTGTCTCGGGAAATAGTTATCAGGGTAATCATAATCATAATCGCAATTGGAATTTACTTCATACTCCAGAAGAACCACTTAATAACAGGTCTTATACTTGCTTAATAAAATGGTCATGCGATCGGGATAATCCTGATTTAATAAATATCGCTAACCAAACTAGAGTTGTTTATCCTTATCAAATCGCAAGGGTGCAATTTAATGCTCCTTCCTTAATCGTTGGACCGCCTGATAGTCATGTATTTCTTCAGGGCAATGAGGCATCTTCCAGCTATCCTATCGGTCATCTCATCGAATTTGCCGTATACGGACAACAGTTATGTCAAGAAGGTAAAACCCTTCATAACGATATTCGTCTTGATTCTGCAATTCGAGAGTTTAGCGATATTCGTCATATCTATAAACTTCCCAATTTGAATCGAGACGAGGATTATAGAGCAGAAACTGGAAGAGCCGGAATTCTGGGTTTTGGCTATAGTACAATTCCCAGAAATCTTTTTAATCAGGGCAGTCGTAATGATGTGTGGCTGGGAGAAGCGGCACTAATTCAAGGAGATAGAAACTTACGAGTTAGCGCACTCAATCAAGCGATTCAACTCGATCTTAAATATCTTGGCGCACCGAAAGAATGGATTGACATTGTGCTTAAAAGAGAAGAAAGCGAATTCTCAACTTACAGTTATAATTCTTCTAGTGTCACCAAGCCTGGGGAGTGGCGCTGGATAACTGAGGGGCGACAAACATGGCTAGAGATATTTTTTCTGTTTAATCAATATCCATGTTCGATGATAGGAATTAAAGCGCAAGATGAAGATGGTAATCCTCAGAAACAGAACATAGGAATCGTAAATACAGATAAGCTCTTTTTCCTTGTTCACGGACACAAATATGACTGGCGAGGAGCTAGTATTATAGAAACTGCTGACTATCTCAGACAGCAAGGAGCTTGGAATGCTTTGCTTTTTGATGAAGGCAACGATGTATTCCAGTTAATTCGCGATACCAATAGCGGAAACTTAGAAGAAAGAGTTACCCTGAGAAGAAATGAACTGCGGTGTGTTTTCTGGGCAAATGAGAAAATTAAGGCTAACAACTTTGAGCCAGAGGAGTCCCAAAAATGATGTCTAAGCATTCGTTGCAGTCAAGGCAGAGAAAAGATTTTCTAAATTTTCTTGGGTATAATTGAACTGCACGATCGCAATTCCCGCAGCGACTAAAGTTTTTAAAAACTCTGCACCCTCTTCCTGTGTCCCGGAAAATTTAACTTGCACGCTTCCAGTCTCTCGCAGCATTTGCCAACTTTCCACCCAAAGGCAATTTTTTAACTCGGTTTCCAATCGTTCTAAATTATCCAACGCGGTAATTAAAAGATGGGGACGAGAAAAACGACTATAAATTTCTTGTAAGGGCGCACTTTCTACTAAAAAACCATATTCCATGACCCCAATGGACGTACAGAGTTCTGCCAAATCGCTGAGAATATGAGAAGAAATTAAAATCGTCATCCCTGCTTCTTGTAGAGTTTTAATCGTCTCGCGAAACTGCATTCGTGCGAGGGGATCTAAACCCGATACCGGTTCATCTAATAATAAAACAATGGGTTCGTGAACGATCGTCCGTGCCAAACTGAGGCGTTGTTTCATTCCTCTTGAAAGGGTTGCGATCGCACTATTTCTGCGCTCGATTAACTGCACTAATTCCAACACCTCATTAATACGACGTTGGCGATAGGGTTGTTTCAGTCCGTACAGCCTGGCGAAATAGTCCAAATAAGTTAAAATTGTCAAATCTTCATAAACGGGATAATCATCGGGAAGATAGCCCAAACGCTTCTTTAAACGAGCATTGGTATCATTCCGCAAGAGGCGATCGCCGTGAATGTAAATCTCGCCGATCGTCGGTTCTTCGATCGCGGCCAACATCCGAATTAAAGTTGTTTTTCCTGCTCCATTCGCCCCAATTAAACCGTAAACTTCTCCCTCGGAAATTTGCAAATCGAGAGCATTCACCGCAATACGGCGATCGAATTGTTTGGTTAATCCATACGTGGCGATCGCAATTTCTTGACCCATTTTTTTAGTAATTGATTATCATTGACCCGTGAGAGAATGGGGAATGCGCTTTTGAATTAGCCCTAATACTGTCTCCCATACCGTCGCGAGAATTGAGGGTTTGAGTTGCTGTTGTAAATCTTGATAGAGGGAGAGTTCTGAAAGTTCCAATTCCGTTGCGATCGCTAAAGCCAGATGGCAATATTCCCGCGCTGTTTCTACATTACCCAAATTTTGATTCAGGTGTGCTAAATTTTTCAAAATTTCTGCTTCTAAATGTCTGGCCTGAATATTTCGCGCAATTTTTAAGGCTTCTTGCAAATGCTCTCGGGCTTCGGCATACTCTTCAAGGCGCAGGTGACTTTCGCCAATGTGACCGATTAAGCGTCCTTCTTCATAACGATCGCCCAATTCTCGCGCGATCGGCAAACTTTGTTGCAGGTGTTTGATCGCTTGGGTATGATTCCCCAAAAAGCCGTAAATCACCCCCAAATTCCCCAAAGCCGTCCCGAGTTCGGCGCGATCGCCGGAAATGCGGGCAATATTCCAGTGCTGCTGATAAAGAGACATGGCGCGATCGCTATCTCCCAGAGCATGATAAGCATTGCCCAAATTCCCAAAAATCCGCCCTTCTTCTAACTTATCTCCCGTTGCTCGCGCGACCTTTAACGCTTTGTGAGAAACGCGAATTGATTTATGATAGTTCCCTAAATAAAAATATGCCATTCCCAAACTAATCAAAGCTTTCCCTTTACCGGGCAAATCGTTCAAGGCTTCAGAAACGATCAAATGTTCTTCAAATCGTTCTAAGGCTTGACGATAACTTCCCAAAGCACAATAAGCATTTCCCAACTGCATGACGGCTTTTCCTTCCCACGGGCGATCGCCGACATTGCGAGAGATATTCAATAACTCTTCATAATGAGAAATTGCTGCATTGTACTCACCCATATTGCCGTAAGCATTGCCAATATTGAGCAACGCGGCTTCAAGTTGAGGAATGGCTTGCGATCGCGCTGCTGGCGTAATTTCCTGTCTTGCCAAGGTTTTTCGCGCGAGATCGAGATAGTGCTGCAAATATTCCACCGTTTGCGTATAATCTTTAAGAGCGTAATAGGAATTCCCTAAATTGTAGAGAATCATTTCTAAATTCTCTTTCCCTTCTTCTTTCCCTTTTAAAGTTAGATATTGTTGCAAATATTCAATCGTCAGACGATAGCGATCGCTCGCATAACAAGAATTCCCCAAATATAATAATGTTGTTGCTAATTCTACAGGTATCTCTTGCGCTTCCGTATGATTTAAATATTGTTGGAGATATTCAATAGCGCTGCCGTATTCTTGAAGAATATAATATCCTCGTCCCAAAGCAAATAAGGTTTCTTCAAAAGATTCTCGCTGTTCTTGATTTGTTTCGGTTAAGGTTAAATATTGACTTAAATATTCTAAAGCTGGGGAAAATTGTTCTTTAAGATAATAAGCCTGACCGAGCTTTAAAAATATTTTTGTCAGATTGGGTTGTTGTTTTTGACTTTCGACGCGATCGAGATAGAGTTGCAAGTATTCGATCGTTCTGTCGTAATTTTTTAAAACCGAATAGGAGTTCCCTAAATAGAGCCAAGTTGTTTCAATCTCTCGAACTCGTTCTTTATTTTCTGTTAAGGTCAGGTATTGTTGCAAACAATCGGCTGCACTTTCGTATTCTTGTTGATAGTAATAAGCATTCCCTAAATACAATAATGTTGTCTCGATCGCGGGAGTTTTGCGATTTTTCTCACGATTTTTCTCAATCCCCCCCATATATTGCTGTAAATATTGAATTGTCCGTTCCCAATCTTGGAGAAAGTAATGAGCATTGCCCAAATAGAGGAGAATATTTTCTGATTCGATGGGTCGATCTTGTTCTTCGAGGAGTTGACAATGCTGTTGCAAATATTTAATCGCACGTTCGTATTCTTGTAAATAATAATATGCACTACCAATGGCGAGCCAAGTCGTTTCAATCTCTGGCTCGCCTTCGACATCAGTAACAATATCGAGATATTCTTGTAGGTGTTCTGCCGTTTTGCGATAATTTTGGAAAGAATAGTAAGCATTCCCTAAATACAATAATGTTGTTGCCAAGATACGCTCTTGCTTATTATCGCGAGCAATGGGTAAATATTGTTTTAAATACTCAATCGCTTCTTGGTGCTGTTGCAGAGAATAATAAGCATTGCCAAGACAAAATAATGTATCTCCCGATCCGAAAAATTCATCGAAATTGGCAGTTAACTCTAAACATTGCTCTAAATATTCAATAGTTTTCTCATAATTCCCCAAGGAATAATAAGCATTTCCTAAATACAAAAAAGTGCGATCGAGATTAGAGGTTTCGGCTTTTTCTTGGAGACAATCCAGATAGTCTTGTAAATATTTAACAGACTGCTGATAATCTTGGCGCAAATAATAGGTATTTCCCAAACCTTGTAAACAAACTGCATCAACTTCTAGATTCACTTGTCCGAGTAAAGGTTGATATAGTGCGATCGCTTCTTGAAAATAGCCGCCATTTTCTAAGCAATGATGTAATGTTTCTCCATTGTCTAAACGGAGAAACAAAATTTCACTGGCTTCTTCCCAAGCGTTAAGTTCGCAAAGATGAGCGAAGGCTTCTAAATATCCTCGTACTTTTTCTAGTTGAGAATCGTTAGGATCGGGCTGATATATTTGTAAGTAGTAAAATGCCCAGCGAATATGTGCGATTTCTGTTAAGTTTAAATCTTCGAGAACTTCATGTAAGCTAGGCAGAGGATATTCGTCATTCAGATTGGTAATATTTCGCTTCAAACCCAGCCAATGTTTGGCACATTCAATAAAGCGAACAAGGGCTGAAAGATTTCCAGTGAGAGGAATTTCGCTTTCAGGAATTTCACTTGCAGGGTCTTCCTCAACAGGAGGATGAGGGAACACAAATTGTTTTTCTGTCTGGCGATACCGAACTTTTAAGGCTTCTTGTTCGGATAAAATTTTAAAGTTTACCTTTTTTTCGAGTTCGGTCATTTCCTTCCCCCTTTTGATTCAGAGCCCTGTAAATGATTTAACACAATTTGACGCAAAAAATCATGTAAATAATACCGAATTGTCAAGCGATTTTTTTCTTCTTCTAAAAAAAAACGTCTTTTGAGGATATCTAAAGCGGATTTTTGCTCCTTTGGGGAAAAATTACCAATTAAAAATCCCCAACCTTGAGGATCGACGGCGCGTTGATTGGCCGCCCCCAAACAAAGTAATTCATAAGCTAAGGGATAAATTTCATTTAAGCGCTGACAGGTGCGCTCGATGGATATTTTCACCCAGTCTGACAAACTGCGTGAAGAAGGATGATTAGCCTTGTTCATGTTGGTAACATCAATTTCGTATTCACAGCCATAGTCGCGCCAGTAGGCTTGAATATTGCCATAATACGGGTATTCTCGGATTTCTCCAGCAATAATTTTCAGCGTTAGAGGATGACCTTCGTAAATTTCTGTAATTTCTTTCAGGCAAGTTTCATCAGTGAGGGTTTGTATTTGTATGCCCCAAGCGATAAAAAGTTGTTTGACGGTTGAGAATTGTAACCCTTTGAGGGCGATCGCGGTCATTTTGTGACGAGAAAAATTCGCAAACAATTGCGGTTGAATGCGGGTTGTCAAGATAAGACGCGATCGCAATTCTGAAAGTTCCAGCACGCCTTGAAAAAAGCGATCGAGGGTCGAACTTTTAAAGTTTCTGTTTTCATCAAGTAAGATTTCGAAACCATCGAGGATAAGTAAGCAAGGCTGAAATTGCAATTTTGCTAAAACGGCAGCAATGAGATTGTGTTCTCCTCTTTGTAAGAGTTCTTGTTGGGCAATTTCTTCTCCTAAAACCAGACGGGCAATGGATTCAAAATTTCCTCGTTGATGATGGAAATCGATGTGAAGACCCAAGGGAAATTCTGAGTGTAAATGAGAATCTTGACTTAAATGTTCTGCAAGGGCTGTTTTCCCCATACCGCCAATTCCTTCGAGAACCAGCAACCAGCACTGTCCTTGTAATTCCTGTACCAGTTTGGTAACAAGAGATTCTCGTCCCACCCAAAGCGAGGAATGTGAGTTGCTTAAATCCTCAGGTATATTTGTATCATCAGATATATTTTCAGAGTCGTCTCGCTCTTCTTCAATCGGTAAGATTTGATAATCGCTACGGCGCAATCTCAGATCGAAGGCTTTAAATAAGGCTTTAATCGTTGCGAGATCTTCGGGTTGGCGACGATAGAGGATTGAGATTGCGCGATCGACTGGGATGTTAGCGCGACGGGCGATTTTCCCATAACTAACTTGGCGATTTTGTGCGGCATAACTTTGGGCGATCGCGGGTTCGATTTTCTCGAGGCCGCGATCGCTCAACAGTCCTCCTTTTTTCAATTTTTGGGGTTTGGGGGATTGAGTTTGCGGCGGCACGAATGACCTCTCAACATTGAATGGGAGCGCTATAATATAGCATCTTACATTTTTTTACAACTTTCTGAAAATTTTGCCCCTCATTCAAACCGTTAGCAATCTACGGGGGAATGAAAGGTCAGTACCGAAACAAGGTAATTTTGAGTAAATTGCGAGTAAAATCGTGACATCAAAATAGTGTGATAGCTAAAAACGTTGATATTGCTGAGATGCAAGATTGTCAAGTCAAAAACCGAGAAGAAATAGAGGAGGTCGGTTATGCGATCGCAACCTCTCAAAAAGTCGTCTTTGCTTGGGCAATGATGAAAATAACTCCGCTTCCCGATCGCGCATCTTTCAAAATTCCCGAAAATTGCCCCAGTTTGATACTTATTTTAGGAAGCGGGCGCAGTTATACCCAACATAATACGGTAGTCTATCGTACCGCCGATAAATTTCGCGGCATGCCCCATCGCTATTGTATCTTAATGAATGCGGGGGATGTGAAAAAAGCAGGCTTTCAAGAACATGAAAAAGTTAATGTGAAAGGCGATGCCGGAGAATTGAAAGAAATTGAAATTATCTGCGGTGGAATGCGTGAAGGGGCAGCATTTATATTTTATCCTGAAGCAAATATTTTGTTTGCTGCCAATGTCGATCGCCAAAATGGAACGCCTGCTTATAAACGCGTTCCATTTTGTATTTATAAACCCTAAATTAAACAAAAATGTCCGATAATTGGTTAACCTCTGGGGGCATCGTTGCCTTACCTCTTTTTCTCTTTTCCTTAATTGCGATCGCTCTTATTCTCGAACGTCTTATTTTTTGGTTTCGTATCAATAATCGACAGCGTTCAATTGTGCGGGAAGTCTTAAAAGTATACCTCAGCGATCCTCCTCGCGCCGTGCAAATCTTGCGGGAAAATAGTACATTTCCCATGGCCCGAATTTTCCTCGAAGCACTATCTCGCGATCGCCCCAACCCAGAAGAATTTCGCCTCGCCCTCGAAACTGCCGCACAAGCCGAAATCCCCATTCTTAAGCGCTTTAATACCGTATTTGAAACGATTATTAGCGTCTCGCCATTATTGGGATTATTAGGGACAATTTTTGGGCTAGTTCGGACCTTTGCCGCCTTGAAAATTGGGGAAATTGGCGGCAGTAATTCTGGAGTTGTTACCCAAGGAATTAGCGAGGCATTAATTTCTACAGGAATTGGCTTAATCGTTGCCATTATTACGCTTTTATTTGCAAATATGTTCAGAGGGTTTTATCTCCGTCAATTTGCCTTTATTCAGGAGTCGGGAGGGCAATTAGAGTTACTCTATCGTCATCGCTATGAACGGAGAAAAAAATCATGATAATCGCTTCTGACTTAAACGTCGCGATCGCTAAAACTAAGATCGCGAACAGGAAGTAATAATCTTGCCGGAAATCGCGCTCCAGATCGAAAACCGATCGTGATAATTTTTGCATCATTCCAGCTAGTTTCAGAATCGAATACAGTTATTCCTAAATTGATAGGATAGGCCGGAAAACAAGCTGCACTAATACTCAACCGCAAACAATTCCCCGGTGCGATACAAATACAAGTTTCTTGCAGAGGAATTTGTACGGGATTTTGTCGAGAATTTATGCGAACATATCCTTGCGTAAAATTATACACATTGCCATTATCTTGAACTTCTGAGACAACTGCACATAAGTCAAAACTGGGCGTATCCGCTTGACAATATAATTCAACAATAATTTGCCCGATGATATGTAACTCTGAAGTAAAAGGCTCGCTGGTATAGGTTAAAACATCGCTGCGACAGTCAATTTGAGAACGTTCAAAAGCACCTGAAGGAAAAGCCGCATGACCGCCTAAAACGGGAACTGGTCGCCACGGATCGTGTACGAGAATATCTTCTTGTAGGTTATTATCACTGCGATCGAGGGTTACTTTTCCAGCATCATCGCGAATGCTGGCTAAACCATTACTGGTTAAATAATAGGAAATTTTTTTCCCTTCAGGAAATGCCTGAAAATCCTGCCAGCGATCGCATCCCATAATAAATAAACGCACGAGAGATTTTTCTTCAATCTCTGCATTTTTGCCTTTTAAAAAGCGGTCAAACCAGCAAATTTGTAACTCATCAACCGGACTGCTTGCATCTTTGCCGTAATCGATCGCACCGACTTTTCTTCCCCATGGTAAATGCCCCCAAACGCCAACAATTAAAGATTGTGAAGTTGTGCATTGTTGCAGCATTTCTCGATATAAGCGTAACGTCCCTCGCAAATAACAATCAAACCAGCCGCCAATATGGAGCATGGGGAGATCGATATCAGTCAGATCGGGCTGAAATTGTTGCCAATATTCGCCGGGTTGAGGATGTGCCAGCCAGTCATAAAAAAAGGAACTGGGCGCATATTTTCGCAAACATTCTCGAAAAGGAGGAGACGGGTTATCAAAAGGTAAATCGCGAGCCGCCGTGTAGAGAATTTGATAGGCCTTAAAATCCCCTTGTAAGCGAGCGGTTTCTGCTGCTAATTGTACCGACCAACCCAAATTTGCTTGCAAGCAAAAAGCTCCGTTTTCGTAAGCCCAATCCCTATAGACATCGTAACCCAACATCGCCGGACACAGTACCTTTAAAGCGGTAGTTTTGCTTTGTGCGGCATAGAGTTGCGTCATTCCTTGATAGGAAAATCCATACATGCCTACTTCCCCCGTGCTTTGTGGGAGTCGAGAAGCCCAATTGACCGTCTCAAATCCATCTTCAACTTCATTGACAAAAAGCTCGAATTTCCCTTCAGAAGTGCCGCGACCGCGAACATCTTGAATGACGACAATATAGCCTCGGGCGGCGTACCATTTAGGGTGAGCGTAAACTACGGTAGAGGCGATCGCCCGTCCGTAAGGTTGGCGCATTAAGAGTACCGGAAATTCCCCTTTGGCCTCGGGACGGTAAATATCTGCATCGAGACGGACGCGATCGCGAGTCAATAGAGAGGCAGTTTCTTGAATAACGTTATATTTCAAAGCAATGATTGAACTGTTAGCTAAAATTTATTCTAAGGTAAACTTTTCTCGGAAAAAAATAAAATACTCGGTATTGTCAAGCAATCGCAAAGAAAGTTTATTTTTGAGAGAGAGCAAGAGCGAAGTTTTACAACTTGTCTTTTGACAAAGGATTAAATTCTCATTCAAGATAATACGCGGTTTCCTAGCCCAATCACTTTTTTTTGAATAATATTTCTCATGCACAATCACAATCACTCAGAACCCACGAAGTTGATCGCGATCGGCATTGCGCCTCTCGGTTATATTTCGATTGGTGTCGTTCCGATGGGCATTGTGTCGATTGGGGTCGTTCCAATGGGTATTGTCTCTTTAGGTGCCGTGTCAATGGGGGTGTTTTCTGCTGGGGTTGTCGCGATGGGAATCTTAACAGGTGGCATACAATCAATGGGTGTTGTTAGCGTTGGAGCAATGGGCATGGGTAATATTAGAATTCCCCTTCATCACGACCATAATGGACACAATGACCATGATGAGCATAGCGGTCATTTCAATGAGTAATGAATAATACCTCTGGCTCAAGACGGAGGCTTGACATCTGCAAGATTTTCTTTTTATCCCCTTGAAAGGGGCAGGGCTGTTTCATTAGCAAAAGGTAAATCAGCGATCGCAACTAATCTCCAGATCGGGAAATCAAGAAGACTGAATGCGATCGCCAGAACGAAAAATTGTTTTTTGATATGAGTCTTCGACCAATTGAAACAAGTTAACGGTGGGTTGTTTGGGACTGCCAATGTAGTATTTCAGCTCACACGATCGCGATCGGTGAGAATCTCATAACCCGTCGCGGTAACTAACACGGTATGTTCAAACTGTGCAGAAAGTTTATTATCAGTTGTCACCACCATCCAGCGATCGCTTAAAATGCGCGTATGTTTCGATCCCGCATTAATAATCGGTTCGATCGCCAAAGTCATACCCGCCCTTAATTTAGCATTGGGTAAATCTCGGGTGCGACTGTGAAAAACAGCAGGTTCTTCATGGAGATTGCGCCCCACCCCATGACCGGTATACTCTTCAACAACGCTATAACCCTGTCCTTTGACATGATCTTGAATTGCCCCCGCAATATCCATAATATAATTGCCCTCTCTCACTTGTTCGATACCTTTATATAGCGCTTCTTCTGCAACTCGCATTAATTTTTTAGCAGCCGGAGAAACCTTGCCCACGGCGATCGTAATGCAAGAATCGCCATGATACCCTTGCTGATAAGCCCCCGTATCCACCTTAAGCAAATCCCCCGCGCGAATGATCTTTTTGCGATTGGGAATACCGTGGACGACCTCGTTATTAATACAAGCACAGATCGACCCCGGAAAGCCGTGATAGCCTTTAAAACTGGGTTTTGCCCCCATTTCGAGAATGCGCTTTTCCGCATAAACATCTAAATCTGCGGTAGTCATTCCCGGTTTAACCCATTCGGCAATTTCCTTCAGTACCGTCGCCACGATAAAACCCGATCGCCGCATGATTTCCACTTCATATTCGGATTTTAACTCGATACCCTTGCGCGTGCGTCGTAAAGGAGGCAGACCGCGAGTACTGGAAACCGCTTGTATGTTGGCTTTCTTATTCGGAGAGAGGAGATTGGAGAGGATTTTCATGCGGTTTTATGTTATCAATGTTACCGTTTTAACTTTATTTTCTCATTTTATCGGCGATCGGGAGGAACTGAAGCGATTCGGACTGAGATAATGGACTAACATCTTCCCTTGACCATTCATGAAACTCTTTGCGCGATCGCCTCAACTCAAAACCCCGGTCAAATACAACACCTTTGAAGGTGTGTTTAAACCGACTCTATTAACGATCCTCGGGGTCATCATGTATCTGCGCGTAGGTTGGGTGGTGGGAAATGCCGGGCTGATCGGGAGTTTATTAGTGGTATTGGCGGCGGTGAGCATTACCTTAGCAACTGGGCTTTCTGTGGCTTCTATCGCCACCAATACCCGCTTGGGGGCTGGGGGACCCTATGCCATGATTTCCAAAGCCCTCGGGGTGGAAATTGGTGGCAGTGTTGGCGCACCCTTATTTATGTCCCAAGCTCTCGCCGTGGCCATGTATATTTTTGGCTTTCGAGAAGGGTGGCTGCTGCTATTTCCTCACCATTCTCCCCTCTTGGTGGATCTCTGCGTATTTGCTGCAATTTTTCTGGTGGCTTATATTAGTGCGGGACTGGCTTTTCGCATTCAATATCTCGTGATGGCAGCGATCGCGGTTTCTCTCGCCTCTATTTTCAGCAGTAGCGTCACGTGGAATTCTCCCGAACCGCTTTTACTGTGGGGGGACTTTCCGGGAGCGATCGAAACGAGCTTTTCCGGAACGAATTTCTGGGGGGTTTTCGCCGTATTTTTTCCTGCAACCACGGGGATCATGTCCGGGGTGAATATGTCCGGAGAACTGGAAAATAGCCGCCGCAGCATTCCTATTGGCACCTTAAGCGCGATCGCTCTCAGCGCGATTATCTATATCTCTCTCTGTTGGTGGGTCTCTCGCGCCGCTTCCCCGGACGATTTAGTTCGCAACTATACCATTATGGTCGATGCGTCGCGCTGGGGAATTGCCGTCTTGGTGGGACTTTTGGCCGCAACATTTTCGGCGGCTCTTTCCTCTCTTGTTGGCGCACCGAGAGTATTAGTGGCATTGGCTCGCGATCGCGCGGTACCGGGAGGAGAATGGTTGAGCAAATTATCGGGGAATGGGGAACCCCGCCGCGCTTTACTGGTCAGTGGGATCGTCGCCTTGGGCGGGCTATTATTGCGAGATCTCAATGCGATCGCACCCCTAATTACCATGTTCTTCCTCATTACTTACGGCACAATTAATTTAGTCGTTTCCATTGAGTCCAGTTTGGGGTTAATGAACTTTCGCCCCACGTTTAAACTGCCTCAAATTATTCCGCTTTTTGGCGCATTGGCTTGCATGATGGCCATGGCGATTATCAATGCCGCCTTTAGTTTAATGGCGTTAAGCGTCGTGGCCTGCGTTTATCTGCGTTTGATACGCGGGCACTATCAGAGGAATTTTGCTGATGTGAGAAGCGGAATTTTTGTGGCGATCGCGGAATGGGCGGCCACCCAAACGATTAAACTCGATTTACTCAGCGCTCGGGCGTGGAAACCCACCTTACTCGTTCCCGTGGAAGATCGATCGCAGCTTTTGGGAGAATATCGCTTACTGTGCGATCTCTGTCAGCCAGAAGGGTCGATTTTGTTTGTGGGACTGGCCAAACAGCAAAGCGTAGAAAACCTATCCCATCGCATCGAGGAACTCGGTTTAGGATTGCGAAAGCGGGGCATTTTTACCACCTCGTCAGTATTAAATGTTACGACAGACGAACGGGGAATTATTGCCGCCTTGCAAGCATTACAAAGCGCATTTTTTCGCCCCAATGTTCTGTTTTTGCGATCGCCGACAGATCCCGAACTCTGGCCGCCATTACTCCCCGTTTTTGAGGAAGCGCGACGGTTACAGGTGGGAGTCATGTTATTTGGGTTGCACCCCCAAGCAGGTTTGGGACGCGCCGAGGTGATCAATTTATGGTTGCGTCCCCAATTAGAAGATTGTTCGCTAGCGGAACGATTGAGTAAAGGGAGTATTAATTTAGCAATTTTAATGGCATTGCGTTTAAGGCGAGCGTGGAAAGGAGAACTCAACCTTATTTCCGTGGTAGAAACACCAGAAGAGGCGATCTCAACACGGGAATTTATTGCCGAGTTGCGAGATTTAGCACGCATTCCCACTTCTGCCAACATTGTCGTTATGACAGGCAAATTTTGGCAATGCGTTGAAGATGCTCCTCAAGCAGACATGGATTTTATCGGCCTGCAAACTATTCCCGATTATCAGTTTGTCCGGCGCACAATCGAACTGACAGGATCCTCTTGTATGTTTCTCAGCGATTCCGGTAGCGAAAGTGCCTTGGCCTGATCGATCTCACTCAAAGAGAAAAGCACGATATTTTTGAGAAACTGGCGACATTACAGGTAAAATAGCCCTCATCTCCAATCAACCTGTTGCTCATTGAAATGACCTATAACCTGAGAATTGCCGATCTGCCCGAGAGCGAACGCCCGAGGGAAAGATTGCTGGCGATCGGGGCAAAAAATCTCTCAACCGCCGAGTTAGTGGCGATTTTATTGGGGACGGGTCAAGGCCCTGGGAAACTATCGGCAGTGGGTTTGGGGCATCATATTTTACAAACATTGGGACGACATCAACGAGATCCCCTCGATATTATGCGAGAGGTCTCCCCACAAGAACTCATGGATATTGATGGAGTCGGACCTGCGAAAGCGACGGCAATTCTCGCGGCGATCGAACTGGGAAAACGCGCCTTTCACCTGCGACCTGCCCCCAAAGCTTTAATTGATTCGCCGCAAGTGGCGGTAGATGCCCTCAGCCACGATCTGATGTGGCAATTGCAGGAACGTTTTGCCGTTCTCTTAATGGATACGAAAAACTGTTTATTAGGAACTCAAGTGATTAGTATCGGCACGGCAACCGAAACGATCGCGAATCCGCCCGATATTTTCCGAGAAGTGATTCGCCAAGGATCGACACGATTTATTATTGCTCACAACCACCCATCGGGATCTGTCGAACCGTCAAAAGAAGATATTCGCTTAACCGAACAGCTTTTGCAAGCCGCGCAACTTCTCAATTTACCGTTATTAGATCACCTCATTTTGGGCAATGGAGAGTTTAGCAGCTTGCGACAGCAAAGCGATCTCTGGAATCGCTATCCGCAAGGAGAATGAATGTTAATTTGACGATCGCCCCCGAGAAAGAAACGCTCCCATCGGTTTAGGATTGAATGATTACTTGCTGGATGCACTGGAAAAGGAGGCGATCTCTATGATGGAAGGATTAGCCAGCGATCGCGAAACTCAAGCATTTTTGGCACAATGGTTGGAGAACAATTCTCGCAGGTCAGAGCAAACACAATCGTAAAATTCTCTCGCCGTCATTTCTTGCAAACCGGAGAAGCCACCCTAACCGCTTGAGAGGTCAATCGCTAAATTTTACGGCAGTTCTCGATAGTTGCTATGCTGAGGCAGCCACTTGCATTGCAATCTTAAATCTCAATTCCGTAATTTTTAATACAGTCAAAAGCCAATTGATTTGATAGCTTAAAGCAAAAAAATAAGATAAATATAGATTGTTTCTAGAGGGTAGTCTGCCAGATGTAAGGATATAATATTCAAAGCAAGAGTTATCTATCTAGAGTTATACCTCATTGTCCACATTGTGAATCCACAAAAGCTTTTAAAAACGGTCGCATTCATAATGGAAAACAAAATTATAAATGTAAAGACTACAACCGACAGTTTTTTGAAAATTCTCAACAGAAACGGATTTCTCAAGAGACTAAAGATTTAATTAATTAACCTTTTGCTTGAAAAAATCCCTGTGCCTGGTATTGCAAGGATTTATGAGGTCTCAGAAACTTGGTTAAAATAGTCTTGTAACCAAGTTTCTGAGGAAGTTCCCAAACAAGTTCAGATCTCTCAAAAAAAAGAGGAGACTGACAATATCTTTTTAGGATTACCAAAACATGAAACGTCGCCCAATTTTATCATTATTAGCTGTCTTTCTCGCCAGCTTAATCTTAACAGTCAGCTGCAATCAAACTACGCCAGATACACCTAGTGATGAAACTAGCACTAAAAGTAATGCTGATAATACAGAAGCGATTGTACTGGGATATAGTACATGGCCGGGATGGTGGCCTTGGGCGATCGCAGAAGAAGAAGAATTATTTGAGGCCAATCACGTCAATGTAAAATTACAATGGTTTGACAGTTATCTCGCTTCAATAGAGAGTTTGGCTGCCGGAAAATTAGATGCAAACTGTCAGACACTCAACGATACAATTTCGTTTGCCGCTGATGCAGTTCATGGGAAAGTTGCTGTATTAGTTAATGATAATTCAGCCGGAAATGATAAAATAATTGTTTCCGAAGGAATCAATTTGATTGAAGACTTAAAAGGCAAAAAAATTGCTGTAGAAGAAGGTGTTGTCAATGATTTTCTTCTCAGTCTGGCTTTAGAAGAAAAAGGAATGTCTCGCGATGATGTAGAAATCGTGGGCATGGATACAGGAAATGCGGCTGCAGCTTTTGCTAATGGTAATGTTGATGCCGTGGGAGCATTTCCTCCTTTTTGGTTGATTGCTTTAGAACGAGAAGGCTCAAAAGAACTCATTTCCTCTAAAGATTTTCCCGGTGCAATTCCCGATCTCCTCGTGGTTACTCAAAAGCTCATCGACGAACATCCCGATGATATTCAAGCCTTAGTGAATACTTGGTTTGACATCTTGGCATTTATGGAAAAAAATCCCGATCGCGCCGATGAAATTATGGCGAAACGCGCCAATATTTCCGTTGGAGAATTACAAAAATTGAAGGAAGGAACAAAAATTTTCACAATTGAAGAAAATTTAGAAGCCTTTAGTCCGGGAGACAACATGAAACATATGCTCTATGCAGCAGAAAAAATGGCTGAATTTATGGTAAGTGTTGGCTTTATTGAAGAAGCACCTCCCTTAGAACCGATTTTTGACGATCGCTTTGTTAAAAAATATGCAGAGAGTAATTAGCGATCGCCTTGAATTCGCTCTCCAGATGCAGATAGAGGAAGAGATTTTTTGACTGTGATTTGCTTGCTGGTAAATTGAAAATTTTGGCTATCGTTGCGATCGACCTCATATAATTTTACAGTTACCGTTCCATAAAGGACTATCTTGTGCTTCTTTCATTCTGATAAAAACTCATTCTACATCCCAAAATAAGTCTTTGAATCCTTGGCGGCGACGATAGGGAGACTCGGGGGTAATATAACCCCAAAGACTTTCCCAATAGAAAAAAGACACACCAGAGAAATCGCGATCGCGGACTTCTCGAACCTGTTCGGAGATAGTATTCATGGTGACGGGTTTGGAAAGTACCCCGCTTAAGATGCCAATGCTGACTCGAGTGTGCTGTTTGGCGAAACGGACGGCGGGTTGAGTCAGTTCTGTAATGAAGCGATCGCGATCGCTCCGATAAACCTGCAAAACCAATTCATCAATAATGCCCCGAGCAACCCAAACTTGCCAATTTTGTAAATAATGCGTGTAGGCATAACTTTGAGAATTCGGAGACAGAGAAATAATACAATCGGGTTTAACGGCTTTAACTTCTTGATAAATTTCTGTCATCAATTCAGTGATTTTATTGGCTCTCCATCCCATCCAACGAGCATCGTGAGGATTTTTGGGCGGTAATTTGCCCTGATGTTCGGCTCGATAAATTTGCAGGGTCAGATCGTCGTAACCCATTTCTACCGGCATCCCAAAATGGTCGTCAATCTGAATGCCATCAATATCATAATTTTTAACAACTTCTAAAATAATTCCTTTAATAAATTCTCTGACTTCCGGATGCAATGGATTTAACCAAACTTGGTGAATCGCTAACAAATTGGGGAATTGCCACGATCGCTCTGGTTCTTCACTCTCTTGAAAAGCATCGCGATATTCTTTGCTCTGGCGATCGAGGGTTTGGGTTAACCACTCGGGATGTCGTTTGGCCAAAGCAGAACTTTGGGGAGTCATCAAGCCGTACTCAAACCACGGAATCACTTTAAGGTCTTGCTGATGTCCTCGCATGACTATTTCTTGCAAAACATCAGCATTAAAGTGCATGAGTTTGAGGAAGGGTTCGCGATCGCGTCCTGTTGTTGCTTTGGCGATCTCGCTGGGAAAAAAGGTATCGCCTCGATTCCAAACCACGGGATATAAGGTATTGAAATGCAATTTCGCTAATGTATTAATCGCTCTTGGTATGCCCCAAGGGAGAAACAAGATGCCGCTATTAACATTAGTCAGCCAAACGCCACGAGTTTCCCCCGTATCTTTGGGTAAGGAATGGGGAGAAGTGGGGAAGTTCAGAAGCGCGATCGCCAAGCTGGCGACGAGTCCTAACAGCAAACAATTTTTCAACCAGTCCCGATATTGGCGTTGCATCTATCTCTAGAGAGAAAGTTTCCGGTTTTAGCTCAGAATTTTTCCTGAGATTCTCAAATTTAAAGGGAATTGCTTGACTTGAGGAAAAAGTTACGACAAACTTAACGCAAGATTGAAGTAAGCTATTCAATCAATACGAAACTTTGTTAAGATTCTTGAAATATTAATACTGTCTCGCGGAAAAAATGGGTAATACAGAAAGAGAACGGCGATCGCTGTTTTCCTTCAATCCCCGATTCCGCGCGTTAGAGGAGAAACCCCAAGCTATGAGCATGGAAAGCCTAGAGTTCATCATTTATCCAGACGGTCGCGTACAAGAGAAAGTCACCGGAATTGTTGGCCGATCCTGTACGGAAATTACCGCCGCGATCGAAGAACAACTCGGGAGGGTGATGTCTGTAGACAAAACTTCAGATTATTATGCTCTAGAGCAACAGCGATCGCAAAAAACAACCAATCCCCAAACGATTTGGGCGGATTGGGAACAAGCGAGTTAGCGCAGAAGGATTGCTGGTGCAAATCGCGATCGGCGCAGGCAACCAGATTGGGCGCAAACATTACGCCCCTACATCAATTACTAATAAGGACTATTAACATATGT
Source organism: Spirulina sp. LEGE 11439 (assembly GCF_059821285.1). Classification (NCBI taxonomy): domain Bacteria; kingdom Bacillati; phylum Cyanobacteriota; class Cyanophyceae; order Spirulinales; family Spirulinaceae; genus Spirulina; species Spirulina sp. LEGE 11439. The sequence goes on from NZ_JCAMRX010000028.1 coordinate 45,306, forward strand.
CTCATTTCAGCAATATCAAAACTCAAATTCGCAATCTCACTTCTCTCAAAGCGGCTTTAGCTGACTTGGATATTGAGTGGAAAGATGGTCCGGAAACCGTGCGGGGCTATCAAGGCAAAACCAGAAGCGCCCAAGTTGTAGTCGAGCAAGAGAATAACTATGACATCGGTTTTAGTTGGAATGGTCAGGAATACGAAATGGTAACCGATTTGCAATACTGGCAGCAGTCTTTATCGGTAGAAGGGTTTATCAAGCGCGTGACTCAGCGTTATGCCTATCACACCGTTATTGGCGAAACTATCAAACAAGGGTTTGAATTGGCTCGCGAGGAGCAAAATACAGATGGCTCTATTCGTTTGGTCGTCCAACGCTGGAGTGCTTAGATGAGCGATTTCGATCCCACTGAAGCGCGATCGGGTCTTGAGCCGGAATTGGGGGGCGTTTTTCGAGATGCCCCCGATCGCACGGGTTTTGAACCGGAATTAGGCGGAACGCTGCGAGAAAAGGGCGTTTACGTGGATGAGGTGACTTGCATTGGTTGCAAGCATTGCGCTCACACGGCTCCAAATACGTTTTATATTGAGCCGGATTATGGACGGGCGCGAGTGATTCGTCAAGATGGCGATGGGGAAGATCTCATCGGTGAAGCGATCGATACTTGTCCGGTGAATTGCATTCATTGGGTCGATTATACGGAGTTGAAGCAGCTAGAGACAGCACGGAAGTTTCAAACGATTCCCATTGCGGGTTTTCCGGTGGGTGCTTCAGCAGAGGCTGTACAAAACCGGCTTCGACGAGAACAAGAACTCAAGCAGCAACAAAAGAAACGCCAAAAAGCGATCGACGATTAAAAAACTCTAAAAAAATAAATCTTTAAGAAATATTGAGGTTGGTTGACATCAGCCTCTTTTTATGTATTCAGCAACATCAATTTAAGGCCATTTAAGCAATGCCAAAACAATAATCAATTCTTAGTTTTGAGAGCGTAATTTAGAAACTGTTTGAGCAACTATTTCTAAATAGTTATTTAAAGTCATCTGATGTGCTTTTGCTAATTTTTTTAATGATGATAATTGTTGAGATTTTCCCTGCTCAATTCGTCGGACTTGTTTGTCAGAAAGTCCTTGAATATCAATTTGTCTGAGCTTATATTGTTTTCTGACAATTGCAACAGCCCGACCAAATAAGCGATCGCGTACAAGTTTTTCCTTTTCTAGTTTATCTTTCAATGTTAGATCGACGGTTGCTCTTAATGTTTCCATATCAATGTGGAGATTGACACAAGGCCAGTAAAGATAACTCCCATCTTCATCTATTTCAAATTCAGTTCTATATTTAGAAGGAATTTGAGTTAAAGCAGGCAAATCTAGAAAAGGGATATTCCACTGGTTAAGAGCGCAATCATAAACCTGTAAGATATCGTTCATTACTATAGCTGTAGCTATTAATTGTTCTTGAGCATTTGCTTGCCATGATATTGCAATTCTTTTCGTAATATCTACATTGGGATGAATAATTGGTAAAAATTTAGAATCGTGATTTGCAAATATTTGACTGGGAATAGGATTAGGATCGTCAGAACGAATGAGCCAACCACGGAGGTTTCCATTCTCAATTGCTCGATCTCTGATTGAATTTATTTTGTAAAATGCTGTAGATAATGCAGTTACAGAGGTGAAAATAAATAAATTTTTTGTGTTCAGAATTTTTTCCTCTAAAAAACGTCGTAATATCTTTACATTGTCATTATTTTTAAAATTTTCAAATGGAAATTCAGGATCATTTACAAAGATCGTCATTTCTGTAGTCATTCCATATTCTCCTTAACATCTACTTTATTATTCCATTCCTCCAATAAACTTTCTTTATTATTAGATACAAGTTCAGCTAATTTCTTCTTTTCAGAACTTGTAGGTTTCTTCTTGCCAAATTGCACTTTTATATTGAAATCTAAGTCTTTCTCATTGGTTGTTAAGATAAAGACTCGAATTTCCCATGCACTTTTTTTCTTGACATGAATATGAGGAGGATGATGATCGGAAGAGTTAAACCATAAATGTAATCCAGATATGGTAAAAGATTCAACTTTGCCCAAGAACTGTTACAAAGAGGGTTAACATTTTCATAATAACAGCAAATTAAATGCTAGACTTCAAAGTCATATTTTTTTTGAGATATTACTGCTGAAGTTTTAAAACTGCCATAAATGCCTCTTGGGGAACATCCACAGTCCCGATCGCTTTCATGCGTTTTTTCCCCTTGGCTTGTTTTTGTAAGAGTTTCTTCTTCCGGGAAATATCTCCCCCGTAACACTTGGCTAAAACATCTTTTCGCAATGCGGGAATATGTTCGCTAGCAATGATTTTAGAACCGATCGCCGCCTGTAAAGGAATCCTAAATTGATGGCGGGGAATGAGTTCTTTTAACTTTTCTGTTAAAGCACGTCCCATCGGATAAGCCTTATCTTTATGAACGATCGTCGCTAAAGAATCTACTGGATCGCCATTGACCATAATATCCAAACGCACCAACTTATTCTCTCGATAACCCGTGAGATGATATTCCATACTAGCATAGCCTCGAGAGCGGGATTTCATGCGATCGAAAAAGTCCGTTACGACTTCTGCTAAAGGCATATCATAAATTAACGTCGTGCGCTTGCTGGCAAAGTAACGCATATCTTTAAAAACGCCCCGACTGGTTTGGCACAAATCCATTAACGTGCCGACATATTCCTCGGGGGTAATAATTTCTAAATGAATATATGGCTCTTCAATTCTCTCGCGTTTATCGGGAGAAATCAATTGGCTGGGATTATCAATTTCATAGGTTTCCCCCATTGTCGTCGTAATGCGATAAATGACCGACGGAGCCGTCGTAATTAAATCTAAATTATATTCTCGTTCCAATCGTTCTTGGACGATTTCCATGTGCAGTAAGCCCAAAAAACCGCAGCGAAAACCAAATCCCATTGCACTCGAAGTTTCCGGTTCGTATTGCAGTGCTGCATCGCTGAGTTTTAGTTTTTCCAGCGCATCTCGTAACTCTCCATATTGTGCAGAATCAATGGGAAATAAGCCACAAAAAACCATTGATTTTGCTTCCGCATATCCCGGTAATGCTTCCTTTGCCCGAGAGTTTGCCAAGGTAATTGTATCGCCTACCCGAGCGTCAGCAACAGCTTTAATCGCCGCACCAATATAACCCACCTCTCCTGCATGAAGCTCGTCTACAGGGATTTGATTGGGGGAAAGAATGCCGAGTTCGTCGATTTCATATTCTTTTTCCGAAGCCATTAAACGAATGCGATCGCCTTTTTTGACTTTCCCATCCATAACTCGAAAATAAATAATTACCCCTCGATAAGGGTCGTAATAACTATCAAAAATGAGGGCGCGTAACGGTTCTGCAATCGTATCTTGTGGCGGTGGGACTAAATGAACAATCGATTCTAAAATTTCATCTACGCCGATCCCTTCTTTTGCCGAAGCTAAGATCGCTCCGCTACAATCGAGACCGATAATTTCTTCAATTTCTGCCTTAACGCGATCGGGGTCTGCTCCGGGTAAGTCTATCTTATTTAAAACCGGGATAATTTCTAGATCGTTTTCTAACGCCAAATAAACATTCGCCAGAGTTTGCGCTTCTACCCCTTGAGACGCATCCACTACCAATAACGCTCCCTCGCAAGCAATCAGCGATCGCGATACCTCATAGGAAAAATCCACGTGACCCGGAGTATCGATTAAATTGAGGACGTACTCGTCTCCATCTTCGGATTTGTAATCCATTCGTGCGGCTTGTAGCTTAATGGTAATGCCCCTCTCCCGCTCTAAATCCATATTATCGAGGAACTGCTCTTTCATTTCTCGTGCTTGTACTGTCCCCGTTACCTGCAAGAGGCGATCGGCGAGGGTGGACTTCCCATGATCGATATGAGCGATGATGCAGAAGTTGCGAATGCGAGAGGTGGAAACGTCGGTCATAGGGCGTGTACGGACTGGCATTAAAATTTCTTAATCTATTGTAATATTTTCTTGCGCTCTTGGAGAGAAAAGGCAGGAAAAAAATTCTTTTCCTGCCAAACAATTCAAGAATTTTGTAAAAATTGGAGGCGAAAAATAATGCTCGTTGAAGTTCTCGATCGCGAATTTCTCAATAACCGTATTCTTGATTATTTAATAGCTTTGGCCATTCTTCTTATTGGCTTTATTGTCGTTCATCCCATCCGAACTTTAGTTTTTAAATCTTTAAAGCGATTGGCCAAGCGAACTCAAACAACAATTGACGATACCTTACTTCGGTTTTCAGAAAAAGCCTTAATTCCTTTATTGTATATCGGGACAATCTATTTAGCGATCGACAATCTCAATTTACATCCGATCCTGAAGCAGGCGTTTGATATCATTTTAATGATTCTCGCCACAATTATTACCATCAAACTAATTTCTAAGATTTCCGAATATCTCCTGAGATTATACTTGAGTACCCACGAAAATCCCAATTTAATGCAGAGTTTCAAATCAATTATCCCTGCGATTCGCATTGTTCTTTGGGTTGTTGGCGGTATTTTCTTATTGGATAATTTGGGTTTTGATATTTCGGCTCTCGTTGCTAGTTTGGGAATTGGAGGTGTTGCGATCGCCCTCGCTTCTCAAGGTTTATTGCGAGATTTGTTTAGCTATTTCTCAATTTTATTAGATCGTCCTTTTGAGTTGGGAGATTTTATTATTGTCGGGGATTACATGGGATCTGTTGAAAATATTGGCATTAAAACGACTCGTCTCAAAAGTTTAGATGGAGAAGAGTTAGTGCTTTCTAATGCCGATCTGACTGAATCTCGCCTTCGCAATTTCAAACGTATGGAAAAACGACGAATTGCTTTTAAAATTGGTGTTGTTTATCAAACCAGTTCGGAACAATTACACGCAATTCCTGAAATTATCAAAGAAATTATCAACTCAATAGACGGTGTGACCTTCGATCGCGTCCATTTCTCGGACTATGGCGACTTTAGTTTAAATTATGAAATTGTCTATTTTGTTAATAGCAATGACTATGGTTTTTATATGGATGTGCAGCAGAAAATTAATTTTTCGCTCTTCCAAGCATTTAGCGATCGCGGCATAGAATTTGCCTATCCCACTCAAGTCAATTATATTCAATCTTCTTCTTAGTGCGATCGTCTACAACCTGTTAAAAAAAGCAGATTTGAGACTGCACTCAATCTGCTCTTCGGATAAACTGTTTAAATTGTTGAGATCGCAGGATATTTTTCCGGTTTTTCAATCTTGGAGAAACTTTTGCGATCGGGGTTAATTTTGACTCCCGGTGCATAAGATTCGAGAACATTTCCAGTTTGGGCATGGGTGACTAAAAAATAGTCACAATTCAAACATTCACTGCGAGTCAGGCAGTTTTCTCGATATGCTTTCTCGGAAGTTTGACCATCGATCCAAAAGTATCGCCGCGCCATATTTCCACAATTAGGACAGCGAATTGCTTGCTGGGTTTGCATGATTTTAAAGATGTTTTTCTAACATTTTTTGATATTCTTCATAGCTGGCTTTACCGACAAAACTTTCGACTAATTCGCCATTCTTGAAAAAAAGTACGGCAGGAATACTACGAATGTTAAATTTCTTGGGAATTGATTTGTTTTCTTCGATATCAATTTTAACGACGGCGGCGCGATCGGCGTACTCTGTTGCTAGGCGATCGATGGAAGGTGCAACAACGCGACAAGGACCGCACCACGGGGCGGTAAAATCAATAGCAACCAGAGAATTGTCGGTGACAAAACTATCAAAATCGCTTTCTTGAATGTAAGCTGCTTTTTCCATGATTAAGATTGTTATTTTTGGTTGAAAAACAAGATTTTTAAGTTTTTCTATCTCTTATTCAAAAAAGATAAAAGATAGAAAAAAGCAAGATTAGGAAAAGTGAAAATCACAAAATAGCATCTTCTTGATGCGTCTGAATGGTGCAATCTGAGGTAGGATAAGCAACACAAGTCAGAACATATCCCGTGTCAATTTGTTCGTCTTCTAAAAACGATTGTTCGGATTGATCGACCGTTCCCGAAAGAATTTTTCCCGCACAACTGGAACAAGATCCAGAATGACAAGAAACGGGAAGTTCGATATCGTTTTCTTCGGCTGCATCGAAGATATACTGGTTTTCTGCAACCTCAATGGTTTTATCTAATCCTTCAGTTTCGTTGACCAATCGAACTTTATATGTTGCCATTTTTTTATTTCGGTGTGTAAGGTGAAAAATTTGGAGAATTTTAAAGATAAGCGAGCAAGCCGATCGCTTCTTGTAAATTGAGAGAAATCTCTTCCACTGCACGATCGCCGCGAATCGTTTCTAAACAGCGACGACGTTCGTAAAAGGCGACTAAGGGTTGAGTTTGTTTTTGGTAAACGCTGAGCCGTCGCACGATGGTTTCTTGGTTATCATCTTTGCGCCCCCGCTCTAACATTCGCCTGATTAAAATGGTATTGGGAACTTCAAAGTTAATGACTCGCCCGTAAGGTTGCTGTAGGATTTGTAGAAGGCGATCGAGGGCGTGAGCTTGGGATAAGTTGCGGGGAAAACCATCTAAAATCCAGCCATTACGAGCATCATCGCGGCTGAGACGCTTTCGCATTAAAGCAATAATTAACTCATCGGGAACGAGGGATCCCGTATCCACATAGGCTTGTGCTTCTAAACCCAAAGGGCTTTCTGTGGCGATCGCATCGCGCAGAATTTCCCCTGTTGAAATATGAGGAATCTTTAACCGATCGGCTAATGTTTGAGCCTGAGTTCCTTTCCCTGCACCGGGGGGACCGAGAAAAATCAATCGCATAATCTGATTCTTGCTGATAAACTACAAAGATAGAGTTGTGAGTTTTTCGGTAAATTGGGCTAATGACTGGAGAGAACGCAAAATCCGATCGCTGGTTGAGACTGGAGCAAGGACGACAAGCTAAAGCCGATCGCGGCGGTTATGCCGGTTACGGCTCTCCTGCTTTTGGCGAACGAGTTGTCAATGGCGAATTGGTTTCTTGTCCCCAAGAACAACAAGTTATTGAATTAATTCGCCGTCACCACAAGTCGGGAAAATCCCTGCAACAAATCGCAGATTGGTTAAACCAGAAAGGTTATACTACCAAGCGCGGCCAGCAGTGGAAAAGAATTTCGATTAAACGAGTTCTCGATCGACTTTACGGAAAGACCCCCAGAATTTCTGGAGTCAAATCCCCTTCTTTCCTGCCAAAACAAGAATAGAATGCTGATTTTTCTCGAACCTATATTGAAGCAAAACGTCTAGCTATCAAGGCTCTTAGCCATTAACCTGTAACATTTCTCTTAGACTACACCATAAAAGGGTTCATGTCTAGACCCGATAAGATTTTTATTGCGATCCCTCGTAACATTCCTCTATGTCCTTCTCTACCCTCGAGTTTGCTAACTTGGAAGAGGCGATCGATCGCCACCCCCTCATCGTGGCACCAGATACATTAGTTGCTGATGCGATCGCTCTAATGAGTCAAATTCGCGGGCAAACTTGTCATTTAATGGCGATCGCAACATCTGCAACAGAAGAGGATTCCACGCCGTTGCAGTCAAGTTGCGTGTTAGTGGCGGAAGGAGGTCAGATTCAGGGCATTTTTACCGAACGAGATATCGTGCGCTTGGTGGCAGGCGATCGAGACATCACGAACCTTCCTATTTGTGAAGTGATGACCCGATCGCCCGTTTCTATCTCACAAAAAAGATTTAAAGACGTTTTTGCAGCTTTATTTTTGTTTCGGCGCTACCGCATTCGCCATCTCCCCATCATTAATGAGGCTGGCAAATTGATAGGAGTCGTCTCAGCAGAAAGTTTGCGGCGAATTCTACGCCCCGCCAATCTCCTCAAAATTCGCCGTGTTTCTGAAGTGATGACCAAACAAGTCATCAGTACAAGTTTACAATCGACAGTGTTAGAAGTCGCACAATTGATGAGCGCTCAAAAAGTCAGTTGTGTCGTTATCGTCCAAGCAACCGGCGATCGCGATCTCCCGGTTGGCATCATCACCGAGCGAGATATCGTTCAATTTCAGGCTCTGCAACTCGTGCTCTCGCAAATTAATGTTGAAGATGTGATGAGTACGCCTTTATTTCTTCTCAATCCCGAAGATTCCTTATGGATGGCGCATCAGGAGATGCAAAAGCGCTGCATTCGGCGGTTGGTGGTGTCTTGGAATTGGGGCAGAGACTTGGGAATTGTCACTCAAACGAGCTTATTAAAAGTATTCGATCCGGTAGAAATGTACGGCACGATCGATATGTTGCAGCAAACGGTTAAACAATTAGAACTAGAAAAATCGCAATTATTGCAACAAATCCAGCGAAAAAATGGCGGGCTAACTCAATCTAACGCCAATTTAATACCTTGCGATCGCCACCGTGACAGTTGATATGTTTTACAATTTCGCATCTTTATTTTCCCCAATACATCGTTTGTCGTTTTGGCGTTTTGCTGACGATAAAATGACAGAGAATGGCGTGAATGCTACCGACGCGAACGCCAATGGTAGGCTCTGAAACTTCAATGACTAAGCGCACAGTAAAGCGTTTTTCTCCTTTTGCCGCTTCCAGCAGGCTACCTTTAGAAAACAAAGGAGAAGCAACCATTAATTGACCGCTTTCTGTCGCTTTCATCGCACTTTCTACCGTTAATTCAGCCGCTAAACCTTGAGTCGGAGCCAGTAAACTATAAGTTTGTCCTTGGGAGAGATCGGAAATACCGGGAACGAGACGAACAATACGCTGAGAAAGACCTTTAAAATCACTAAGATTGCACCGTTCCCAATTTATATAAATCGTTCGCCTATCAGTTTGATTGAACATAGTCATGGAAAGGGTTTTTAATTGGTGAGGCTTGTAACATCCCTGAAATTTAAAATCGATCGCGATCGCATCCTGTAACTGCTGTAACTCTAACTGTTCTTGTAACGCCGTACCATCCAACCGTACGCTTATAAACTCATCCAAATCCAACCACATCTGATAAAAGACGCGAGCAACAATAATTACATAAACAACAAAGACGAGCAACCCAAACATTAAAAACTGTTCTCTGTTCCTCTTTAACTGGTGACTGATTTAAGCGTGTCTTGCTGGGCAATGAGTAGATTTTGAATGCCTTCTTGAGCAACATCCATCATGCAGTTGAGCCGATCGCGATTGAAACTTCCCGATTCTGCGGTTCCTTGTAGTTCGATAATCTCTAAATTTCCAGTCATTACGACATTAAAATCTACATCGGCGGTGACATCCTCAACATAATTCAAATCTAAAAAGGTTTCTCCTTCAATCAAGCCCACAGAAACCGCCGCAACAGGATAACAAATAGGAGATTGTTTTAATTCTCCTTTTTCAAGAAGACTTTGTAGTGCTAAAACAAGGGCAACATAACCGCCGGTAATAGAAGTCGTGCGCGTTCCTGCGTCAGCTTGCAGAACATCTGCATCAATGGTAATCGTCCGCTCTCCTAGCATCTCTAAATTTAGCGCCGCCCGGAGACTGCGACCGATCAGCCGTTGAATTTCTTGGGTGCGTCCGGAAAGTTTGAGTAATTCTCGTGCCTGTCGTTGGGGGGTGGCACTGGGAAGCATGCGGTATTCGGCGGTCAACCAGCCGCGATCGCTTCCCGACAGAAATTGAGGCACTCCAGAAGTAATACTCGCCGTACACAGTACCTTTGTGTTACCACAATGTGCCAACACCGACCCGGCAGCAAAACTGGTGAAATGGCGTTCAAATTGAATGGGGCGCAGTTGATTGGGAGCGCGACCGTCGGGACGTTGCCAAGGCATAATTATTGAGATAAATCTGTATCATTGAATCCAGCATAAGCGCCGCAGGGAAAATTTCTCGTCAAGATTTAAGTTTTTGCAAGATTTCCGTTTCTACTGCATCTGGCGTTCCTTCTGCATTGACCATGAGCAGCTTGCCGCGACGGGCGTAATATTCCAAAATGGGCGTAGTGCGCTCTTTAAAACCTTGTATGCGTCGTTGTACGATTTCGGGAGTATCATCAGGGCGACCTCGGGCGAGAGAACGTTGGAGTTCGATCGCTTCGTCGAGTTTAAGATAAATAGCCCCATATAAATCTTGCTGGAAATCTTCGAGGAGAAATTCCAACTCTTCGGCTTGAAAAGCAGTGCGGGGATAGCCTTCTAAAATCCAGCCTTTATTGACATCTTCCTGTAACAATCGCAGGCGCATAAATTGAATCATAATCTCGTCGGGTACGAGTTCGCCTTTTTCAACATGAGATTTTGCCTTCGCCCCAATAAAACTATTGTTGGCGATCGCATCTCGTAAAATTTCCCCAACGGAGATCCCCGCCAGGTTTAGCGCTTGGCTCAACCGTTGCAGTTGCGTCCCTTTCCCCGAGCCGGGTCCTCCGAGTATAACCAGTCTCACCGCATTATGCTCCGTTTTTCTACTCTCCTAGGATAATTCATAACGTTGACATCCTCTCCCGTTCGCTGCTATGGGGTCTAATGAGGTTCTCCGATCTCGTCAAATTCATCGAAAACTGACTTTTCTCGATCGTTCTAAAACTTATGTCATTGACACGCCTAAAATGGGAAATCATTCTGAGTTTTTGTACTTGTTTGGCTTGGGTTATGCCTCTCAAAGCGCAAACTTTTCTAGAACTCGATCTTGGCCGCGATCGCCCCATGTCTCACATCAATCGCGCATCCGACTTGCACGATTTTTCTCCTCAAGACTGGGCATATCAAGCCCTGACGGATCTAATTGCTCGCTATGATTGTTTGGTCGGATATCCCGATCGCACTTATCGAGGAAATCGCCCTTTAACGCGTTACGAATTGGCCGCAGCCGTCAATGCTTGTTGGCAACAAATCGAACGATTAATAACTCAAACCAGCCCTGAATTTGTCTCGCGCGAAGATTGGGAGACAATCTTACAACTGACGCGGGAATTTAATCGGGAAATTGCCGTGATGCGAGGACGCACGGATGGTTTAGAGGCGCGAGTGAGAGAGTTAAAGGCGACCATGTTTTCTACCACAACAAAACTCACTGGAGAGGTTATTTTCGCTCGTAGTCAGGTCTTTGGTGCAAACAATATTACTGATATTTTTCGCAATAGTGCGAATGCCGATACAGAAGCGACCTTTCAATACCGATCGCGCTTCAATTTTAATACCAGTTTTTACGGGCGCGATCGCCTGCAAACGCAAATTTCTGCCAGTAATGGGATCCCGTTATTCGCCTCGGGGGGAGATACAGGGGGAACAAGTGCGGCGAGTTTACTCTCGTCTAATGACGGTCGTCTCGCTTTTGATACCTCTTTGGTGAGCGAAAATACTAATTCTGTTTTTCTCGATCGCTTGAATTACCGTTTTCCTCTGGGTAAAAATAGCATGGCGCATATTTTTGCGACCGGAGCTTCTCACTTTGATTATGCTGAAACCTTGAATCCTTATTTGGATGATGGCGATGGCGGTCGAGGTGCAATCTCTCGTTTCGGACAGCGCAATCCGATCTATGCGATCGGGGGAGATGGAGCGGGAATCGGCTTAAATCATCAGTTTGGGGACGGTTTGCGAGTAGATATGGGCTATTTGGCAAATCGTGCCAATGAACACGATATCGGCTTATTTAACGGCAATTATTCTTTATTAGGGCAAGTTGTTTTAGGGTCTTCTGATTCCCTACAATTCGGATTAACTTATGTTCATAATTACAATAGCGCCAATACATTTCGCTTTGGCGGTAGTGGAGTCGCTACAGGGTCATTTTCTGCCAATCTCATTCCCTTGGCTTTAAATGCCAATACCGGACGCTCTGACCGTGTTTTTGATACACCCGTTGTCACCAATTCTTATGGATTTTCGGTATTTTATCAACTCAGCGATCGCATGGCAATTTCTGCATGGGGGGGCTTGACAAAAGCCACTTTTATTGAGTTTGGCGAGGGGGATATTTGGAATTATGCGATCGCTTTCGCATTTCCCGATCTGGGAAAAGAGGGTAATTTAGGAGCCTTGATTTTTGGGGTCGAACCAACGCTTAAAGGGGTGCGATCGCAAGGAAACCCTGTCTCTTTATTCGATCGCGATGAAGTTTGGCATCTCGAAGCCTTGTATCGCTATCAAGTTAGCGATCGGGTGGCTTTCACTCCCAGTATTATTTGGCTGCCTGCACTCAATCAAAATTCGAGTAACGATGATGCTTTTATCTTTTCCTTGCAAACTCACTTTGAATTTTAATTGTTAATTCGCTCTACTATAGCGTTTCTCAAATAGATGGAGTACAGTAAAATCAAACTATAACAATAGTTTCCGGGTTTTCAGGTGTACCTCGCCAAATCAAGAAATGCTATAATACCAATTTCCTTACGGAATTCTCGCAGCGATCGCCAATCCCAAGAGAAGAATTAAAACGATCGCCTTTTCTCAGTCATTCTAGCAAACCTAGAAAATTGACCGAGATGACAGCGATCGTAATAATTTAGAGATAATCAATCAGAGATTAAGAGAGATTTACACCCTTAATCTTTAACGAAGAAAAGAGCCGTGCGCGGACCAATCTCGATTCCTCCTCGTCGATCGCTTCCCCAATGATTAATATACTTTTGACCGTCACTTCCTTCAGCAACACACATTGTAAAATCATACTGCAACTCACGGTAACAACCTTCTGCTAAACCGGGCATTTTTGCCGTATCAACATTAAAAATTCCTCCCGCTTTATTGAGTATCGCTAATCCTTTATCTCCGCGCTCGATAAAGAGTAAATTGGGACTATCTGCGCCCGCCGCAATTTCATTGCCATTGCGATAATATTGCGATTCATCATTCATTTTGGCACGGAATTGACTGGCTGCAACAACAGTCGGGTTGAAGGCATCAAACCGAAGAATTAAAGGCGTTCCTTCTTTGATAGCCAAGACGTAAGCTGTTGCTAATGATAAATCTACCGGATCGAATTTCCAATTATCAAATTGCCTCGGTGCCCAAGTATCGTGATTTTGAGCAAAAGTAATGGCTTCATAACCCGGTAGAGCGCGATTGGTATTCGCCGGGTCAATCAAAGAACGCAAATCGCCCCCGAAATTGAAAGCCGATTTCAAAGTATTGACCAGTTGAAAATCCGTGATTTTGGCAAAAGGCGGAATATAGCGCTCGCTATCTTCTCGGGTGTTGCCGATAACTTCTCCATAGCTAAATATCCCCTCGGGAATCCCTGATAAAATTCCCGTGATATCTTCAGGAGACATATGTTTGACGGCATCAAAACGAAAACCATCGGCTCCCAGCGCAAGCAGGTGCTGCATATACTTCTGTTCTTGCTGCTGCACATCGGGTAAATCCGTCCTCAAATCCGGCAAACCTTCCGGGTCATTGTTACTGCATAGCCACTCATTTTCAACTTCGTGGGTGTCGTTGTAGTTGTCAATACAGTCAAAGGAGTGAAAATATTTCGGTTCTGGGTAGAGCGGATAGGCTTCGGGGAAAGGTGCAATGTCTTGGTAATAACGATAATTCGCCATATGATTAAAGACCACATCAACGATAACTTTGAGGTCGCGATCGTGAGCGGCTTCAATCAAATTCACGAAGTCTTGCTCATTGCCCAAATTTCCATCGATGACATAATCAAAAGGTTGATACTGAATGTACCATTCATCGTCGGAGGTACAAGCATCATCATTGCGAGAGGGAGTTGCATTGATAGGAGAAACTTGAATATGAGTGTATCCTGCGGACTGAATATCAGGAAGTTTTGCGGTGACATCTACCAAACATTCATCGAAAGCATGATAAATAGCATCTGCTCGAGCGGAAGTGACATTGAAATTGAATGCGATCGCCAACGTTAAAAAACCCAGACAGAGTAATTTAACGAGGGGATTCCAAGTCAAGCGATTTTTGGCAAGCATAAATGAATTCCGTTTTGAGTGTGGATATTGAAAGAAGAGAGAAAAAGTTTTCCGCGATCGCGGCTGGGTTTTAACTGCGAGCGATCGCAGTTGCCACGATCGCATCGAAATACGCCTCCAAATCTGCCGCAGATCGCCCCGTTACGAGGTCATCATCAATCACAATATGACTTTCATCGGGAACGTAAACCGCTCCCGCATTATGAATATCAGCCAGCACCACCGTATGACAAATCACTCGCCGTCCCGTCAAAATCTCCGGACAAGGAGTTAAAATCCACAAACCGTGACACAACGCACCCTTGACAATACTTGTATTCAGCATGGCGTTTTTGAAGAACTGAACCGCAGGAGGGGTTTGCAATTCTTCAATACTACCCAACGATCCCATCGGGGGAATTTCCCGCAAACGGACGCTACAGTAATTGGCAGACATCAAAACAATATCGTAATCATTGGGATCGTAATCGAGGGGATCCTTATAAACCTCTCGATAATAGAGTTTCGTTTCGGGAGAATCCACATCGCTGACAATCGTGCGGGAGTCTGCCCCACCCATATTGGTCATAAAATCTACACTCGCCCCGAGTACCTTAAAGCCAATTTCGTAATAGTCCAGTTCGTGGGGAATAAATTCGGTTTCGGTTAAAACGGCAACCTTTTTGCCTTCGAGCGCTTTGTAAGTCATGAGTTTTTTTGTGGGTTGTAATGCTGTTTTCTCGTCTTTTTGTAGGGACGTAAAATTTTACGTCCCTACAAGGGTTAATGTTTAGCGCACGTCAACAAACGTCACGATTGTTTTCACCAAACCCGGAATGGGTAAGCGAATTCGCGGTTGTTTGATGGAGTCAACTTTAGCCGCAAACAAATAAGGACGAATTTCCACTGCTTCAGGCATATCCATAAAGGCATAGAACAACGTGACAGGCTCATTATGAATGGCTTGTCCGGTGATATAACCCACGAGATCGTGCTCGAAGGAGTGGAACGCATTTTTCCACGAGTGCTGTTTGGGGAATTGAATATCGGGAAGATCCGTTAAAGAATCAACCCAGTGCCAAATGCCACCGTGAACGTGGTCCACCATCGTCTCGAACCAGTAAGCGTAGGTGGTCGGCAAATATTCGGCATAGGAAGGATCCCGCAAACTCAAAGTTGCCGTAGTTTGATCCAATTCTGCCAGAATCCACCACTCTTTATCCGTATCGATAGAGCCATCTTTATTGGGTCGTCGTGCCCAAGTTCCATCAGCAAGATAGGCCTCTTCTAAGATTAAAGGAATTTTTTCTTGAGCAAAGGCAGTCAGTTCGTAATGTCCGGTTAACTTGCCGATTTCATAGATCAGCCACAAGGTTTTAATCGAGTGACCAAAATCTGTATGATCGGTTTCTAATTGTTGTTTTTCGGGATCGGTAATGGCTCCGAAGAACAGGTTCTTATCGGGGGAATAGAACTGCTCGCTCATGATAGTGGCTAACTCTACCAAGTCCTCTTTCCATTCGGTTTGGTAGGGTTCCGGTAAAGTGGGAGCCAGTAACAACATATAGCCGTAAACTTGGTCGAGTTGAGAGACTAATTCTCGTTGATTACTGTAAACCCATTCCTCGACTCCGTCGGGGTTGGTGTAATCGAGGTAATCATCGTGGGCCCAAGCGAGTAAACCCCATTCTTCATCGAAGTAGGTATCAAAAATGTAGTTTTTGAGATCGATGACATGAGTTAAAATTTCGGGATCGCGGGTGAGATAATAGTAAAATCCCAAACCGGCAACGACATAGGCCATATCTTGACTAATGCGTTGAGCTTCTTCGGGTCCGGGAACGCCATCTATGGTATAGGTATAAGCGCCACCTTCTGGTGCTAAAGCATTCTCAATTAAGGAATCGGCACCCGCTTTTGCTAGCTCTAGGTACTTGGTATCTCCGGAAAGATGGTAAGCAACACCATAAGCAAAAACTTGGCGAGATTTGGCGCGGAAATATTCGCGTTCGAGTTTGACGATGCCGTTAACGGGGTTGGCTAGTTCCGGACAAGGATTGCTCTCATCGTACAAAGAGCCGTCGTTACAACGATAGGTAGGATAGTTGCCGATGGGATCGCCGTAGGCAGTCTCCATGTCCCAGAAGGGTAATAAATCCTCTTCGAGATGCTGCAACCAGCGATCGCCAGTGGGAACCTGAGCAATAATTTCGTCGATATAGGCGGAATTGGAGTCCACCAGTGCCAAGGCTGGTGCAACACCTGATGCGAACAGAAGTACAAAACTCAGCCAGAGGCTGGCTACCATCTTGAGTAAACGATGGCGAGTTAGGTCGAACATGAAAGACTTTCCTTTTTTAATTATCAAACAGCACAAAGTTAAGACTTACGCATTGACTTTCTCAATTCTTTTAATGAGAGTCTAGATATTGAGAATCTTGTCTGTATGCGTAGATCTTGCAGATATTGATTACCTTCATCAATAATGATGAGGAAAATACAACTAAGGACAGTGTTTGTAACGAAGAACTTGGTTACTTTTTTCAGAGATATCTTTGCATCAAAGATATTAATTCTCTTGATTTGAGCAACTTATGTTTCCGTGTCTGAAGGTAGCCCAAAACCTTCACAAATGTCCAGTTCTGTTTACAAAACGAAATGTTTTCTGATAAATCTTAGTGGGATACTAAGCAAGGCGATCGCTGAAAATCTTGTAGAGAGTCAAGTTTGTGGTTTCTATGTTTAGGAGCGATCGCCAGCAGAGTGCAGAGATCGCGCGTGATTTTCCATCCTAATACAGCGATGAAGTAAAAGTTGCGATCGTTTTGTTAGAACGCTCAAGGGTTTAGCGGTGAGAGTATGTCAATGTTCCAAATCCCAATACTTAAATGCAGCATAAGCCAAGGTAACAACTCCCGTAACGATCGCTTCCTCATCAGCTTCAAAAGCGGGATGGTGTAAGGGATGATTGGGTTTACCCGGCATTCCCACCCCCAAACGAAACATACTCCCGGGGGCGTGTTCTAAATAAAGAGAGAAATCTTCCGCCCCTAGGGAAGGTTCCGGGATGCGTTGGACGCGATCGCTTCCCCATGCTTCTCGTGCAGATTCTTCCAGCAATTGGGTCATCACTCCATCATTCTGTACCGAAGGCACCCGACGGTTATAATTCATCTCGTATTTTGCCCCATAAGTGCCACAAATACTGGCGATGATCCCCTCGATCCATTGGGGTAAATTCTCGTAGGTTTCCGGGTGAAGCGATCGCACGGTACCCGCCAAACGGACTTGATCGGCAATCACATTTGGCGCTCTACCGCCACTAATTTGACCAAAAGTGAGGACAATAGGACGCAGAGGATTTTGCGTGCGACTGATGGCTTGTTGGAGGGTAGTAATAATTTGAGCGGCGATCCAGATGGCATCCTTTGCTTCGTGAGGTCGCGCCCCATGGCCCGACTCCCCTTGAATAAAGATTTCCAGATCGTCCGCCGCCGCCGTCAATGCCCCGTAGCGAATGCCAATAGAGCGGGCAGGAATAGAGGGGAAAACATGAACGCCTAAAATATTACTCACATCTCGCATTGCTCCATCTCGCACCATCCAGCCTGCCCCCTGAGCGATTTCTTCGGCGGGTTGAAAGAGAAAACGCACGTCTCCGGGCAAATGTTCTCGTAATTGTGAGAGAATCATTGCTGTCCCCAAACCAAGAGTCGAATGAATATCGTGACCGCAAGCGTGCATAACCCCGGGTTTGCGGGAGGCAAAATCGAGATTGGTCACCTCAGTGATGGGGAGAGCGTCCATATCCGTGCGAATGGCCAGCCGGCGATCGCTTTTTCCCTGTCCGACTAATTCCCCTACAACCCCGGTTTTCCCGACTGCTTCTTCAACGTGCAACCCGCAAGAAGACAGCACCCCAGCAATATAAGCCGCCGTTTGGTACTCTTGGCCGCTCAACTCGGGGTGAGCGTGAATGTGACGGCGAATTTCAATCAACCGAGAGGCTAGTGTTTCCGCAAGAGTCTTAATTTGATTCAACATCGATCGTTAATAATGGTTTATTGAAAAGGGAGTTCGATCGCAAATTCGGTTCCTTTGCCTACTTCTGAGGCACAATACAATCTACCGCCATGTTTTTCTACAATAATATCGTGGCTAGTCGTTAATCCCAATCCCGTCCCTTTGCCAATACTTTTCGTGGTAAAAAAAGGATCGAAAATACGCGACTGGAGATGCTGTGAAATTCCTGCTCCATTATCGGCAAGATGGATGCGAATATAAGTTTGTTGGCTATCGCGATACTGACCGAGTTCGGTACTTAAAGTTAGCGTCGGCATAAATTGTACCCCCTGTAAGCATTTTTCTTCGAGGGCATCGATCGCATTGGCCAACAAATTCATAAAAACCTGATTAATATCTCCAGGATAACATTCAATAGCGGGAAGAGAAGCAAAGTTTTTCACGACTTGAATTTCCGGGCGATCGCTATTTTCTTTGAGGCGATGTTGCAATAACATTAAGGTATTATTCAAGCCTTCATGAAGATCGGCACATTTGCGATCGGATTCATCTAAGCGCGAAAAATTTCTCAGAGATTTGATAATTTCGCGAATGCGGTTGGCTCCCGTTTTCATGGATTCTAAAAGTTTCAGAAAATCTGTTGCCATAAATTCAAGATCGAGATCGGCGATCGCGGCTTCGATTTCGGCAACAGGGCGAGGATAATATTTTTGATAAAGATGAATCAGTTCTAATAATTCCTCTGCATAGTCTAAAGCTGGGGCAATATTGCCGTAAATAAAACTAATTGGATTATTGATTTCATGAGCAATTCCTGCAACTAATTGCCCGAGGGCAGTCATTTTTTCATTATGAATGGCTTGGGCTTGAGAGCGTTTGAGTTGGTGGAGGGCTTGTCGCAGTTGTTTGCTCTTATTTAATGCTCGCTCTTCTACTCGTTTTCGCTGCATAAATTCTCCGAGTTGGGCTGCGACGACATTCACCAAATCGACCAAGTGTAAATCACAGATTAAAGGGATTGTTTTGAAAAATATTAAAATTGCTAAAACGCGCTTTCTTTTGAGAATAGGAATCCCAAAACAAGCTCTTAAACCTACTGTTTCTGCTATTTTTCGACGATAAAAACTCTCTTCGCTAGCAGAGAGAATATCTTCAATCCATTCTGGTTTTTGAGAATGATAAATTTTGCCTGCAAAACCAATGTTCGGAACGCGATCGATGGCTCGGGAGCGATCGAGAAACTCTTGTAATTTTGTTTGACTGGCATATCCTCCGCGCACGTATTGTAAGTTTTCACCTCGATCGATGGGAATCCATGCTTCGGCAACATCCCAATTAATCGTCTGACCAAATAAAGGTAAAATCATAGCGATCGCATCTTGAAAATCCCGAGCGCGGTTAATGGCTCGGGCGGCTGCTAATAAAAGACGCAATTCTAATTCTGTTTGTTTGCGATCGCTAATATCTTTAGTCATTCCCAGCATTTGCAAGGGGCTTCCTGCTTCATCCCAAGCGGTAACTTTTCCTTGAGAAACAAACCATCTCCACTCTTCTTGTTTGGTCCGCATTCGCAAATCAACTTGTACGGTACGATCTGCAAAATCACTTTTTAAATGATTTTTAAGCGTACTAAATACTTTTGGTAAATCTTCAGGATGAACTAATTTTTCAAAAGTAGAAATATTGCCTTCAAGTTCTTCTTCTCGATATCCAATTAATTGCTTCCATTGTTTATCATAAAAAACCTCGTCTGTTTGTAAATTCCAATCCCATAAACCTAAATTACTATTTTCCAATGCTAATTGCAAGCGATTTTGATGTTCTTGTAATTGACCTTCAATTTCTTTTAACTCATTAATATCAATCATCGTTCCTAAAATCTGCTTGGGTTGTTCATTTTCCGCACGAGAAAAGATAATATCTCGACTGAGAAACCAGTGCCAGTTTCCATTATGATGATGGCGCATTCTATATTCGATCGTAAAAGTTTCTCCATCTTTCCCATTTGCCAACTGTTCAAAATAAATCTCTAATTGTTTGAGATCGTCTGGATGCATTAATTGAAAATGAACTTTGGATATCTGCTCATAAAATTCTTCAGCAGAATATCCCAACATATGAATCAGACATTGATTAAGATAGAGATATTCTTGGTTTTCAAAATCATAAAAATACCAAGCATTCGGAGAAGTTTGAATGATTTTCAGGAGGAGTTCTTGTTGTTGTAATAAAGCATTTTCTGTTTGTTTAAGTGGTGTGATATCAACAATAATTCCATCCCAAATGATATCACCATTCTTTTGTTTTTCAGGTTGAGCAACTCCTTTTAACCATTTCTGTTTTCCCGACGAGGTATGAATGCAAAACTCCAACTCCCAAGGTTGTAAAGATTTGGCGCTATTTTTCAGGGTTTTAAGGAAGCGATCGCGATCGTCTAAAATGAATAAATCAAAGAGTATTTTTGCGTTCTCTATAATTTTATTGGGATCGATCTCAAACAAAATCTGACATCCTTGAGAAATATACAGAAAACTCCATTCTCCTCGCTTAGACTGGCGAAGCTGATAAATGGTACCGGGAACATTTTGCGCCAAGCGATCGAGTTGTGAGTTAATCGTTTTTAATTGTTCTTTTTGTTGTTGGTAATCGGTTAAATCTTCAAAAGTTCCAGAAATTCCAGAGATTTTTCCATTCGGTAATAAAGTCGGAGCAGCAGTAATTTTGAGATGGCAATAGCGATCGCCTTTAAAACAAGAGCATCGCAAATTATAGATTGCTTTGGTTTTCCGTCCCGATATTAACGCTTTGAATTCTTCCTCATGCTGAAAAATATCATCGGGATGAATATAAGCGATCGCAGTTTTGCCTAAAGTTTCCTCAATGGAAAATCCAGTAATATCAGTCCAAGCAGAATTTAACAATAACCAAGTTCCCGATAGATCGATTTGAAAAATAACTTCTTTAATCGAGTTAAGAACTAAACGGTATTTTTCTTCGCTTTTTAGTAGCGCATTTTGCGCTTTTTGTCGCTCAATTGCATAAGTTAGAGAACGAATTAAAAGCTGGCTTCCGACTTGGTTTTTGATTAAGTAATCCTGCGCTCCAGCTTCTAACACTTGACGATATAGTTGTTCTGTTTTTTCGTTTCCTAAAATAATAATTGGTAAATCAAAACTCCACTTTTTGATTTCCTTTAAGGTTTCAATGCCTTGACTATTTTTGAGAAAGAGATCGAGTAAAATAACATCAAAACCATCTCTATTTTGTAGGTATTTTCGAGCTTGAAATAAAGATTGCGAGTTGTGGCAAGAAATTGAGAACTCAGTTTCTCTTTCAATTGCCAAAAACACATCTTCAAGGAGAGCAATACTGTCTCGATCGCTTTCAATTAAAAGTATTCTGATATTGCCAGATAGAGACGTTAAAACCATAATTTTTCTGTCCCGTTAATGAAGTTTTCGATCGCCAATAAATATTCAAAATGTGTTAATAGAGAGTTTTCAAGCTGACGAAATAGCATTTAAAATCAGTTATATTTTTTTCACTAACAAGATAATTGAATTTATGGCTTGTTGTCAAAAAAACAAGAGATATTAAGTGAACTTCACTTCATCGTATAAGATTTGCTCCCCAGCGATCGCCATAAAATAATAAACATTTTTCTACTTTTTTCTCTGATTTGGCAAGGGTCAAAAAGCGCAAAATCGATTATAATAAAGAAGTTTGGCATTTTTCCAATAATTATGACGGCAAATGCGATCGCATCTCAAGAGAGCAATGATAAATTTTCTCGGGCGCATCAACATCTCATTGATGAAATTAGTCTCGTCATTCGAGCGCGTTATCCTCTTCTTTATCTGGTTGCTGTCGAAGAAACGCCAATTCTGAATATTCTCGAGCGGGTTGCGGGATTGTTATCACCAGATCATCAAGTTTTAGCTTGGGATTTAGTGAGAGGCTGGGAGGATAATAATGCCAATCGCAACTCTGTTATGGGAGCATTAGAGCGCATTCGCCGACAGGAAAAAACCGAACCGAGAATTTTTGTTCTCAAGGATATTCACTTTATTTTACGATATCCGCAACATCCTCAAAATGCTCCTGTGGTTCGAGAACTGAAAAATCTGGCAGTAGATCTCAAGCACACTCCTCATACTCTCACAATCGTCAGTCACGTTTTAGAAGTTCCGGCAGAGTTAAGTGAAAATATCACTGCGATCGATCTGCCGTTGCCCGATCTTGAAGAAATCAATCGCCTGATTGAAAGTAAGATTAATCCCCAACAATTGCAAATCACAGGACTAGCACAGGAACAATTAGCTAAAGCCTGTCAGGGGTTGAGTCGAACTCGCATTGAGCGAGTTTTGAACAAAGCCCTACTTGCTAAAGATAAGATCGATGAAACTGCGATCGATGGAGTATTGGAAGAGAAAAAACAAGCCATTCGCCAAACGGGAATTTTAGAGTTTTTTACCTCTCGAGAATCGTTAAAAAGTGTCGGCGGTTTAGATAATTTAAAGCGATGGGTGCGAATGCGAAAGGATACATTTACGGAAGAAGCGAGGATGTATGGTATCCCCAATCCCAAGGGCGTATTATTGGTGGGCATACAGGGGACGGGAAAATCGCTCTCGGCGAAAACGATCGCTTGCGAGTGGCGTTTACCATTGCTGCGGTTGGATATGGGGCGTTTATTCGGAGGGTTAGTCGGAGAAAGTGAGAGCCGCGTGCGGCAGGCGATCGAAATTAGTGAGGCGATCGCGCCCTGCGTGGTATGGATCGATGAAATTGACAAGGCATTCGGGAATTTAACATCAGGGGCTGATGGGGACTCGGGGACATCTCGGCGAGTCTTTGGTTCTTTAATTACTTGGATGCAGGAAAAAACAACGCCTGTTTTTATTGTTGCCACGGCGAATAATGTCAACATTTTACCGGCTGAATTATTGCGAAAAGGTCGTTTTGATGAAATCTTCTTTTTAACGTTACCCACGCAAAAAGAACGAGAAGATATTTTTAAAGTTCATTTACGTAAGTTGCGTCCTTCTCGAATTCGAGAGTTTGATATCGAGTTATTGGCAAAACAATCTAAAGAATTTAGTGGGGCGGAAATCGAACAGGCAATTTTTGATGGGATGCACTATGCTTTTAGCGATCTTACTGAAGGACAGCGCCGGGATTTTGCCACGAATGATATTATTCACGCTATTGAAGAAACGGTTCCTCTCGCCGCGATCGCTCGAAAACCGATTGAAGCCTTAAGGCGTTGGGCAGCCGAAGCCGGGGCGAGGACAGCTTCTAATGATACACAACTTTCTGAAGGCTTACGCCATTATCTGTTGCGTCGTAAATTGGAATGGCAAGATGAAGAATAAAGGCGAAATTTTTTTAAACTTTTTCTAGATTGGTAATTGCCAATCTTTTAGTGATAAAGCCACAATGCTACATTCTTAATATATGTTTGAATATCTTGTAAGGCTTTGGGATTATTTTTGAGCTTATCTCCGGGGGGTTCGTCTACAAAACTGGGACAACTGCGATCGCAGTCAAAATTATAATCGACAAAGTGGTGAAAAGTAGATTGGGCAATGACTCTCCCCCATTTATTTCCTATTTCATCGGTTAAAGATTCGGCAGCAACCACTAAATTAAAAGAACGTCCGCTTATTTTACTCGTTCCTGTGGCGATCCCTCGGGCATCATTTCTATTAACAGAAACGCCAACACCACCTTCGTGAGGATGCGAAGGAAAATACTGAAGTGTTTCTCCTGTATCGGGATTTTTAAGGAGTTCGTGAATGGGCGCGATCGCGGTAATTTCTTGATAGTCCCCATTGCGTCCCGAATGATAGTTGGGAAAGGAAATATAGGATGTTTCTGTATCATCGGGACAGCAGCGAGACTCGTCGGGATCTTGTTGCTGAGTATGAAAATAATGATAACAACCGATTTCAGGTAAAGCCCGCATGGAAAGACCCATATCTTGATGATCTCGCGTGCTGAGAATACCGCCTCCTTGTTGGTGAAAGCGAATAATTCCTTGGCTATCTTTGTCGCTTAAACCTTCGCCGACATCTAAGGCAAAGAGCCAAAGTTCGTCAAAGTTTTCGCGATCTAAATTGCTCAAAATGGGATCGTTACCGTTACGATCGGGTTCGCGATCGCGGGCGGTAATTTCGCATAAGATATTTCCTTCGCTATCTTTAAGGGAAGCCAAATAATCCTGCAAGATAGAAAAGTTCGCGATCGTCCAATCGTCTTCTGCTGTTGCTAAGAGCGTTGTTTGTAAGAGGATACGAATAGGCATTATAGTTGTCAGTTATCGATTATCAGTTACCAGATCCCTGTAGGGATGTAGCATGCTACGTCTAGGATTCGATAGAAACTTTATTACGATAGAAAGCGACATAACCTTCTATATTTTTTGCTCTTTCTTTGGTTTGAGGATAATACCAAGCGGCATCTTTAATCTCATTGCCATCAACAACAAGGTTATAATAGCTGGCCAGTCCTTTCCAAGGACAAGTGGTATGAGTGTTACTTTCAGTAAAATAGTCTTTATTAATGGCATCGGGAGGAAAATAATAATTTCCTTCAACTTGTTCGCAGTTGTCGCTTTGAGCGAGAATTGTTCCGTTTAGGGTGACTGTTGGCATGGCGATCGCATAATCTCGATGAAATAACCTTTTTATTATCTCTCATTCTGCGAAAAATCGTAAATCCTATGAAACAAAATCTTGCAATTTTCTTGTTTTTGGCGATCGCGGCGCAATTTGCTCTTTTCTTTTTCTTGGGTGAGGGTGCGATTGCCGAAACTGAATATCGCGATCGCCGTTTGGTTGTCGCAGGAAATCTGCACGATGAAATAAAAGATTGGCGATCGATGCCTTAATCTTTTTTACCTAACTTTAGCCAGTTAAAAACTTCTTGTGCCGTAAGTTGTAAGTTGATATCCGATAGCACTTGCAGTTTGCGATCGCCTCGACAAACTTCTATTTTTTGTTGGGGCGTTAAAATGAGTATGGAGCGATCGTTTGGATCGATTAACCATCCTAATTGGCTTCCATGACAAAGACAATACAAAAGATTATCAATGACTCGATTTGTACTTTGGTCGGGTGACAGAATTTCAATAGACCAGTCTGGTGCTTGCGTAAAATTATCTTCTGGTTCATCAAGTTGATTGAGTTGAATCTTATTCAAGGACAAGACGACAACATCTGGAACGATTGAACGACCTCCAAAAGTACAACGAAGCTCGGGTAAAGTCAGATAGTTTGGAGCGTGTAGTTCATCTAACAGTCGCTTTTGCAAAACGGAATGTCGAAATTTAGGCATCGGTTTCTGAATTGCATCACCTGCTACATATTCCCAAGCAGGAGATGTTTCAAGATTGGGTAACTTCAGAAATTCTTCTAGTGTTAGTTTTTGAGCGAGTATCGTAGTCATACTCTTTAATTTAGATATTTAAAACTTTAGTTTAGCATATTTTATCTGCGAAGTCTATGTCAATTTTTACAGTCTACAATATTCGCTTGTTGAGTTGTTTTATCGACCTGCTCTCAATACTTGCTCTGCTGTCAAGTTCAAGTCGGGAAAAGTAAGAGAAGAAATCGTGCGATCGCTTCGCGTTAAAGATGAATGCGATCGCCAACATCTTGAAGCTAAAAAATAGCAGAAAGAAATAAAACCAATCGCTTTAGCAAAGCGGATTTGGTATTAGTGTACTTTGCGACGCAAAGCCAATAAACTTCCGCCAAAAAAGCCAAAAGCCAATATAGATGCTGGTTCGGGAACATCCGTTGAGACTCCAACTGCTTCTAACTTCACATTATCAAAGTAAGCATCTCCTGCTACTCCCTGAGAACTGCCAAAATCTTCAAGCATAATCCGAATAGCATTGGGAGTCTCAAAATTAAATGAATATGAATGCCAAATTCCATCATCTTCAAGGACAGAGGCTGCACCAGATGCCCCATAAGTACCAGCCAACCAAGTATGTGGACCCGGTAAACCAAAACTATACCCAGCAAAACCACCTAAATTATTGGGAACACTTCCTGACTCAGCTAAACCTAGATAATCAAAAGATAGACGATAGCTTCCCGAAGTGCTGAAGAGAGGAAGTGCGCTGAATACATCGCCTGCCCCATTAAGTGCTGTAAAATTCAAGACTTTATTTGCAGAATTTAATGGATCTATGACAATTTGACCATTATGAGAGCCACCACTTTTTCCAACCCACTGCGACAGGTCTGATTCAAAGCCATCTGAGAATAAAACTAAGTCAGCAGCTTGGGCTGAATGCGTTAAACTTAATCCGATGAAACTAACAAATGTGGCGATCGCATATTTAAAAGATTTTCTAACCATACTCAACTTTACCTCGATACATTGTGAAAATTCGATTAAAACTTAATCTTGGCACATAATAACAGATCTAAAGCTATGTACTTGAGAATTTATCTCTGTTTTACAAAAATATATCTCAGGAGATCGCTTTACTCAAACACCATCGGCAATCGTACTGTAAACGTCGTCCCTCGATCGACTCGACTTTTTACCGTAATCGTACCGTTTTGTAATTCGACAAACTGTTTAACAATACTCAATCCCAAACCGGTACCGGGAATATTACTAACATTACGACCGCGATGAAATGGCTCGAATAAGTAAGCTCTGTCCTCTGGAGGAATTCCGATACCTTCATCTTGAACGCTCAAAATTAAGCGATTTTGACGCTTGCTACATTTTAAACGAATCGCTTTTCCATCAGGAGTATAACGCAGCGCATTAGAAAGGAGATTACCGAGAATAGAGCGCAATAATCGCTCATCGCAATGAGCAATCATTTGACGACTGCGACAGACAAACTCAATCGGCGCATTTAAACGATAATACTCGCACTCTGTTAGTAGACTGCGGCAAAACCCCACCAAATCGAGATATTTTTGTGAAACCTCTAATATCTTCGCTTCAATTTTACCGATAATGAGAATGTCGTCGATTGTCTGAGTCATGCGCTCGACATTGGTACTGACGGCTAAGAGATAATCGGCCTTCTCTTCTGATGTCAGTTGAGAATCGTAGCGTTTGAGAGAAGAAGCCGACAATGCAATCGTATTGAGAGGGTTGCGAAATTCGTGACAGACCATCGAGATAAAACGCGATCGCATCTCACTCAATTCTTGCAATTGTTGGTTGGCCTGTCGTAGTTTAGCAGTGCGTTCTTGAACTTTAAGTTCTAACTCTTCATTGGTTCTTTGCAAGACTTCCTCAGCCCAACGTCGCTGAGAAATATCGCGAAATGTCACGACGGCTCCGATCAGCCTACCATTCTCTTCTCGCATCGGGGTACTTATATATTCAACTGGAAAATTTGTACCATCTTTGCGCCAAAATACCTCGGTTGTGACGCGATGGGTGCTACCATCCTGAAAAGCTGCATAAATAGGGCAATCTTCGCGACAATAGGGTGTCCCGTCAGCATGAGAATGATGTAAGACTGCGTGCATAGATTTGCCGATCAGTTCTTCAACCGACCAATCAATCATCGCCGCAGCAGCAGGGTTGACAAAAGTAACATAACCATTGAGATCGAGACCGTAAACACCTTCTCCCACAGCATTGAGAATCAATTGATGCTGGCGACGTAACTGCTTTAATTCCTTTACCATTGGCTCGCTTACTGGAGCGGATACAGGAAAGGTAATCGTAGAAAACTTTGAATCAAACATCCTCTCGATTTTGCTTTTAAATAGTATAACGCGCTACATCGCGAAACCATAGATTCGAGCTTAATGAAAAGTATTGCATAAAACTAAGATCGGTCTTTGATATCTAGACTCGGGAAATTTTTCTCGTAGGAATTCTCGAAATCTATTATGAAAACGATACTCGTAATTGAGGATGAAACTCAAACTCGCAATATCTTTTTAAAGTGTTTGCAGTTTGAAGGATTTCATGCACATGGCGCTAGGAATGGCAGGGAAGGCGTTGAACTGGCTCAAAATTGTCAGCCAGATTTAATTGTCTGCGATATTATGATGCCGGATATAGATGGTTATACGGTTCTCTCAAAACTGCGATGCGTTCAAAAAACTGCCGCAATTCCTCTTATTTTTTTAACAGCTAAAGTGACAATGGCGGATTTGCGTCGGGGGATGGAATTGGGTGCGGATGATTACTTGACTAAACCTTGTACGGTAGAGCAGTTTTTAGCCGCGATCGCAACTCGTTTGCAGCGTCACGAAAACTTAGTAAATTTGTATAAAGATGCGCTCGCTACTCCTCGGAAGCAAAAAAATACAACTATTTCTCAATCCTCTAGCGATCGCTTCATTTTCCCAGATTGCCCTAAATTAGCAAAAGTCTTTCACTTCATAGAGACTCATTACCACAAGTCCCTCAATCTTAATGATGTGGCTCGAGAAGCCGGTTATTCGCCAGCCTATCTCACCAACTTAGTACAAAAGCAAACCGGCCGCACGATCAAGCAATGGATTATTGAGCGACGCATGACACAAGCGCGAGAATTATTGAAGACAACGACGAAATCGATACGGCTAGTTGCAGAATTATCCGGCTATCCTGATGCAGGATATTTTACACGTCAATTCCGTCAAGTTCATGGGGTTTCGCCTTTGAACTGGAGACAACAATCTAGCCCATAATTAAAAGAATCAATCTCAAAATATTAACAGTTAGCAATGAGCAAAAGTTGGATCGAACTTCTGTTCAATTATTTAGCTGGAAATAGATTAATATCTTAGCGTTTCGAGTCAATTGATGTGAAAATTTGTTTCATACAGCAAGCAATAAAAAAGGCAGTTATGGATATCGAGTTTCAGGTTTAGAGAAAATAATCTGTATCTGAATTAACACAATACCAATAAATTTCTATCCTACTCAATATTGCTAAAAAAAATCCAATTTTTATCTAAAGAAAATCTAATGACTTCTTTTTAGAGTACCTGATAAAGTAACCCATAACATTTGCTGGAAATCTTAAAGCAATAAATTTTAGCGATCTGTTGAGTTTAGATAGTTAGTTTAAGGTAGGTATTAATTATGACTTTAATTTCGGCACAGCAGACTTTAAAACACTTAAATAATCCCAATGGTCGTTCCGGAAAATTGTCCAATTTACAGTCATTATGTAATGTTTGTGGGAAACAGCATTCCAGCTTCGATCGCGGCCAATTTATCCACACCATGCCCCAAGACCCTATCGATTTAGTCGATGATTTGGTGAAAATGGGACTCTATAAAGAGAATCAACTGCGAGCCGCCGATGCAGTTAATACCTACGAACTGAGAAAAACTTTGTTTCTGAAGCGAGTTGGGCGCGGCGATCCCAAACGAGAAGAGTTGATTTTAGCCCTCTGTCAACAAGCAGGAGGCTTAGAAAATGCTTTCGCGGCGGCATTTGGCGATCGCGCCGGACTTTTCTTCGCCGATACCATTCGCAATAGTTACCCCACCCGTCGGGAGTTTTTGCGAAATATGACCATTGGAGCGGCTCTCGTTAGTTTAGCCAGTTGTGGCGATCGCGGCTCTGACAGTGCGGAGAATGAGGCCACAGAATCGGCAAATACAGAAGGCTTAGAAAAAACAGATTTAAGAATTGGCTTCATTCCTATCACTTGTGCAACTCCTATTATTATGTCCGAGCCTTTAGGGTTCTATAAAAAATATGGATTTAATGCCCAAGTTGTCAAGATGCCCAGTTGGGGAGCCGTCCGGGATTCTGCGATCGCAGGAGAACTCGATGCTTACCATATGCTGGCACCCATGCCTATTGCCATGACCCTCGGCCTCGGTTCCGGTGCCTTTGGGGTGAAATTAGCCAGCATTGAAAACATCAACGGTCAAGCCATTACCGTAGCCGAACGTCACAAGGGCAAAGTCAACGGGCCGGAGGATTTCAAGGGATTTACCATCGGCGTTCCTTTCCCCTATTCCATGCACAATTTGCTCTTGCGGTACTATCTGGCAACGGGTGGCATTGACCCAGATGTAGACGTGCAGATCCGTCCGGTGCCGCCTCCCGATAGCATCGCTCAATTAATTGCTGGGGATATTGACGCTTATCTCATGCCGGATCCTTTCAATCAACGCGCCGTATACGAAGGTGCCGGCTTTATTCACCTACTCACTAAAGACCTATGGCCGGGACATCCTTGCTGTGCCTTTGCCGCCAGTGACGAATGGATTGAAGCGCACCCGCAAACCTTCCGATCGCTCAACAAGTCAATTATCGAAGCTGCGAGTTATGCCAGCGATCCTAGTAATCGTCCGGAAATCGCCGCCGCCATTTCCTCACGGGCTTTCTTAAATCAACCCGTGGAAGTCGTAGAAGCCGTCCTCACAGGTAATTTTGAGGATGGAAAGGGCAATACTTTGAGCATTCCCGATCGCATTGACTTCGATCCCTACCCTTGGCAGAGTTTTGCCAATTGGATTTCTTCTCAGCTTGTCCGGTGGGATTTACAAGGAGATGGACTGGCACCGAAAGCGATTCCCGATAAAGGCTATGACACGGTAGGGAAAGAGGTTTTCTTAACCGATCTCGCCCGAGATTTAGCTCGAGAGTTAAACCAAAATCCTCCCTCGGAAATCTATCGGACGGAGAAACTCAAATTCGATACTTTCGATCCCACCGATCCCGAAACTTACGTCCAAAAACAAATTGATGAGTACGGTATTTAATGATGAGGAGGTCTCTAAGATGACAGTCAATCGATCGCCTAACAAAATTTCTCTTGCTAAAAAGTCTTTTGCTCAAGAATCTTCTTTCTTTACCGAAAATGTGCGTGCATTTTGCCTCTTTGTCGGTTCTCTGGCTGTTTTTCTGCTTTTTTGGGAACTTGGGGCGCGTGCGGGGATTTTCGCCAAAGGGATGCCCACCGCGTCCAAGACCATTCAGGAGTTATGGTGGTGGTTGAGTCACCCATTTTTCAACAACGGCCCGAACGATTTGGGGATTGGTTGGAATCTGCTGATTAGTTTGCGCCGAGTGGCGATCGGCTATGTTTTAGCCTCTGCGATCGCGATTCCCCTCGGGATTCTCATTGGCATTTCCCCGGTTGCGAGCAAGGGTTTTAACGCATATATCCAACTCCTGAAACCCATTTCTCCTTTAGCATGGTTGCCTCTGGGACTTTATATCCTTAGAGATTCCGAACAAACTGGCGTTTTTATTATCTTCATCTCTAGCATTTGGCCGACCCTGATTAATACTTCTTTTGGGGTCGCGAATGTCAATAAAGACTATCTCGATGTTGCCAAAACCCTTGGGGCTTCAAGATGGCGAACGATTTTTAAAGTGATTATTCCGGCGGCACTTCCCAATATTCTTTCGGGGTTGAGAATCAGCATGGGGATCGCTTGGTTGGTCATTGTTGCGGCAGAAATGCTCTTGGGGACGGGACTGGGTTATTTCATCTGGAATGAGTGGAATAATCTCTACATTCCTAATATTTTGGTCGCTATTTTTATTATTGGCTTAGTGGGGCTGATTTTAGATAGTCTTTTTGCCGCCGCCGAAAAATTTGTTACTTTTGGTCGAAACTCATGAGTGTTGCTTCTTTGAATTCAATTCACCCAACGGATACCGCGCCGGTATTGCCTGCGGCTCAACTCTCGATCCGCAATGTTACCAAAGTCTTTCCGGGTAAAAGAGACTTTTTTAGCAAATTATCCCGCAAAACTTCGGCAGATTTTACCGCGATCGCAGATATCAGCTTGGATATTGAACCCAATACCTTTGTGACCATTATCGGGCCGTCGGGTTGCGGAAAATCAACGTTACTCGATATGATTGCGGGACTTTCTGCGGCGACAGAGGGTGAAATACTGCTCAATGGCGTGCCGATCGCAAGTCCGGGTCCCGATCGCGGTATGGTCTTTCAAAACTACGCCCTCATGCCTTGGATGAGTGTAGAGGAAAATATTCACTTTGCCGTCGAAA
Organism: Spirulina sp. LEGE 11439; assembly: GCF_059821285.1. NCBI lineage: Bacteria > Bacillati > Cyanobacteriota > Cyanophyceae > Spirulinales > Spirulinaceae > Spirulina > Spirulina sp. LEGE 11439. The sequence continues at coordinate 77,237 of NZ_JCAMRX010000028.1, forward strand.
CCGTCTACCCGAAGTTATCACCGCGAGAAATCAAGCGCATTGTCAAAGAACACATTCAATTGGTGGGTTTGGTGGGTGCCGAAAAGAAACATCCCCACGAAATTTCCGGCGGAATGCGCCAGAGGGTGGGAATTGCCCGCGCTTTGGCGATTAACCCGCAAATCCTCCTCATGGATGAACCCTTTGGCGCATTGGATGCTCTCACCCGGGGATTTCTCCAAGATGAGGTCGAGCGGATTTGGGAGCAGCAACGCAAGACTGTCATTATGATTACGCATAGTATTGAAGAGGCATTACTCCTTTCCGATCGCATTGTCATGATGACCCGAGGACCCGCAGCACGAATTGACGAGATTCTGGAAGTGCCTTTCCCGCGTCCTCGCAACCGCGAAACCTTGGATCTCCATCCGGCATACCATGACTTAAAGGCAGAGATGGAAAGCCATCTTTTCCGCGAGACTCGTGCGGTTGAAGAGTCTCGGGTTCGCGGCCGCTAGATTTTTCTCTCGCATCTTTGCATTTTTCTCACATCTTTTCACTTTTTTTCACTTATTACGAGGATTTAAAACATGGCAATTTCTGAAACGACCGAAAAGCTCTTGGCTGCTAAAAAAGAGGCCGGATTGACCTTTGCAGATTTAGAGGCCAAGGTGGGTTATGACGAAGTTTGGATTGCATCGGTGGTTTATCGTCAAGCTAGCGCTTCTCTGGAAGAAGCCACTAAAATCGTCGAGGCGATCGGTGCTGCGCCTTATTTGATCGAACCTTTAACCGAATGCCCTCTGAAAGGGTCTCTAGAGCCAACAATTCCCACAGATCCCTTAATTTATCGTTTTTATGAAGTGATGCAGGTTTATGGAATGCCCATCAAAACCGTGGTTCACGAAAAGTTTGGGGACGGCATTATGAGTGCGATCGACTTTACTGTTGATGTGGAGAAGGAGGAAGATCCCAAAGGCGATCGCGTCAAAATCGTGATGTGCGGTAAGTTCCTTCCTTACAAAAAGTGGTAATACCCCATTCAATAACCTCTGTAGGGACGTAGAATTCTACGTCTCTACGGAATACAAAAAATGACCAAAATAATTGAAGTCTCAAACCTCCCACTTTAGCGATCGGAACTGATAACTGATAACTGATAACTGAAATGACAACGCCGCAAAAATTAATTCCTCCCTTTAATCGAGAAATTGCGATCGCTAAAGTTCGCATGGCGGAAGATGCTTGGAATAGTCGCGATTGCGATCGCGTTTCTTTAGCCTATACGGAAGATAGTTTTTGGCGCAATCGTGCGGAAATTTTCCAAGGACGAGAAGCAATTCGCGCTTTTCTGCGTCGCAAGTGGGATAAAGAGTTAGATTATCGCCTCACCAAGGAATTGTGGGCTTTTAGTGAGAATCGGATTTCCGTGCGCTTTCAGTATGAATGGCACGATGATGCCGGACAATGGTATCGTGCCTACGGAAATGAAAACTGGGAGTTTGACGATCGCGGACTGATGCGGCGACGAGAAGCAAGCATTAACGATCGCCCGATTTCTCCCTCGGATCGCCGTTTTCACTGGCCGACCTCTGCACCTCGACCTCAAGATCATCCCGGGTTGATTGATTCTCCTGAATGAGTTATGGTTTCGGTTATATTTAGCCTAGATCGAAAGAAATTTGCGTTCCCAGTTTGATTAGCTGCGATCGCAAATTTCTTGCTACTGCTGACAGAAGTGTAAAGATTTGAGAGCTAGAGACAAGTAAAATATTACAAAATTTCGCAAAATGATGCTTTTTAAAGATTACGATCTTCTTGCTATTGGTTTTATTTCTTAGTATTATTTTTTTAATTATTCAGACTTGTCTTGTTATTGAAGTTGAGGTGAATGGTTGTTTTTTAGGGTTGGCGTGACACGCCAAAAAATCATGAATATTTTTGAGAATAAAACCTGTCGGTTAATATATGGGAATACTGAAGAAATAATCGATCATTATGTACTAGATTCTTCTGTTGACCTGATTTTTGTCGATCCACCCTATAATATTGGTAAAAGATTCGCTAACTTTCATGATAAGTGGCCGAGCGATCGAGACTATGCTGAGTGGTGTTATCAATGGATTGATATTTGTATTAAAAAACTTAAACCAACAGGTTCAATGTATATAATGACAAGTACGCAGGCAATGCCTTATTTAGATTTATATATTCGAGAAAAGTTAACTATTCTATCTCGTATTGTCTGGTCGTATGATAGTTCCGGCGTGCAGGCACAGAACTACTATGGCTCGCTGTGGGAGCCAATTTTATTCTGTGTTAAAGATAAGAAAAATTATACATTTAATACAGAAGATATTCTTGTAGAGGCAAAAACTGGATCTCGTCGTAAACTCATTGATTATAGAGGTAAAACGCCAAAGCTTTACAATACAAAAAAAGTACCCGGCAATGTTTGGAATTTCTCTCGAGTTCGTTATCGGATGGATGAATATGAGGAGCATCCATCTCAAAAACCAGAGGCATTAATGGAAAGAATTATTAAAGCAAGCTCTAATGAAGGAGATATTATCCTCGATCCTTTTGCGGGAACTTTTACAACTTGTGCAGTTGCTCAACGTCTAGGTCGAAAATGTATTGGTATTGAATTTCAAGAAGATTATTTTAAAATTGGCCTGCGCCGATTGAACATTACCGATGAATTCAATGGTGAAAAACTTAAACCATTGAATAAAAAGTATATCAGAAAAAATGGATTGTGTAAAAATAAAAGAAAAATGGAGTCAATCTAAATATGGAGCATGAATTTACATCGGTTATCAAAGATATTTTAAAAAAACATTTTGGTGGTTCTGTAGAAGAAATATTTGCAAGAAGCTATCTTATCCGTTACTTAAATCACAAAACAAAATCTGCAAGTAGAGGAAGTAAATCTAGAGGCTCTTTTGCAAATCACTATGCTATTTATGTCCTTGTTGAAGATTATATTGCCAAAGGTTTTACAGATCGTACTAAATCATCATATTCTGAATATGAGGGAGCAAAATATACAGAACTATTGACTAGAATGAGAGAGCTTCCTTTTGGAAAAAAACTTCAAAATCATGCAATTAATAGTAGAATGAATGATGAATTTAAGAAGTTTTTTCCTGATGTTAAATATCAACCAATTATAAGAGATTTAAAGACAAAGAGATATTGGATCAATGAAAATATTTTGAATATTGTAGTAGGTAGGGAACAATATAATATTGCTTCTGCTATTATTGAAATAATTGATGCTTATATTGAAGCGAAAAAATCGGCTTTCGATCGCTTTATCAATTATACTTCTAAACTTGCTGAAATATCAGAGCAAGATGCTGAAAAAGCAAGAGATTTTATCAAGCAACAAATACAGCCAAATGTTGATGCAAGAATATTTGAAATAGTGAGTTATGCTATATTAAAGGCGCATTATGCTAATACTGTTTTGTATTGGGGTTGGAAACCAGAGCAATTAAACGAACAGTCACTTGCGCTTTACAAAACTGGGCGTACTAATGCGAATGATGGAGGAATAGATTTTGTAATGAAGCCATTAGGACGATTTTTTCAAGTAACGGAAACCCTAGACTTTAAAAAATATTTCTTAGATATAGCGTTTCTTGAACATATGAGGTACAATATGAGGGAA
>NZ_JCAMRX010000029.1:0-80862 GCF_059821285.1 Spirulina sp. LEGE 11439
TGACTGGTGACTGGTGACTGGTGACTGGTGACTGGTGACTGGTGACTGGTGACTGGTGACTGGTGACTGGTGACTGGTGACTGGTGACTGGTGACTGGTATTACCCAATAGAGGAGCGTTTCCGGGGAAAAATAACGATCGATGGTTGGGGACAGGTGGCTAAAGCTCTCTTGTTCGGGAAACAGTTCTCGATAGGTTAATGTCATAAACTGGAGCAAAGAAGTGCGATCGCCTTCGCTTCCTGCGATCGCGCGATATCCAGTTGGTAATGTGGAAATTTCAATATTCAAGAGTTCACAAATTCAAGAAGATATCAATTTCTTTACTTTTTTTGCGTTTTATTACTTTTTGAGGTTGGGAGGGTTCGCGATCGCAGTTATGGTTCTGGGTGCGGGGGTTGTTCGTTAATTTTCAAGGATTTGCGGCTAGTTTTCAGGTCTTTCCACAAGCCTTTAATCTGTTGATAGGCTTCTTCTGAGGAGAGTTTCCCTGCGGTTTCTAAATTGCACAAATAGTTAACGCGTTGGGCAAACTCTTGTAAATTGGCATTGAAAACAAGATTTTGAGGTGTAAAGTCACCGTGGTAAGAGGCTCTGGGAAAAAGAAATCTATCTCTATTGGGAGATTTAGGTTGATCTGAATCGGACATCTTTTAAGTACCCTCATGGCATTTACTTTTTTATTGTAGTTTTAGAAGCGATCGCGGGAAAATTGCTTCTTGAGAAAATCAGAGATTGCGAGTTCATTTTACAAATTAACTTAATTATAGATTAAACTCGATTTACTCAATCTTTACTGCCATTGACAACGGGGTTATATTGCGATCGCTGTTTCTCTCTACCGTCGGTATTCGTCCCCACAATCGCAGATCGCTTGCAATAGGTCTTGCGATCGGTCAAAAATCGCTTCTAATGTTTGATAATCTTCGCGATCGAGTTGAAAATCAAAGATTTTGGCATTCCCAAATATTAATCATAGGTCTATAGTTTTTAATGTACTATACTTTTTTGCCAATTCTCCTAAGTTTTATCAAGAAGCATTGAAGTGCTTGCTATTGATTTGTTTGAAGTCATTTGGAGTATTGCAATTCCAGAGCATTTTTTTCTCGCGATCGCTTAAAACTATCTCTTTGACTGCAACAGTTCCGAGAAACTTTTGAAAGGAACGATCGCCGCGATCGATAAAATCTTCCAAGTGGGGTAAAATTTTAGGGCGATAAAAACCACATAGGGGTTCCCAACGATCGCTATTTTTCGGCACGCAAGCTAAAATCTCCGATGAAATCTGCTGTAAGTTTTCACACCAATTTAACAGTATTTCAGTTTCTAATAAAGGCAGATCGCAAGCTAACAGTAAAAGCCAATCAAGAGTTGTTTCAATTTGTTGCAATCCTTGACAAAAAGCAAAAAGAGAGCCTTCTCCATGAGGGGATTCTAAGAGAAAATGACTCTCACTGGGTATGAGATCGCGATATCTTTCTGGCCAAGGCGTGAGAATATAAACTGTATTGCAGCATTGTTTGGCAATGCGATCGATTTTCTGAAGCAAGGGGATATTATCGAATAACAGGAAAGCTTTATCTTGTCCCATTCTCGAGCTTTTTCCGCCTGCTAAAATTAGAGCATTAAGAAAGATTTGTTTTGACATCACGATAAATGATTTTTTAGCAAATGTTGGGGAATCTGTACAGTTTTAATTTTTTGATAGGGACTGTCTTTTCCTACATCTCTTTCTAAATTCCCAGACAAACTTTTTCCTAAAGAGCGAATTGAGGTCATAATATTACAATTTCGTGCTTTAATAATAGAACCTCGTTTGCCTCGATCGCGCAAATCATCCGAATGCGAGAGATGAGTCACTTGACCCGTCCAGCAAATCTCAAATCCTAAAAGTTCCGCACGCATCAATAAATCTCGATCTTCCCATCCCCAACCTTGAAAGATTTCCTTATATCCTCCCAATGCAGTTAAGATACTTTTTCTCGTACAGATTAGACCACAACCAGGACGATTTTTAATATCTTTTGCTTTTTCGCGAACAATTTTAACAGACGCAATCTTATTTTGAACTTGAATTTCATAGGTATAACGATCGCGCCTTAAAACCTCAGCATCGGGATGAGATTCTTCCACATTTTGCACGCAAGCGATCGCATTCTCTTGTAACTTAACACAATTCAGCAAATTCTTGAGTGTTGCGGCATTCCAAATAATATCTGCATCCGAGATCAGTAAATATTCAGCATGGGAATGTAAGATTCCTTGGTTGATTAAACAGGATTTATTAAACTGAGGAAGAGGGTAGGATAAAATTTCCACTTTTTCCCATTTCTCCAACTTTTGTAAAAGGTCAATACAATCGCGATCGCTCGAGCCACCATCACAAATAATAACTCGTTCGATCTGATTTTGCTGAGGGTTTTCTAGGGGAACTAATGAGTTAATACATTGTTCGATCTCGCTCCGATTTTTTACTGGAATAATTACCTCAAACATGAGCTTTGTTTTTGTTGAATTGAATGCGATCTCGCATCTTTTTAATCCATTTTAGCAGCAAACCAAAATGCCCAGAGAACTGTTAGTATAAATAAAACCGTACAGAAGCGATCGACCCAAGCATGCCAAAAGTGAGAATCAATAAAAGTCATCTTTTGAAAATATAAATTGTAGACAAAATTATCTTTATTCTCATTATAAGTATTATTCTGGTGTTGTCCAGTTGCGATCGCCTGCAATATAATGTAATTTAATCGGTTTGGCGATCGCTAAAGGAGTTAGATCCGGTTGCATTCCCACTCGAAATTTCTCCAGATTTTCCCTTGCACGCGCTTTTAAAGACCTTAAAAGTGCTTTTCTTTGAGGAGATTCCAAACCTGTTTTCAATGCGGTCGTAAGAGAATTAGGGCGTTTTCTGCGAAAGTAACAAAATTCAGGAATATTCACAATTTTTGCAGCAAAGACCGATCGCAGTAAAAATTCTGTATCTCCTCCAAATCTTAATCCTGTTGCAAATCCTCCCACGCGCATGACTAAATCTCGCGCAACTAAACTACTGGGATGAATCAAAGGATGACCGAGTTTTTCCTTTAAAGCCAAGTTAACATCTAAAGGATAGCAAACAGGAGTTATTTTAGATTCTACTTCATAAACGCGCCATTCTTGCGTTCCTACTAATTCTGCACCTGTCTTTTCCGCAACGACCAAAAGTCTTTCTAAGCGAATATTGGCAGACCAGTCATCAGCATCTTGGAATAAATAAGCGTCATAATTTGTATCTGCGATCGCTTGTTGAATCAAACGATAAGGACCGACATTTTCAGAAGATTTTAATAAGGTCACTTGCGGAAATTGCGCGGTTATTTTTAGAGGTGGATCGAGAGAACAATCATCAAGGACGAGAATACGATCGGGAGGTCGAGTTTGATCGACTAATGATTGAATACAACGATGCAACCAAGGATGACAATTATAATGAGGAATTAGAGCTAAAACTGTAGAGTTTTTGGTTATTTTAGAGGCAGATCGAGAGCTATTAATTTGCGGTTCAATTTTAGGCGTTATTGCACCCCAAGAAAATTTAATCTTATTTTGTTCTAGAAGTGCGATCGCATTTAAAAAATGCCAAGATTTGTGAGTTTTCAACTGAGAGAGAATGGGTGCGATCGCATTTTTTGACCCTATCCAAGCAATATTCTCTAACCATTCCTCCTTTGCAGTTTCTAATGGGAATTTAAACTGAGGAATTAATGGTGCAATAAAGGAAGATTTAGAGATAATAATATTGCGATCGATAAAACTATTTCTCGGACAATAAGTAATTGTCTGAGGTGATAATATTGCTATTTGTTTTGAGATTTCAGTGAAGTGAACGCATTTCATTTTGAGAACCGATCGATCTTAACTATTCATTAGATCGCATATAATTGACTGTTTCTCATTAACTTCTTGGGTTCTGCGATCGAAGACGGATTGACGAGAAGAAGGAAGTGCAGATAAGAGCAAACATTGATAAGCTAAATCTGATTGTCCTGCATCAAGTAATGGTTGTGCAAGCGATCGCAAGATGGGAATCCAAGGTGCTGAATCAATTGCAGAATCCGAGGGATTACTATGTTTCAATCCTGCATATTTTTTTAAGATTGGCAACCATTCTCGCACATTAAATTTTTGCTTGAGAAATAGAGTAGAATAGCCTTGTTCTAAGAAAATTCTCGCTTTTTCTGCTTTTGTTTCAGCAACAGATTGCAAGTTATGAAAATATTGTTCAATTTCTTCTCGATCTTCTAACATTGCTTTGCGCCATTTCAACCACGCTGTGAAAAAGCGATCGCTAACTGGCTTGTCTTCAAAATCAATAATTTCTGTCCCTTGCACTAAATTAATCCAATAAGCAATTAAACTCAGATCAAAACGAAAACTGAAAAACTCTAAATCTCCCATCAAGATAGATAAAAGTGGTTTCAGAGATTGGGAGATTTTACTCTGATTTTGATTTGCTAAATGCCATGCAGGTTCAAAACTATAGAGCAGGTTTTGGCTGCTGAAGCGATCGAGAATTATACGATTGTATTTCAACTCAAAGGGGAAATTATCCCATAGCGATCGCGCAAAATCTTCCTCTAGATACAAGCTAGGAATTAGCAGATCGAGGAGGAAGGAATCATCTAAATTCTTTTCTCGATTAAGAGCTATTCGTAAACGTTTTTTCGCATGTTGATAAATTAAAAAAACTTGAGAATCTTTTGCTAGGAAAGAACAAGAAAATAACAATATTCGTGCGGTTATTTTTTCAACTTCTATATCTTGACAGGGAGGCGAATTCAAGATATCATTGATTAATTCTTGAGTTGATGGTGCAATTCCTGAATAAAGAATGAGGCGAGGATTAATTAATTCATAAAGTAAATTGGCGATTTTCTTGGCTTCTCCAATTGGAAATTGAGGAAAATTAAGCCATTCATCCCAAGGACGATCGCGGATTATTGCAATCCATTCGCGATCGCTACAAAATTTATACTTTGTTTCAATAATATCTCGCGATCGAATATAAACTTGTGCTTCAATGTCTCCAAAGGTACGATCTGTCCAATCTTTTAAATCGTCGAGAGAAAAGCGATCGCGTTGAATGGGTTGTAACAAAAATTCAATTCGCTTCTTATTTCTTCGTCGAACTTGATAGTTTAAAATCCTATTTAAGGTCGGTAATTCAATTTCTCCAGTATATTGATTTCCTGTTAAAGTTTGTACTTTATCTTCAACTCTCCCTTTGATTTTAGCCGTTAAACCTATGCGATCGCAGGAACAATCTGCATGATTTAATTCTAATATATCGCCACATTTGTAGCGAATCAAAGGCATCGTAAAGTTAAATAGATCTGTTGCAACTAACTCTCCCTCAATAACTTCATAAAAACAACGTTCTTCATCTAAATGCAAAATCCTTTGTTCTGGACAAATTAGCCCTGATATCCCTGTTTCTTGGCAGCCATACTCATTAATGATCGGTGCATTAAAAACCAACTTTAATAAAGCAATTTGATACTCAAACAAACATTCTCCCGTGCAAATCACTGCTTTAACTTGCGGAACCTTATGATGAGATAAATAAGCCGCAATTTCACAGAGTTGACTTGGATATCCGCGAATGACGCTAAATCGATCTTTTAGTAGATTTAAGAATAACTCGATAAATTCTCGGTCGATTTTTCCAATTAACGATCCATCCATCCATCGCACTGGAAATAGACGACTCGCAACATTAAGAATAGGAATAGTTTCATCAATTCCCCACCAAGAAAGTGTTTTTTGTCTAGCGGCAATTCTGGCAGAATTCCACGCTTCTCCAGCAAAATAAACCAAACTTTGCCCACGAGTTCCTCCTGTTATTCCTCGATAAACAACATCCGAGGCATTTGCCAGAAACAAACTGGGATTTTGACGTACTTCTTCCTTCTCTAAAGGGCGCAATTGTTGAAAAGCTGCTCGCCAATCCGGTATAATATTATGATTGCGATCGCAGAGTCCTGCCTCTCGAAATCGCTTTTGATAGCCCGGAAGTTTGACTGCGATCGCTAATAGTTTCTCAATTTGAAAATCTTCCATTTTTGATCTTCTAATATTGCGATCGCATTATATTTTCAATCAATCTACTCATCTCTATTTGTCACTTTGAAAGTAATAATACTATCTTCAAAATCCTGAAGGCGATCGGTAAATTCTGCTGTTGGTGTAGAATAGGTGATAATCCAAAAAATATTGCGATCGGCAATGGTATAAACTAATTGCTTAATTTGAGTATTGACTGTTTCAATTTCTACGATAATACGCCCTGCTTGCCATTCTTGTAGTGTGTGAATTTCTTGTTCTAGAATTTGATAACCCACTCCCATCAAATCGTTAGCGATCGCTTGCTGAAACTCCTCCAAACTTGTCCCTTGAGGCATGTTTTGCGAAGTTACATTAACATTGGTGACAAATCCATCCTGAGAATTTTGAGTATCGAAAGCAACTAAAGTTACTAAATCTTTTGTTTCTCTGAGTGCATTACTCAGATTTTGATATTCCGAACCTGCCTCCTCTAGATTAACTGCTATTTCCTCAATATCTTTTTGCGGATCTCCTCCTTCGTATCCGGGAGGCAAATACAGAGAGACTCCATTTCCTTGTAGCTTTTGAAAATTAGGATTCGTGAGAATATTCTCAACTAATTTGGCACTAGCTTGATGAGAACTTGCTTTAACTTTTGTTTCTGTTGCTTCGGAACTCGGACGATTGCAGCCGATTACAGGAAATATTAGCAGCAGAACGATCGCTAATCCTTTCAGTTTTCGGATCATGTAGAACTTTCCTTAAGATATTCTGAAAAAATTCATCTTTTGCCTTGGTTTATATTACACCGTTTCGCCATCATTAGCAGGTTGATGGCTCAAAAATTCTGCCAAACCCCGAAAATAAATCCCTTGAGGGGTAATTTCAAAGCGGTAGGGAAATACTTCTACACCTTTCGCGATCGCTTCTCGCAACAACTCTCCATAAACTGGATCCCGATAATCCCCAGGAGCAAAGCGATCGCAGTCTCCTCGGTTAATAAAATATAAAATTCCTGCTTTTGTTGTCCCTAACACTCCCATTAATTCTCGCAGATGTTTTTGTCCTCTGGTGGTAACAGTATCGGGAAATAGAGCGATGTTTCCTTCTTCCCATGTTGCGCTTTTGACTTCAAGATAGGTAGCGGTATTGCCATCGCTGAGGAGAAAATCAATGCGGCTCTTTTTTTCAATTCCGCAAGGAACTTCCGAGCGAATTGTATCGTAATAATCTGCAAGTTCTGGCAATAATTTTTGTGTTAAAGCGAGTTTAATAATACGATTGGGCATTGCTGTATTGACACCTACCCAAGTGGGTTGAGTTTCGCAATTTACACAAATCATTTCCCAAGTATAAGCCAATTTTCGTTTAGGATTATTGCTGCGAGAAACTTGGACTGAGCTACCGGGAGCATGGAGTCCGATCATGGGACCGGTATTGGCACAATGGGCGGTAATAATCTCTCCAGACTCGAGTTCGATATCGGCTAAAAACCGTTTATAACGCTTGAGGAGAATGCCAGATTTAAGAGGAGGATATTGATAAATTAAAGTCACTATTTTGTTATGGGTTATGGGTTATTAGTTATTTGCTGGCGGAGTTGAGTTAATTCAGCTTCTATAACTTCAGACGTTTCTAAGTTTTTGAATTGTCCTTCAAGGGCATTATTATTCAGTTGAGACGCTAATTCTGCCCGTGCTTCTAAATCTTGAACTCTTTCTTCAACACGATCGAGAAGATTGAGGGTACTTTTTCCAACTCCTTTTTCTAGGAGTTCGTGTAGGCGACGGGTTGCTTCTGCTGAAGTGGCTCGAGCGAGATACATATCTTTTTGTACCTTAACGCGAGCGAGTTTGTCTTCAAGCAGGCGCAAATCTTGTTTGAGTTTAATCGTAATTTCGTTTTGCTGTTCGATTTGACGATGAAGGAGAGTAGCGTTATCTTGATAAGTTTTGCGACGGTTGAGAGCTTCTCGAGCGATCGCTTCTTCACCTTTTATGAGGGCAATATGGGCGCGACGATACCAATCTTCGGCGGAAACTCGATTTTGTGCAACTTTGCGTTCCATGCGCTTCTGAGTGGCGATCGCGAGAGCAACAGCTTGGCGCATTTTGACTAATTCTTGCTGCATCGCATCCACCGTCCTCTCTAAAATTAGAACGGGATCTTCTGTAGCACTTACCCAGCTATTTATATTTGACCGCACAACGCGCAGGAAGCGATCGAACAATTCCATGATTTTGTCGATTTTAATATTTTCCTTATTTTATCGCAATGCAGAGAATGCGATCGCGAGGTTTTCGCAAGGTCGAGATCGTGTCATTGAAACCAGAAATTTTGCAGGAGTGAAAATAATTTAACTTTGTATAAAAAATTCTTCGGGATCGATATCCCAATTAACCCAAGCGATCGCTGCTCTCGCAGAGTTTATTTGAGGAGGAACGCGTAACGAATGACAATAACCCGTACTCGGACAAATCATTTTTAGTAAATAAATAGGTTCGATGTCAATAGCTGAATGAATTCTTAATAAACTATATTCCTGCCACTCATCCAATTGTTCTGCTTGCAATTCAACACACAACCTCGAATAACCAATTCCTTGTAATAAAACTCGCCTGAGTTCTACATTGTCCTCTGATAATAACCATTGAGATTGCCATTGAGAAGGAAAAAGTTTTCCATATCGTTCGGGTAATTTTACACCATGATAAGCATATATTGCTAGACCATCACTAAATTGAACAGCGGGCTTTCCTTCTCCATGTAAGCGATATTCTTCATCAACAGAGAGAAGTTGTGGGCGATCGATAATTAAGAATGTATTTTCATATCCTCCAAACCAACTACAAGATTGAACTAAGGATTGAAATAATATCCATGTTTCTGAATTGTGACGGCAATTTAAGACAGAAATACAGTAATCATATAAGCTGGCACGGGCGAAGGTACTCCCCAAATTAATAAATCTGAGTTTGGGTGTTTTTTGCAATATCTTTTGTTCAGTTGTGACTAATTCCCAAAAGCGAGCCGTTTCTTTAAAATAATGTAAAGAAAGCTTTAACCAAAGATGTTGTGCAATTTGACGCTGTAATTGTCTTTCCAGTCGATCCCACAACATATATAAGCGAAATTTCCACGTTCTTTGTTTGGGTCGTAAATAATAGGAAAGACTGGCAGGACTATCACAAAAAATTAAATTGGGAAAAGGTTTTTTTAACGCATCGCAGGTGGCTTGAATTGTACTTTTGATTTGGACGCGATCGCAAGGGATTACAGATAGAGAAACTTTGCGCCATTTCTCTTGATATAAAGCGATTTTTGCTTCTTGTTCTGGTGTCAATTCGTGAATCAGATCGAGTTCTCTAACATTGAGAGTATCTTTCCAAGTTTCTATAGTTTGGAGTAAATTCATATTGATTATTCCTGTTGTTGGCGAGAAAAGAAGCTAAAAGTAGCGATCGCAATGCCGATCGCGAATAATGAGAATACTGTTGTAATTGTTCCCAAAGCATAAAGAGCAGGAGATGTTACATTAGTGGTCATACCAAAGATTTCTAAAGGGAGAGTATTATTCTGTCCTGAAATCAAAGAAGTTCGCGTAAATTCATCATAAGAGAGGGTAAAACTAATCATTGCTACCCCTATCAAACTCGGAGCAATTAAAGGCAAAATAATCTGCCAAAATGTTTGCCAATCATTAGAGCCTAAATCTCGAGATGCTTCCTCATAAGCGGGATTAAAACGATTAAAAATTCCAACAACAATGAGGAAGGCAAAAGGTAGCGTCCAAGTCAAATGTCCTCCTAGAGCAGAACTGTACCATTCTACCTCTAAGCCTAAAAGATTGAAAACAATCCCAATCCCCAGAGAAATCAAAATACTCGGAACGATTAAGCTAGTGACTGTTAAATAAAAAATAAAACGCGATCCATGAAATTTACGACGAAATGCTAAACCTGCCATAACGCTAAATACAACAGATAGCATCATAACAATTAAGCCTAAAACAAAAGAGCGTAAAAAAGGAGTGATAAATTCGCCGATACGCTGTTCGCCAAATACTGCACCGATCCAGTAAAAACTAAATCCTTTCATGGGAAACGTTAACGATCCTTCTTCTCCTTGCAGCGATAAGAGAAAAATTGCCAACATGGGACCGTAGAGAAAGAGAACAAATAGGGCAAAAAATCCACCCAATAGATAAAACGATAAAGGATATTTTTTCATATCAATAACTCCAAATTTTTCTAATTAAAGGAACTATAGTTCTTTGCGAATATTCACTGTTCGCATAATTGCAAATACTAGGGTTAGTGTAACAATTAATAAAATTACAGCATTGGCTGCAGCAAAAGGATATTGCAAGCTGCCAATTTGATTGCGAATGGCATATCCAATTGAAGAAGATTGACCGCCACTCATTAAGCGAACAGTTGTAAATTCTCCCATGACTAACGTTACAATAAAGATTGAACCGATCGCAATCCCCGGAGCAGAGAGAGGTAAAATAACTTCTTTAAATACTTGAAAGCTAGAAGCTCCTGTATCGACAGCAGCAGTAATTAAATTGCGATCGATACGAATTAAACTATTGAAAATTGGCACAATCATAAAAAGTGTATAGAGATGCAATAAAGCTAAAATTACAGCAAAATCAGAAAACAAGAATATTTCAATAGGCTCTTGAATCAAATCCAGATTTAACAATAATTGATTGAGCAATCCTTCACGTCCTAAAAAAGGAATCCATGAAATCATGCGAATAATATTAGAAGTAAAGAAAGGAATCGTACAAATAACAAAGAGAATAACTTGCAAGCGTAGGCTTTTAATATGAAAAGCAAGAAAATAAGCAACGGGATAGGCGATCAGTAAAGAAAAGAACCAAGCGATCGCGACAAACTTGAAAGTATTTAAATAAGTATCGAGATAAACTTTAGAGGTAAAAATATTCAAGTAATTATCTAATTTAAAAGCAGGGGTCATGGAATAGCTATTAAATTCCCAAAAACTCACCACAAAGATAGTCAGAATCGGGAAAATAAGAAAAAGAAAAAAAACCAAAGTTTGTGGTGTTACTAAAAGATAAGTTTTCAGATTCTTCCAAGTTTTTTGCATGGATTTAAAAAAAGTGCTTTTTTCAGTATATAGTGTAGTCAGAAAACTCTACGATGAGAACCTTCAGCTTTTTGTATAAAGCCCAATTATCAAGCTCGAAGAGTAAAGATATCTGGTATATTAGCCGCCATCTTCCCAGTAAACAACAAATTCGGAAGTTTTCCAAGCCTCTAAAGCCATTTTTAAACTATTTCCCCATAACAGGAGTTTTGCAATGAAATACGAGCCAATTAATTTTTCCGATAAATTTTCTCAATTTAGCGATCGCTGGTCGCCTAAAATCATTGCTCAAATGAATGATTATCATTACTGAAAAAGTTCGCGATCGGGAGTTTACAGCCTCAAATGATGTTTGGCTTTGAAAGCAAAAGCTCTAAATTTTTTTCCTCTTTTGTTAATTTCCAGAATATTGAATTCGATAGATTCTACCGTTTGCTTCTTCAGTAAATAATAAACTACCATCAGGTAATGCTAATAGTCCTACAGGTCTTCCCCAAGTAGAAGGAATAGCGGCATTGAGAAGAAAACCCGTTAGAAAATTTTCATATTCTCCAATTGGTCGTCCTGTCTCGTCAAACGGAACAAAAACTAATTTATATCCCGTTCCGCGATCGCGATTCCATGAGCCGCGAAAGGCAATAAACGCACCATTTTTATATTTTTTAGGAAATGTTTCGCCCTCATAAAATTGTAATCCTAAAGCCGCAGAATGAGAGCGAAATAAAACATCTGGAGTCAGTGTTTTTGCTGCTAATTCAGGATTTTTACTGCGATTATTTTGCATCTGACGTGGATCGAGTAAAGTCGGGCTTAAATAAGTATAAGGCCAGCCGTAAAACTCGCCTTCTCGAATGCGAGTAAAATAGTCTGGGACGAGATTGTTTCCCATTCCATCTCGTTCATTTACAGTTGTATAAAGCTCATTTGTTATAGGATGAAAATCTAAGCCAACGGGATTTCTCAATCCAAAGGCAAAAGTTTTTTGTTGCGATCCATCTAAATTCATGACTTGAACAGAAGCACGAGGTAAAGGTTCACTATTAATATTAGAACGAGAACCAATTGAGACATAAAGTTTGTTTTGGTCGGGAGAAATAATAATATTTCGAGTCCAATGTTGATTGTATCCACCTCCCGGTAAATCAGCGATCTTTTCTCCTCGTCCTTCGAGTTTTTCTTGTCCGATACGATAAGGATATTTACGAACTGAATTGGTATTCCCCAAGAAAAAAGAATTGTTGGAAAATGCCATGCCAAAAGGGATATTTAAGGCATTTTCAGCACTGGCAAAAATTTCTCGATTTTCTGCAACTCCATCTCCATTTTTATCTTGTAATAAACGAATGCGATTTTTGCGGGTTTCAGTTACTAAAATATCTCCTGCTGGAGTTAACGTTAACCATCGAGGCCGATCTAAATTATCGGAAAAAATATTAACTTGAAATCCTTGAGGAACTTTAAGAGTGGGGTTATCGGGAATAGGAACGATTTGAGGAGATTTGGCAACACTGCGAGTGGCAAAAGGATGAGGAAGACGATCGAGAGTAATGCGAATGGGTTTAGGGATTAATATTACGGTCGGAATTAGAGTTTCTGGCGATCGCGACACTATTTCTCGATCGAGAGTAGCATCAGTTTTGCTGCGATCGCTTTCGATGGAATTAGAAGGACTGCAAGCTGTCAGAACTAGAAATGCGATCGCTAACAAAAGCATTTGATTATAGTATTTAAACAATCGATTTTGTAAATTCATAGTCTATTCTGAATAAAAATTAGCATAAAAGTTGGACTCCCTAGGGAAAGATATTGAATTTATAGCTTTTCTAAACTCTCTCGAGCCAATTCTGCTATTGTATCAAAGCGAAAATTCTCTGCTAAATCTTGCAATGCTATTTTTATAGCAGAATGCTCTAAGGGAATTTGTTCGATCAATTCATTGACCAAAAAATCGCTGCATTGAAGGCTAGCCTTATGAAGGCGATCGCGCCATGTTTTAGAGAGGATCTCTAAATTTTCTGCATTAAGTTCATTATTTTTAGGTAAGTCTTGTTCTGGAAGCTCAAGCGAGGTAAATCTTTCGTCATAAATATAAGGAATATCAAGATGCTTACCAAGAATTTCAAATAATTTCTCTTGGCGAAAAGGTTTGCTCATAAAATCGTCACATCCTGCAGCTAAAATGGCTTCTCGATCTTCTGTAAAAGCACGAGCAGTCAGTGCAATAATAGGAATAGAATTTGCAGTTTGATGAAGAAGAGGAATTATTTCTTTTCTTTTCTTTTCTTTTTCTCGAATTAATCGAGTTGCTTCATAACCATCCATCTCCGGCATCTGAATATCCATAAAAATAAGATGAGGTTGCCACGATTGCCATAATGTAATTGCTTCTTGGCCATTGTTAGCTTCTTGAACTTCAAATCCTTTTGAATGCAAAATTTTCCGCAGTAATTTACGATTCACAGCAACATCTTCAACAATCAGGATACGATAAGAAATGTCCTTGATCGCTAAACCTTTAATTGTTCTTTTGTCTTTTGTTAAAGAGGTATTTCTATCGCTAATACCAACACAAATATCAAATGTAAAAATAGATCCTTTATCGATCTCGCTTTTTACAGTGATATCACCGCCCATTAAGCGAACAAATTTACGACTGATGGGCAATCCTAACCCCGTTCCTTCTGAAGAAGAATGACCCGTGCGCGTCTGTACGAAAGGCTCAAATAAGCGATCGCATTCTTCCCGAGCAATTCCTGCTCCAGTATCTTCAATTTCAAAATGAACTTTGTTTGTTGTTGTTGATTGTTGATGGCTACTGATTGACTGGTGACTAATTCTTAAAACTATGCTGCCACGTTCGGTAAATTTAATTGCATTGCCCAATAAATTGACTAAAATTTGACGTAGTTTACTCTCATCTGTTACAATAAATTGAGGAATATTTTTGTCGCGGTCGCATTTTAATTCTATTCCTTTGTTTGCAGCTTTCAAAGAGAACATTTCTAAAATTGAATCTAATAAAGCATAGATATCTATGTCTTTCTGGTTAAGCGTTATTTGTCCAGCTTCAATTTTAGACATTGATAAAATATCATTAATCAAAGTCAATAAATGATTACCACTGCGATTAATAATTGTTAAATATTCTTTTTGTCGATTAGGTAAATTCTCTGCGTCACTGAGAATTTCGCTAAAACCCAGAATTGCATTGAGAGGGGTTCTTAATTCATGGCTCATTGTTGCCAAAAAAGCACTTTTAGCACGATTTGCAGTTTCTGCAGCCTCTTTACTTTGTCGTAAACTTTCCGTTTGTTTAGCGATTTGATTTTCTAAAGTTTGATTATAATCGGCGAGAATTTTCTCAACTTGTTTGCGTTGAGTAATATCTTGAAAAACGACAAGCGCATAAATAATTTGACCATTTTTATCGTAAATTGGTGCGCCCCATGCTTCAATAGGAATCGTGCGATCGGAATGATGAATTTCCATATTATCAATGGTTATTTTTTCCCCTTTTAATGCTCGTACAATTGGCATTTTTTCTAGAGGATAAAGACGATCGCTTCCTGCTAAATAGCATCGATAAAATTCTGGAATTTCTTCCCGATCGATTTCCGGACTAACGCCGCGACCGAGTAATTCAATAGCACGCGAATTGCCATAATAAGGATGCCCCAAAGAATCTAAAATAGCAACCCCAACGGGCATTGCATCTAAAAATTGAGTTAACTGGTTCTCTCGGTCTTTAACTTCTGTATAAAGTTGAGCATTTTCTAGGGCAATTGCTGCTTGTAAAGAAAGGAGTTTCAACAATTCTACATGCTCTGCTGTAAAGATTCCGGGCGCTAAATTATTTTCTAGATAAAGAACTCCAATGATTTTTCCACGGCTTAATAAAGGCACACAAAGAACTGATTTGGGTTGATTTTGAATAATATAAGGATCGTGCTTAAACTGTTGTTCGAGAGTTGCGTCTTGTAATACCAGATTTTCTTGACTGCGAATAACATAGGTAATCAGAGTTTGCGGTAGATCTGCCGTTTCTAAGGGAATTGAAGGTAACACCTTAAACTCGTCCGTATTCATCTTTCCTGATGCTACAATTTTCCATTTTTTGAGATCGCCTTCTGAGGTCGATGATAAAATCAGAGATCCTTGTTCTGCTCCAGCATTTTCAATGGTTAAACGCATTAATTTAGTCAGTAATGTTTCTAAAACAATTTCACTCGATAGCATCTGCGATGCTCTCAAAATACTCAGTAGATCGAGATCGCTGGAGGTTGAAGTATTCGTTACTAAGATTCCGGGATTGGGTTGAGTAAAATATTGAGAGTAAGATTGTTCTATATGACTGACTTTAGCGATCGCGCCCCAATCTAAATAGCGATCGCGAGCTTCTCTTATATAAGTTTTAGCGATTGTTTCCATGCCTCTGATGCGATAAAATTTGGCTGCTAGTTCATAGCATAAGGCTTCTTCTTGTAGATATCCATTCTCTTTAGCACCTTGGATTGCTTGTTCGTACAAATTCATTGCTTTTTCTGTTCTTCCTCGCAGTTGAAAATACTCTGCTTGGACTAAATAAAATTTATGTAAATGATTTTGCGGTGCATGATGCGACCATTTCTTAAGTTTATTGAGATTATGTTTAATTTTATTCGTATATCGATGCTGCTCGCGCCCATTTCGATCTGCCTTTTTATATTGTAAAATTTTACTCAGTCGAGAAAGAGAATCATAAAAATGAAAAAGAGGAGTCACAAATAAACCAATAACGCTATCTAAATATTCTTTGGCAAGATCGGAATTCTCAATAGCGCGATCGTATTCACCAAATAAGTAGCATAAAATAATTTTATTAAAATATAAGTGAAAAAACTGACTTTTTTGATTTGATCTTTTATGGACTGCAATCATTTCTTGTTCATTATATATTTTTCCTTGCAAACTACAGAGACCTTGAAAAAATATTTCGTTGATATTTTTGCTTTGGCGATCTCGTAAATTCAGAATACTCTGATAATAAATTTGATGAATTTGTAAAATAGGTTCTTGTTTAAGATGGAATATTTCTTCCATTCCAGTTGCCATATTTTCTTGGACTTCTGTTAATCGTTTCCCAACAAAATACCCATAATAAGCATGAGTTTGTAGCGACCAAGCGGCAAATTCTAAATCTCCTGTTTCTAATCCATCTTGATAGCATTTTAATAAAGGCTGTAAGGTTTGATTGAGATGTTCTTTCCAATGTTGAACAAAACAATAAAAAATAAAATTCGTTCCTACTTTCAATTCTGAAAACCCTAAAGAATCTAATAATTGACAAGCAAGTTTGCCAAATTTATAACCTGATTCAATATCTCCTAACCCACCACATAAAATAAATCCATAAGCAGAATACCCATAAACTGATTGTGGCGAATTACCATATTTTATAGATAATTTTAGTAAATTAAAAATCAATAAAGGAACGAGATCGGGAAGAGCTACATAAGCAGCAGAGCCTGGACTTAATAAAACTCGCATTTGAGCTAAAATAAATGGATCTTTAACAATAGGAAATCTCTCAAAATCTTGAATCTTTAGTAATATAAGTTTGGTTTTAATGAATCCGAATAAAATATCAATTTTTTTAGGATTTTTCGCTAATTTTATACCTAGCTTTTGAATGATCTCGATCGCATTATCAATTGCTTCTAAAAGACGGTTTTGAGCGTTGAGTGATTGAGTTCTCAGTTCGTAAACTTTAACTGTATCTAAGACTTTTCGTGCATTTTGGATAACTGGTTCTGTAAAACTGTGCTGTTTCTCAAAATCACCTTGTAAATAAGCAACTTCTGCTGACAATTCATAGAGAGATAAAGTTAAAGAGTAATAGGTTATCCAAGCATTTTCAGGAAGAAGCGATCTCCCTGCATCTAAATACTCCTTAGCTACTCCATAAGCCGTTGATTTAAGTGCTTTTTTTCCTGCTTTTATATTCAATTGAGCAAGTTCTATTTTTTCGAGTTCGTTGTCAATTAAAGAAATACTCATATTTAGTTGATTGACAATATCAAACAGATATTCGTCTCGATCTTTTCTGGATTTTTGCAAAAAGCGGCCGATTTGCAAATGAATCATCTTTTTCTCATTTTCTGCAATTGAAGTATAGGCTGCTTGTTGAATGCGATCGTGGACAAATTTAAAATTAATATTTTCCAATCGATCTAGATGGCTGCGATCGTTGGTTAATAGATCGATATCTCGATCTAAAGAAAAAATAAATCCTTTTTGCAAGGCTGAAATCAAAGCAGAACAAATATCGAGAGAAGATTCTTGACAAACTTCTCTCAAAATTGACAAATTAAAATTATTCCCAATACAGGCAGAAAATTGTAATAGCTTGCGCGTAGTTTGAGGTAACTTGAAAATCTTTTTTATCATTAGATCGACAACATTATTCGTTATCTCAGTTGCTTCTATTGTTTTGATATTCCAACTCCATTGAGGTTGAATATTAGATGAGTTGACTTGCAATTTTAGTAAATTTTCTTGTTCTAAAGTTTTGAGAAATGTGTTGATAAAGAAAGGATTTCCGTTGGTTTTATGCAAGATCAGTTCAGCTAAAGTTTTAACAGATTCATGTTTTTTTCTTAAAGTATCGCTCAACAAAGAAATGATTGTATCTAATTTCAAAGAGGATAAAATAATTTGCTCGATCGCAATATCATGATTTTTGAGTTCTTCTAAAGCAAGTTGTAAAGGATGAAGCGCATTCACTTCATTATTGCGATAAGCTCCAATGAGCAGTAAACCTGTAATTGATATTTCAGTGAGAATGATTTTAATTAAAGTTAAACTTGCAGAATCCACCCATTGTAGATCGTCTAAGAAAAGAACGAGAGGACGCTCTGAAGATGCTAAAACACGAATGAAATTACCAAAGACGAGATTAAAGCGATTTTGCGATGCGATCGCATCTAATTTCGGAATTTCCGGTTGCTCTCCTACAATTGACTCTAATTCAGGGATTAACTCAATAATGACGCTTCCATTCTGCCCTAAAGCTGCTTGCAATCGTTCGCGCCATTGATACAAAATATTGTCATCTTCTGCTAAAATTTGGCGCATTAAATTACGAAAGGCATTGGCGATCGCAAAATAAGGAATATTGCGTTGAAGCTGGTCAAATTTTCCTGCGATAAAGTATCCACGACGCTTGGTAATCGGTTTATAAAGTTCTCTCACCAAGGCTGATTTTCCGATCCCAGAATCACCACAAACAAACATTAATTGACAAGATATTCCCCCTTCAACAACATCATTAAAAGCAGCAAGTAAAAATTCTAATTCTCGTTCTCTTCCGTATAATTTCTGAGGAATAATTAATTCTTCGTTAATATCTCGCGTTCCCAGAGTAAAAGGAGTAATCGTTTGCGATCGCTGCCATTCTTGCAAGCATCGCTCTAAATCCAGTTTTAATCCATAAGCACTTTGATAGCGATCTTCCGCATTTTTTGCCATCAACTTCATAATAATCCGAGCAATCACTTCTGGGTATGAAAATTGAAGATTAGGTGGAGATTTGGCGAGATGATAATGGATTATCTCTAAAGTATCATCGCTATAAAAAGGCAATTGTCCGGTTAGAACTTCGTATAAGGTAATTCCCAGAGAATAAAAATCGGTACGATAATCTAAAATTCGATTCATGCGTCCGGTTTGTTCGGGAGAAATATAAGCTAACGTCCCTTGAAGGGTTTTGACAGTATCGGGGGATACTTGGGTTCGATCTAAACGAGTTGAAATCCCAAAATCAATGAGTTTCACCTCTTCAGTTTCTACATTAAACAGAAGATTAGCTGGATTAATATCCCGATGAATAATTTTTGCAGTGTGAACTCGTCTTAAAATTTCTGCAATTTGGATCGTCAGTTTGAGAAAACGTTCTAAATTATTTTGCCAAAGATTATTTTGATTAATCAATTCTTTGAGCGATCGCCCACCAAAATCATCTAAAATCAGAACTAAAGTACCGCGATAATTTTCTAATTCATATACTTTAATAATGCCTGCATTATCAAAGGTTTTGAGAATATCGTACTCTTGTTGAAAGCGAGCGATCGCAAGAGAAGTAGGATAATCGGACTTGAGTTTCTTTAAAATAATCGGTCGATTATCTACGTCGCGAATGCCCCGATAAATTTCGGAATGATTGGTTTCGCAGATTGGAGAGAGAATCTGATAACCGCTAAGGGCAAACATGGCGTCGATCGGTGCAAGAATAAGAAAATACTAACAAAAAATAATCAAGCCATTGAGAAATGCTCTCGATCGATTCAACGCGATCGCCTCATTCTCTCAATTCTTCTGGCATTATGTCCAATAATTCCTCGAGACAACGAGGCAAAATTAGGAACTCGGATTTTCCCAGACGGCGCGATCGAGCGATTACAATTGATAAAGATAATCTTCAGCGATTTGGTGATTTCCCATGACCACTGTGGCTAATTCCCCTTACACCGACCAACAAATTTCCGCATGGCTGCGGGGCTTGCTGACCATTGCTTGGGCTGATGGTCACTTCGATCCCGAAGAACAAGAATTGATCGCCCAACTCACCCAAGACGAACTCGCCCCAGCAACGGATCTTGGTTCATTAGAACCCATTTCTCCGCAAGATTTGGCCGATATTCTGGGCGACGATCGCAATACTGCCGAGAATTTTATCAGAACGGCAGTCATGATGGCATTGGCAAACGGGGTTTACTCCATTGAAGAAGCCAAGGTCATTAATGAATTTCTCGCTGCTTTAGGGTTGGAGGTTGAAGCCTTAAAATCCTTAGAACAGACTCTCTACGATCCCGAACAACACAAACTTGAAACGAATGCACTCCCTCCTCCTTCACAGGAAGAATCCTCTGTGGATGTTCTCGGACCGGTGAGAGAGTGGTTGGATAAAATGGATATGGACGATCCTCGCGTTGCCCGTTTTGTTTGCAAAATGGTTCCCCCGCAATGTCCGTTTGAACGAGATGTCAAACTTTTCGGCCGCAAAATTGTCCATATTCCCCCCATGTGCAAGATTAATCCCTTGTACGATCAACTGGTAGGGTTGCGCTTCCGCGCCCTCTCTTATCTGGCTGATGATTGTCAAGAAGATGTTTCTAAATATTGTTAGGAGGTAATGGATAAGAGGTAATGGATACATTGGATAAAAAAATCGCAGAAAAAACAGCGATCGCATTCATAACCTTTTTCCCGATTGCCAATTACCCATTACCCATTTCTCATTACCGATTATTAAAATGCAGTTTATCGACCAAGCAGAAATTGAAGTTCAAGCCGGCAATGGAGGTGATGGAATTGTTGCCTTTAGACGGGAAAAATACGTCCCTGCGGGAGGGCCGGCAGGAGGAAATGGCGGCTGGGGCGGATCGGTGGTTATTAAGGCTTCAGAACGCCTGCAAACCCTCTTAGATTTTAAATATGCTCGCTATTTCAAGGCTCAAAATGGTAAGCGCGGGGGTCCCAATAATTGTACTGGAGCATCGGGAAAGGATTTAGAAATCGAGGTGCCTTGCGGAACGATTATTTACGATCTAGATCGCGAAGAAACGATCGCAGATCTCGTGACTCCTTCTCAAACCGTTTGTGTGGCCAAAGGCGGAAAAGGCGGTTTGGGAAATAAACATTTTCTGAGCAATCAAAATCGCGCCCCCGAGTACGCTTTACCGGGTTTAGATGGAGAGCAATTCCGCTTGCGTTTAGAATTAAAATTGCTGGCAGAAGTGGGGATTATCGGCTTACCCAATGCTGGAAAATCAACTTTAATTGCCGCTCTTTGTTCTGCCCGTCCCAAAATTGCCGATTATCCTTTTACGACTCTCGTTCCCAATTTAGGGGTAGTTCGCAAACCGACAGGAGATGGTACGGTGTTTGCCGATATACCGGGTTTGATTGCCGGTGCCCACGCGGGAATTGGCTTGGGACACGAGTTTTTACGCCATATCGAACGCACTCGTTTATTGGTGCATTTAATTGACGCAACAGCAGATAATCCCCTTGAAGATTATCGTATTATTCAAGCAGAATTAACGGCTTATGGGAAAGGGTTAAGCGATCGCCCGCAAATTCTCGCTTTTAATAAGTTAGATGCGATTGATGAAGAGTTACAAGAATTTTTGCAAGCAGAACTTGCCAGTATGACCCAATCGCCGATTTTTGCGATCTCTGCGGTTACGCGATCGGGACTCGATAATCTCTTACAAAATATTTGGCAAAAGTTAGATGAATTGAAAGCAGAAAAAGCGGCGATCGCGATTTGAGACTTATCTTCACAACACGTATGGAATGCGAGCGATCGCAATTTAAGAAGACACAGGTTTGCTGCAATAATTGAGATGTTCGCATCTATCATTGGATCGGAGGTAAAGTCTATTGCTATTCAACGTCCTCTCCGAGTTCTCAAATACAAGAAAAAAGGAAACTGATAATACTCGATCGCCAACCACAATAAACAAATTAAATGACTGACAAAAACAATCCCCATCCAAACCCAAGGAAACCATGACCCGCGACTTCCCGGTAAAGGGGGAAAAAGATAAGCAGACAATCCTACTAAACCTGTCGGCAAACTCACAAAAAATAGACTTCCCCACCAATATCCCCAATGGGGTTCAAATCCAGCACGATAAGAATCTTTCCATCGCTTTCCTGTCCAAAACCACGTTAAAGCTATCTCGCTATCGGCTAATTTGAGTTGTTGTTGTTCCCAGTCCGGTGCAAAAATATGAGAACAAGTATCGCAGTTCATGGCCTCCATTAAAGTCATCGTTGTCAGTTGGCCGCAGCGACATATGGGACAGGGATAAATTCCTCTTTCAGATAAAGGATAAGGATTGAGATTTTGCGATTTAAACATTAATTTGGTTATTGATTCTGAAGTTAGCGTTCATTCAATAGTCGATTAAATAACAAACCACTCCTATTATCGATTGCTTAATATATTTTCAGGATTTTCTCAGATCGGCATGAGATAAATGTCATGTAAGTTACAAAATCTTTTCTTGACGCGATGAACGCAACTAAACATTTTATTATACTTGGCTTTGTCTTTCCTATTCTGGCCGGATGTAGTGCACTACCTTTCCTGCAAACTGCAACCCCCAATAACGCGACGGAAGAAACGCGATCGCAAACCTTTAATTTTACCTACGACGAATACGCCGACGTTCTTAAAACCTATGTTGATGAAAATGGCTTTGTCGATTATCAAGAATTACAACTCAATCGTCAAAAATTAGATCGCTTTAATCAATCTTTCGCATTAGTTTCCCAAGAAACTTTTGCGTCTTGGAACGAAAAAGAACAGATTGCCTTTTGGGTTAATGCTTATAATTCTTTTACCTTACAATCAATTATCGATCAAGATCCCTTAAAAGGAAGTATTAAAGATATTTTGGGTGTTTGGAAAGTTCGCCGTTTTAAAATTATCGAAGATTCCAAAACTCTAGATAATATCGAACATAAAACTTTACGTCCTAATTATAACGAACCCCGAGTTCATGCGATTATTAATTGTGCTTCAATTAGTTGCCCTATTCTTGGCAATGAACCCTATACAGGAGAAAATTTAGAAGAACAGTTAGAAGCAAAAACAAAAAACTGGATTTCCAGTCCCCACGGTCTCCAAATCGATCGCAAGAATAATAAAGTTTCTCTTTCTGCTATTTTTGATTGGTTTGGCAGTGATTGGGAAAAAGATTATGCGATTGAAGAAGGTCAATTTGCGGGGAATGCCAAACAACGCGCGACTTTAAATTTTATCAGCCAATATGTTAGTGAGGAAGATCGCGAATACTTAGAAGCGGGAGGATACGAACTTCGCTATCTCGATTATGATTGGAATTTAAATATTCAAGAATAATAATAAAGGCGATCGCAAAAGATCGCCTTAACTCTGTGATAATTTCTAATGAGAAATTTTAAGTTGTTTAAAGTTGTCTGCCGATCGCGGGTTCTCTGCCAGCCAGCAAGCGTTCGATATTGCTGCGATGACGTAAAACCACGTAAAATCCTGCTAGGGCAGCAAACAGACAATAAGGCAAGGGTTGATGCAATAAAACCATCAAAAGATTAACGGCAATTGCCCCGGAAATCGAACCCAAAGAAACAATCTGTCGGACGGCTAAAACCAAGCCAAAAACGGCTAAAGTTCCCAAGGCAATCCAAGGATTCATCACGAATAAAACCCCTAAACTGGTGGCTACGGACTTACCGCCTTTAAATTGCAACCAAACCGATTTACTATGGCCGAGAATCGCTAAAATTCCTGCTAAAGTTATCAGCCAAGGTTGCCAACTGAAAGGGAGAATCTCGCTACCGGTTATCCCATAAAACCCACGGACTAAAAGCAAGGCGATCGCGCCCTTGAGAATATCGATCGCCAGTACTGCGATCGCGGCTTCTTTCCCCACAGTTCGCAATACATTTGTTGCCCCTGTAGAGCCAGAACCGTATTGCCGAATATCAAACCCTTTGAGAGATTTCGCCACTAAATATCCTGTCGGTAGCGATCCCAACAAATAAGCGACCAATACAAAAAATCCGCATATCGTCCAAGACATTAAAAAACTCCCCAATTCACAAAAAATGGTGTTAATTCAGTTTTATCCGACGGTTTTGAGTTAGCACAGTTTTGAGTTAGCAAACCGGCCAACAACATCGGAATTAATATTTTGAGGTTTATTAAAAGCTCGAAATCTTCAACTTTGCCTCTTGAAGATGAATTGAGAGGATCGGGAGAGAATCGAGAGAAAGCACAGAAAACCAGTCATTCACAAGGCAACACGACAAGACCGAGGTAGCGATCTTTCTTCTCCAAGTTTGAGGTGAAGTGTGATGAGGAATTGCGAATTTAATTTAATTCTATGCGCGATCGATTGCTATCGTATCACTGAATTTAACATTAATACACATAGCTAGAAATTTGCGTGGGATCGGGGGCAAATGCCAACCAGAGAGGGAATTGCAACAGGGACAAATTTACTAGATCTTCTGTTTCATCCATGATAATGATGGGGAGTTGCTTTTCCTCAACAAAGCGATCGGCCTTCTGCACGAGAGCTTCGGGGGACTCAAATAAACTAATCCCTCGTTTCGGTCCGAAATCGCCGCGAGAGATACCCAGACAGTCTTGTAAGCCCCTGCGCCATTCTCCCAAGCGTTCGGGAGTATTGGCTAAAACTAGAACTCGCAAGCGATCGTCATAGAGGTTTCGCAGGACGGAAATTGCGGCGGAGGCAATGAGGATATTTTGCAAGCGACTACCCATCGATCGCACGGTTCCCCGTCCTCCCTGTTTGAAAAACCACTGCTGTACTCGTTCGGCGTGAATGGGTTCAAATGTTCGTCGCAGCTGCCACGGCGGCCCGTAATAATCCGGGCGAGTGCGATAGCGATCGAGGATGCTGCTTACCTGTTTTTGCTGTTCTTTAAAGCCTTGTTTGGCAAATTTAGGACTGAGGGCTTCTTCGGATGCCGATCGCTCTCCTCGTGACGATCGCCCTTCTCGTCGTCCTGATTCTCGGGGCGGGCGAGATTCTGGCAAGTCCAATTGTTCGGCAGTTGTGGCAAGCTCTTGGAGGCTCCCCACGAGATAATTTTTGAAACTCTGAACGCGAATGGCAATATCTTGGGAGACTCCCGAAAAACTTTGGCTCAGTTCTTCTCGCACGCGATCGCGCCGTTTTTCTAGTTTTGCCAGCTCCTTTTGCAGGATATCGCGCCGTCCCTCTAGTTCTTGTGTTCCACTAAGAATCATGCGAGCGATCGCCTCTTGCACGGCGATCGTTTCTGAAGCAATTAAATGTTCTCGCTGAGTTTCTAGGGCGCTCACTTCGGCTTCTAATTCTGCCTTACGCCGTTCGAGTTCGGCAATACTGGTTTGCAGTGTCTCTTTTTCTCGGACGTTCTCCTCATTTTCTACATTAGGCGGAGTTAATTCTTCTGGGATACTCTCCAGAGAAGCTAATTCTTCCGGAGACTCGACTCCCTCAATACTCGCTAATCCTTCTGACTGGGTTTTTGAGGAGGAAGAGGCAAGATCGGGTAAAGATTCTTCTGAAGGGGATTCCGGTTCGGAAATTTCTGACTCGGAGGAATCCAAATTAACAGCCTGCGACGAGGGCGGTGAACTTTCAGAAGAAGCCCCCAAAGTTTTTAATTCGGGGAGGGGTTGTCGTTTCTCTTCCTCGGAGGGATTTTCAGCCGGCCAGTTGCTAGATTCTTCTGGAATAGAATTTTCGTCTGAGTTCATCAATTAATGCGAGGTAACGGGTCTAAGCAGGTTTTCAGAGCTTGAGGATCGAATAGAACGGGTAGAAAATGAATGCTTTTCACTTCTTTAAAATAAAACAAAATGGGAATCGGCTGCCAATAGACTCGCCAATTTTGCCAATCTTGGTAGGGAAAATGACGCAGTATCTTTTCCCCTCGATAGACATCTAGGGCAGTTTCGGTAAAGCGCAAGCGCAGGGTTGCCGCTTGGAAGAGCAGAAATAAACCAAAAAGAGCGATCGCTCCTCCCACCCAAGGCAATAATAAAATCAAAGGAGGCGACCAAATGAGAATCAACAACGGTAAAGTATAGCTGGGAGCGAGTTCAATTGTTCTAGGATTGGTTGCCGAACTTGGATTAACAGCTGTCATAATTGATTGGAATTATTAGTAATTTCTGGCATTGAGCGGAGTCGAAATGTTCATTGAAATTGTTAATTGAAAAAGCCTTCGACTGGATTTGAACCGGCGACCTTCCATTACGAGTGTAAGGGACACCGATCCAAATCTAGCATTGTCGAGGGCTTTCAGCTAATCAAGTAAAAAATATTCCCCCAATAAAAAGATAATTGGGAGAATTCTGGGAGAACAATAAATAATTCATTTGCTCTACAAACAATACCTCGGTATTAGAGCAAAATGTATTCAACAAAAGACAAAACTAAAAATTTACTGCTAATGGACGCGAATTGATAGAAGTAAAATTGCATAGATTCCCGCCCCCATTGTAAAAGAAGGAAAACAACTCTCTTTTGTATCTGGAAGTTCTTCTTTCAAAACATTTAAGATTAATCCTCCAGCCAATAATCCCCAGAGGACGGCAAGAAATGCTTCGGGTAAATGAAAGGAAATTCCGATCGTCCAACCTGCAATTAAAGCACCCGCTAATATCCAGCGACCAAGGCGATCGTAAGGCTTTTTGTGATGTTCTCGCAAACTGCGATCGTTGATCAAAAAGTGTAAAGCCAATGCAACAAAGAGTAAACTGGCAGGGATTAATCCTTTTTCTTCGGTATTGCTAAAAAGCTCGCCAATGAGAGCATTATAGATAGAAAATGCACCGATATGTACCCAAAAAATACCTTGGCTGGTGCAATCTTCTCCCGATACTTCGAGATTCGATTTTCGCGATTGATTGGCCAATAATTCTAATCCGTAAAAGATCCCCAAGCCAACTAAGGCTAAAAGATAAGCATGGTTTTCCAAAAAGCCAAGCCACATTAAGCCAGATTCTTCAATTTCTTCTTGGGCGATACTTAATTCGGGTAAAATATCCAGAAAAACATAGGAGATCGAAACACCAGCCCCCAATGAGATCCAACGAAATTCCGGAATAACTTTATTTAACCATTCCATTTTACCCACATAAATATTAATCAGAGCGAGAACAATGGGAAAAACAACAGCAAGTATTGGTAAAATTGGATTGGATGAGTGCATCATACCTCCATGAGCATCGTGGGATTCAACTAATAAATAGAGTGGGAACATTGTTTGAGTTACTCCTAAACTAGATTATAATTCAATTAAACGCAAGGCATGACCGTCCGAATCGCGAATGATGAATCCTTTGTTAAATCCCAACGTATTATTTGGAAGTTGGACAATACCGGGAGATATCAGATCGGAATGATTCTTTTGCAATTGTTGTAATGCAGTTTCTATCCGATCGGTGACTAGAGTCGTTTGCCAATACCAAAGATCGTTCGATCGCGAATCTATCGGCATCGGCAAACCCGTTCTCGGGGTTAAATATTCGAGAAATTCAATGCCAATACCTTCTCTTGCTTTGAGGCTGCTAATTCGCAATCTTGCCCCAAAAACTTGATTGAGATGCTCTTGTTCTATCCCATAGTTTTCGCTTTCTCCGACTATGTTTAAACCTAAAATATCGCGATAAAACGCAAAACTTTGATTGCTATCGGCAACGGCGATCGCAGTATGATCGATGCCTAGAAATAAGTCTTGTTTATTTTCCTGCCATTTGGGATCGCCTTTACTGGAGGGAAAATAAATAATTTCTAAATTGTGTCCGTCAGGATCTTGAAAATAAAAGGCTTCGATCCCAGCCGCATTTTTATTCCAATCTGGCAAGCGTTGCGGTGCGGTAGAAACGTGCCGAATTTTATGACTTCGCAAACGATCGTAAGCTTTTTTCATATCGCTGACGACAATGGCAATATGTTGAAAAATGCGATCGTTGCTTTTGGCCTCGACGGGAATAGGTCTGCCTCGGGGGGTTAAATATTCTGTGAGTTCGAGAATTTCATTCCCTAATTTGAGTTGAGCAACTCGCATTCGCAAGCCAAATAATCCTTGCAACTGTTCGTATTCTGTTCCCCAAACTTCAACTTCTGAAATTTTCTGAAAACCTAACACGGTTTGATAGAATTCTAGGGTGCGATCGAGATCGCTAACTGTTATTCCGACAGAACTAACTGTCTTGATGAGAGAGGACATCATTGCTCCATAATATCGGATAATTTTCTTGAATTGAGTCTTTGCGTCGCAAATGCAGAGTTACGATAAGAGGAATATTCGTGGGAATTATTTAATCTGCGATCGAGTAAGAACAATTCACCCGATCGCAAAAACTTACTTCATTCTTTCTAACAAATGGTCGCCGACTCGCAGCGCATTGGCAACAATCGTTAAAGTTGGATTGACTGCACCGCTAGAAAGGAAGAAGCTACCATCCACAACATATAAATTATCGATGTCGTGGGTTTGACAATTCAAATTCAAAACTGATGTTGTCGGGTCTTCACCAAAGCGCATTGTTCCTACTTGATGGCACAACCCTTCTTTGGGAAGTTTAGAGTTAAAATAATTAGGATCGGGAGTAGAATAAGGACAGTGGGGCATAATATGCAAACCACAATCAATCGATTTGAGGATTTCTGTCCAACGTTGTTCGAGGCGATCGTAGCATTCGCTATTGTTCTCTTCGTATTGAATTAAAATCTTTTCTCCATCGACTAAAACGCGATTATTTGGATCGGCTAAATCTTCCGTTGTCAACCACCAATCGACGGAATGCGTGGCAACATATTCAATGTCGAGGGGTGCAAACAGATCTTCTGCACCCATGAGCATTTCTTTATTAACTTTTCCGAGAGTTTGAATTTGTCCGAGCGGGTAATCGTAACCGTCTTCTCCCCAGTAAAAATCATTGATAGCCAGAGTTTTTTGAAATGCCGTAGGATTCGGCTTATCAGTGACACCAATAATCGATCCTAAGACGTGTTTCATTAAATTTCGTCCCACGAGATCGGAACTATTTGCTAAGCCGGTAGGATGCTTCTCATTGGCAGATTTTAGCAATAAAACAGAGGAGTTCACCGCACCGCAAGCTACGGCAACAATATCGCCGACAAAAGTTTGCGATATTCCATCAATAATGGCTTCAACTCCCGTAATTTCTCGCCCTGAATTATTGGTATGAAGTTTAACAACTTTTGCTTCAGTAATCAGGGTGACATTATTATGTTGCATTGCCGGACGAATGCCGTCCATTTCCGAGTCAGCTTTTGCTTGTACCAAACAAGGATAACCGTCGCAAGTTTCGCACCGAATACACTCGCTCAAATAGCGTTGCGCTTCGTTTAATTTAATCCCAACTGGCGTATAATAAGGATTCAATCCTTGCTCTTTTAAAGCCTCGTGAACTTCCTGCATTCGCGGTTCGTGACTAACGGCTGGAAAAGGAAATTCTGCGCTGCGAGGGGGTTCATTGGGATCCATTCCCATTTGTCCGTGAACTTGGTAGAGTTTTTCGGCTGCAGTATAGTAAGGTTCAAAGTCGTTATATTTCAGCGGCCATTCTGGAGAAATCCCATCTTTGTGTTGATATTCTTGAAAATCTTTTTCCCGCAAGCGATATAATGCTGCACCATAAACTTTAGTATTTCCACCGACAAAATAACTCATGCCGGGGTTGAGTTCTTCCCCTTCAGGGGTGTACCATTTTTCAGCATTGTGATAGCGATCGCTAGTAAAAACCGTTTTCGTATCCCAATTTTCTTTTTCTCTCGGCAAAAATGGACCGCGTTCCAAAATCAGGATTTTCTTGCCACTGGGTGCTAGTTTATAGGCGAGAGTTCCACCGCCTGCACCGGTACCAATGATGATAATATCATAACGTTCGCTCATGGTATTTTCCTCTTTTGTTGTTAGTTATTGGTGATTTGTTATTGGCTATCAAGCCTTCCTTTGTTCATCAAACAATTTCCTGTTTCGGTTTAATGCAGCGCGTGGGAGTCTCTTTGCAATATTTGACGCAAATGTTTTTTAAGCGCCTGCAACTGAGGTAAAGGTAAAGTTCTGCACCGAGCAACATTCCTAAAGGTGGGGCGAGAAAATATACCCAAATATCCGTCCAAATGCCTGCGGAAAATGCAGAAGCGAAGGTTCTTGCTGGGTTAATACTCATCCCTGTAATCGGAGCCGCGACAACAATATAAATGGCAACGAGAATACCGACAAAAATCCCCACTTGCGAGTAAAATCTCGGGGTATTCATCAAAAATAGAACCATGACTATTAAACCAAAAGATAAGCCAAGTTCTACAATGAATGCGAGGGGCCAGCCGAAATTGTTAGGAATTGTAACAGTATATTGAATGGGAGGATTAGTGTAGAATTCTCCCAAGATTGGAGAGATAAGAAGCACTCCTGATGTTCCGCCAATAAATTGCGCGATCGCATAAAAAATCGCGTCTTTTGCTGTCATTTTTCGCAGGCGAAATAAAGTGAGGGAAAAGGCTGGATTGGTATGGGCTCCCGATTTTTTTCCCCAAGGCGAATAAATGATGCCAATGAGGGTCAAACAAATGCAAATGCCCATGCAAATTCGGCGCAAGAGAGGGGAGGCGATCGCTTCATGTATGGGAGATGCAGGCGATTCGAGAATGGTGGCATAAATTCCGATGCAAACCATCAAAAAACCCAGGGCGATCGCTTCAATGAGATATTCTTGCCAGTGTTCGAGTTTCATCATCGATCGTGCCTCCTTATTATAGCATTAAAAGCGGGATTTTCAAGGCAAAATTACTCTTAATAATCGGTTTTTTCGCCTGATTGAGAAGCAGCCATGAAATTAGAGAGTTTGTACAGCAATCTCGCGCCAACATTACCATCCCATTGGTCATTTCCGGGAGCAACTTCGCAGAGATCGCAACCAATAATTGTTTTACCTGCTTTGACAACTTCTCGCAGTAAATAAATGGCTTCATTAAATTGCAATCCTCCCGGGACTGGCGTTCCTGTATGCGGGCAAAATTCTGGACTCAAACCATCAATATCAAAACTAATATAAACGCGATCGGGGAGTTGCCGCACAATTTCTTGACATTGTTCTGCCCAAGTAATACCAGAAAAAGCATTGTTCTTGAGTTGCCAATCATCAAAAGTGACGATTCTTTTCTCCTTTTGAATGAGTTCGATTTCTGCTTGACAAACATCGCGAATACCCACTTGAACTAAGCGGGAAATTGCAGGAATTTGTAAGACATGATACATAATTGCAGCATGAGAATAAATAAAGCCTTCATACCCGTTTCTCAGATCGGCATGAGCGTCAATTTGCAGGATGCCATAACTGGGATATTGTTCTGCTAAGGCTTTCATATATCCCAAAGGCACACTGTGATCGCCTCCGACTAATGCGATCGCTTTATTGTCTGCGAGTAATGCTTTAGTGTTTTGGTATACCCAGTCATTTAATTCAACGCTTGCTTGATTAATAATTTGTAACTTTCGTACTATGAGATTGTCATTTGGATCGCCTCCTTTTTCAAGATGTTGAATCACTTTTTTAGCTTGCGATCGCATTTCCCTATTTTTCTGCTGAATTTCCTCAGAAATAGGAATAGTGCTGCGAGGGATGCGCCAAATGTCGGGAAAATCAAAATCATGCCATTCGATTTGATAAGAAGCATCTAAAATGGCTTGCGGTCCTTCTGCTGTCCCTTCTCCATAGGAGGTCGTAACATCCCAAGGAACGGGAAAATAAATAATGTTTGCTTCTTCCAAGTTTGAAGAAAGTCCGAAAAAATGGCCATTGAACACACTAATATTATTCGGATCGATATACATGAGAAAAAAGGGATTGAGAGGTGTAAATTAATTAGGAGAGATCGTCAATCTCTTCTAAAATTTCAATCAGTTTTTGAGCCGATCGCAATAATGCGGATTTGCCCGATATACCTACAATCAATTCTTTATCGACTTCATAGGCTTCACGAAAATTTTCAGGCATTAGATAACGATAATCGAGAGTTAATTCTTCTCCGATTTCAATATCTCGTACTGCCAATAAGACTCCACAATGAGAGAAAAGATTAGGTAAATTAGAATGATTAATATAATCATCTGGTGTTTTTTCTTCGTAGCCACCAATATAATAATGGCCAATCAACCGAACAAATGAATGTTGATATTCTATACTGGCATTTTCATGTTCTTCTAGATACAGTTTTTCCTCAATAATACGATCTGTTGGATTTTCGCAGGTAAAAATGCAAACAATTTTACCTTTGGGCAAAAACTCTAAAGTAAATAAACCTTCTCCAGCAATTGACGATTCTTTAACTTTTGTACGAATACACAACATAATGTTAATATATGAGTTGGTTACATTAAAATTCTATTTTTTGGACAGATTAAAATCAAGAATAATCGTGTTTTATTTTTGCATTAGCAGGTATTTCTATTTGACAGTACTCTTGGGTTTACGAGCGAGTAAAAAGAGAAAATTATTTAGCAAGATCTGCTCATTTTGACGCTCTTTTGAACTAGCTAATAACGAATTAAATCGCCAACTTAAAGCGAGAAAACTTACTGCTAAACCGAGGGTGATTGCCCACCATAAACCAATACCTTTCCAATCAAAAACATAGCCAAAAATATAGCCACCTCCAATACCAATCCCCCAATAAGTTAAGAAGTTGATAATCATAGACCAGTACGTATCTGGTATTCCCAGCAAAGCACCGATCGCAATGATTTGCAGTCCATAAAAAATCAAAGTAATACCACTAATTTTTAGTAAGGGAATGGCAATTTTCAGAACTTCAATATTCTCGATCGCATTGGTATTGAGATAAAGTGCGGCAATTCCCTCGGGGAAAAACCAAAAAATAACTGCAATGAAACTTGTGAAGATTGCTCCTAATGCTAAATCCACTGTAGCAATTCTGCGTGCATTGTCTGGAGTTCCTTCTCCTATTCCTCGAGCGATGCGAATACCGGTGGCGGCAGAAATTCCCCAAGGGACCATCAGACAAGTATCTACAGTCGTCATGGCAATTTCATGGGCGGCCAGAAAATCTATCCCCCACGTCCCCATAAAAAACGCAGCACAAGCAAGCAATCCCCATTCTGCTCCCACTTGTACGCTTAATGGCCAGCCTAACTTGATAATCTCAAAAAATATGGCGCGATCGAAATGATAGAGATCTTGAAAAAACCGATATTCTCGAAAAGTCGAATCAAAGTTTAAATAAAGCACGATAACGATCGCGGAGAGCCAAAAAATCGCCGTACTCCCCCAACCAATTCCCGTCAGACCTAACGCAGGAAATCCCAATTTTCCAAACATCAAAACGAAGTTAACCAGAATATTAACAGGGATTGCAAACACCGTGACTAGCGTAATAAAACGCGGGCGATCGAGGGTGGCTCCGACTTCTTTAAATACGGTTATACTCAAAGCAGCAGGAAATCCCCAAACGATCGCGTGGAGATAATCTGTTACCAAACACACGACGATCGGATCTTGTCCTAAAAATGGCAGCAAGTGAGGAGTAAACCATAACAACAGCATGGCTGGGATTGAGAAAATGCAGGAAACCCATAACCCTTGTCGTGTTAAGTGCGAAACAGAAGTCGAATCTTTTGCTCCATCTGCTTGTGCGATTAGCATTCCGGCAACTTCTATCAATCCCAAACCAATGTGCAGGAAAGTTATAAATAGTACAGCCCCCAAACCTCCAGCAGCAAGGACTTCACTGCCCAATAAACCTGCCATGACTGTATCGATAAAATTAATTGCAGCTTCTGCAAGCTGCGTGATAGCCACAGGAATACTGAGGTGTAGAGAACTTTTGATTTCTTTTAAAAGCACTGAGGGAGATATCGTAAACATCAAATTGAGAAAAAGATTTAATAAGCAAAAGTTTGAGCGAATTTTGAGATTTTTTCACGATAATGTTGCTGGATTTCATTTTTTAAATCGCGATCGACCATTGTCTTCAGTTTGTACGTAAGCAGTCAGTGATTTATTGTTCACGATCGCACTCCTAAATTGTTAACACATTTTTCGATTTTACTCTCAACGAGTAAAACTTAAGCGAGAGACTCCATCACAAATTTAACCAAGAACGGTAAAATCAAAGTTGCATCGGCATGAATTTCGCTAAATTGCCCTTGTGTATCCATTTTTCGCCACGACATTCCCTCAGAATAACTGCATCCTGATAAATGGCCGTAATACATGGGATCGGGACAAATACGACAGCCATAAAATATCTGTTTATCAGGATAATCGGAAACATTTCGTTCGTTCATTGCTTCCAGTAAAGGCGCGGCATTTTGAATGAAATTTCTCGGGACTCCTCCGCCAATTGTAAAAATACCCAGTTTTTTTGCTGTCCCCATTTGTTCGAGTAACAATTGGGTATCGAGTTCTAGATTGATAGAAATTGGCGTGCGTCCTTGCATTTCCCGCTTGCGGTTGTGGATATAAACATCATTAAAAATTTCCGAATCCACAAAAGCGGGAACGAAGACGGGAACTTGTTTTTCGTAAGCAGATTTTAAAATTCCTCGCAATTCGCGATATTCTTTGGCAAGATGCTCGCCAATTACACGATGAAACATAGTTGGACTCATGGGTTTTCCATCGGGATAACGATCGAGAACTTTGCTAATAATCCCTTCTACTTCATCTAAATTACTTTCAGGTTCGAGGGTATCGGTGACACGATTGAGTCTGCGACTTGCCAAGTTTTCATCATCTTCATTGGGGTTGTATTTAAAATGTTTTAACCCGACACTTTCTACTAATCCGTGAGCCATTAAAGCACCCGTGCTACACACTGATTGTACGGCTTCTATATCGATTAAATCGCAAAGAACCAAACCCATTTTAGCAATGGTCATGGCACCGCTTAAGGTGAGAAAAACCATACAATCGCGATCGCGGATCATCGCCAGTAATGTTTGAGCGCCCGAACTCACTTCGACTGCCAGTCCTTCATACTTTGTTAAAGTGGCAATGAAATCGGTAACAGAATTTTTTTGACCGTTTAACCATTCATCTAGGGCTTGAAAAATCACGGGCAGAACAAAATTGGGATCGGAAAAAACAACATTAGGAAAATAGCCATCTGTCGTTTGACCGGGTTTCACCAGACCAAATTGATTGATAAAAATTGCCTCTTTGGGCATGTTGTAAATATTCTCTGCTGCACTTTCGGAATATACCCCGATCGCGATCGCATTTTCTCCGCCAAAAATAGGCTGCGTGTAGTCTCGCGGTGGGACAATTTGAGTCAACCATTTGCGGGCGACCATCTCTTGTAATAGTTTTCCGATCGCACTGTCCGAGTTCCCATCATAAATAGCAATAGGGACTTCATTGCTAACAATCCAATCGTGAATTTTAGCGGTAGTTTCTCCCAGCATCCTTGCGCCAAAAGAGCAATGACTCATGGCTTCCACAATATCGCCAACGGAATGACATTTCTGTAAATCGAGAAGTTGGAGTTCTTTGGCAAAAGAGTCGATAGTAGTCATGCGATCGGAAAATTTTAGTGAGACATTATCGTAGAGTCTACTGGAAGTGCGATCGTTTGACAATCATTGCGGATTTTTGCAATCGTTAAGTTGCGATCGCGCTTCTTGAATTCTCCTCTTAAGATAGGGATAAAAAATGAAAAAAATATTCATCTTTTATCCTCTCTTGTTTAATTTTCGTATTCCCCGGTTTGTTGAATTAACTTGGCAATTAAACCCGTCCATCCGGTTTGATGATTTGCACCGATACCTGCCCCATTATCCCCGTGAAAGTATTCGTTAAAGAGAATTAAATCTTTCCAGTAGGGATCGTTTTGGAACTTTTCCGTCGCACCATAAAGAGGGCGGCGACCCGATTCATTTTGGGTAAAGATGCGAATTAAACGTTCAGACATTTCGAGGGAAACATCCCAAAGCGTCTTCCAGTTGCCGGAACCCGTGGGGCATTCTACTTTAAAATCATCCCCGAGGTAGTGATGGAACTTTTGTAAGGATTCGATCAGCAGATAATTCACAGGCATCCATACGGGACCGCGCCAATTAGAATTCCCGCCAAATAAACCCGTACTGGACTCTGCGGGTTCGTAGTTCACCTGATATTCTTGCCCGTCGGCATGGAAACTATAGGGGTTATCGACATGATAGCGAGATAGGGCGCGAATGCCGTAATCGCCGAAAAATTCGCTTTCATCTAAGAGTTTTTGGACG
The DNA here is from genome assembly GCF_059821285.1 of Spirulina sp. LEGE 11439. Lineage (NCBI taxonomy): Bacteria > Bacillati > Cyanobacteriota > Cyanophyceae > Spirulinales > Spirulinaceae > Spirulina > Spirulina sp. LEGE 11439. The sequence goes on from NZ_JCAMRX010000029.1 coordinate 36,036, forward strand.
ATGCGGCGAAAGCGATCTTCGGGAACGTAGTTTTCGCGGGTAGCGTAAGTGAGTGCCAACATCCGCCGCGCCCCCGTCCCGATGGTTTCCATGCAGGCAACATTGCGCCGGAGATCTTCGCGGTTGGCAATAAACCACTCTACCCGTTCTTTAAAACCGGGAAGTTTGTCAAGGGTCTCGGCATCAATGGTCATCACCGCATAAAGTGGAATTAAACCCACCATCGATCGCACTTTTAAGCGCACTTGCCGATGGTCGAGTTGCAAAACATCATAGAAGAAACCATCTTCAGGATCCCAAAGTTGAGTTCGTTCGTCGCCGATATGATTCATGGCATCGGCAATATAGAGAAAATGCTCGAAGAATTTCGTAGACATATCCTCATAAACGGGATTCTCTTTGGCCAATTCGAGGGCAATGGTGAGCATATTTAAACAATACATGGCCATCCAACTGGTGCCGTCGGATTGTTCGATATAGCCTCCGGTGGGTAAAGGAGAACTGCGATCGAAAACACCAATATTATCTAATCCTAAAAACCCACCTTCAAACACATTATTGTCTTCTATATCTTTGCGGTTCACCCACCAAGTAAAATTCAATAATAACTTTTGAAAAACCCGTTCGAGAAAAACGCGATCGCCTTTGCCTTTTTTCTTGCGTTCGATTTGGTAAACCCGCCATGTCGCCCAAGCGTGAACGGGGGGATTCACATCGCCAAAATTCCACTCATAAGCGGGAATTTGCCCATTGGGGTGCATATACCATTCCCGCGTCATAATATCGAGTTGGTGCTTGGCAAATTCAGGATCGATGAGGGCAATGGGCAAGCAGTGAAAGGCTAAATCCCATGCTGCAAACCACGGATATTCCCATTTATCCGGCATGGAAATAATATCTTCATTTTCCAAATGCGGCCAAGCACTATTGCGTCCTTTTTGCCGTTGTTCGGGAGGGTTGGGAGTATCGGGATCGCCATTTAACCAGTCCCGGACATTGTAGTTATAAAACTGCTTTGTCCACATCATGCCCGCAAAGGCTTGACGTTGAATATTGCAGCGATCGCTATCCAGATTTTTCGGAGCAATATCGTTATAAAATGTATCGGCTTCTTGCTTGCGGGTCGCAAAAATGCGCTCGAATTCATTGCCAAAAGGTTCGCTAGAATTCACGTTAGCCTTAAGGCGTAAATTAATAACTTTGGTTTGTCCTGCACCAACTTCTAAAACATAGTGAGGAGAAACTTTAGTTCCTGTTTTATTGGGATTAACCGCATCGTTTTGTCCGTGGACGACATAATTATTAATACCATCTTTAACGTAAGGCGTTTGATTGGGCGCATTAAATAAACGCTCGTTATTGGTTTCATTCTCTGTAAACAAAAGTGGGACATCTCCTTGGGAATAAAACCAAGTCTTGCCTAAAACCGAGCGATCGCTTTCCACGCAACTGTAATTGGATGTTGTCGATTTTTGCGTTAAGGTTGGTTTCTGAATATTTTCCCGATCCCAAGCCCATGTGTTGCGGAACCAAAGAGTCGGAAGAAGGTGTAATGTTGCTGCTTCATCGCCGCGATTGCTAACGCTAATTTTGATGAGAATATCTTCGGCATCGGCTTTAACGTATTCGACAAAAACATCAAAATAACGATTATCGTCAAAGATGCCAGTATGCAATAATTCAAATTCCATTCCTCCGCGTTTGTCTTCCCCCATGCGTCGTCTATTTTCGTCGACTAACCAGCCGTAAGGGTATTCGGCTTGAGGGTATTTGTAGAGAAATTTCATATAGGAATGGGTGGGGGTACTGTCCAAATAAAAGTAATATTCTTTGACATCTTCCCCATGATTGCCTTGGCTGCCAGTTAAGCCAAAAATGCGTTCTTTGAGAATAGGATCGTTCCCATTCCACAAGGCGATCGCAAAACACAATTGCTGTTTGTCATCAGAAATACCACCGATGCCATCTTCTCCCCAACGATAGGCGCGAGAACGGGCTTGATCGTGGGTAAAATAGTCCCATGCTTCCCCTGTGGCGCTGTAATCTTCGCGCACCGTACCCCATTGTCTTTCGCTGAGATACGGACCCCATTTTTTCCACGGTGCTTTTTGAGTGCGATCTTCCTCAAGTCGGAGTTCTTCTGAGTTCATGTTATTACTATTAGTTATTGGTTGTTAGTTGTTAATTGCTAATGATTCCCGATTTCTAACTCATCACTCCTTAATTAACTTCAATAGAAACAAATCGCATTTAAGTTTGCAATAAAAAGAGGATAGACAACCCCTCTTTTTGCTTAATAACCGGGATTTACCACAGTCCGGGAACGGCTGGAGTTAGTACGTCAATACTCCGGTTATTGGTGGCTTGAACGGGTCGGGCGTTGACTTGATAAATCGACATAAATTGCGCGATCTGTTCGGCTGAAGCTGTAATGGGCGAGGTCATCACATTCCAGTGCACACCTTCACTACAAGGAGGCGTTGTTAAAGATCCCATGTAATGATAGTAAGTTGTGTCCGAGGGCAACAAATCTTTGACATTAATCGAACCGGCTACTGGACTCGTGCCGGGGGTTGTGGGAATATTTGCCCAAACTTTAGCCAAGTTGAGATTAGCTGCTCCTTCTTCGATGAGAACCCCAATGACAGCTAATTCTCCGGCATCGTTTTGGTGAACGAGGTGCATTTCCATAGCTGAGGCTTTGCCATTCACAGTATGTTCGCTAGGGGTATGGAAGTGGAATTGCAGTAACTTATAGCGTTCTCCGCCGATGGTGGCATAACTGCCCGGGATATAATTCACTTGCACGGCGTGGCCGTTGTTGGTCACGGCGAGAGGGGTCGATTCGTAGCTAGTGGCGATCGCGCTTGCTTTGGTTCCGTTTCCTTGACGGACGAGATCGATGGGAGATTGCGCTTGACCGCGAGAGCAAGTGGCGTATTCTGGCGAGAGTTCTCCCCAGCGAGTGGGATTGCCTGCACCACCGTAAGTCCAATGGGGTTTTCCTTCCTCGGAAACAGTTTTCACAGCTAAGGGCAGGGTGGCCAAAATGGCCGCGATCGGCAGAGCAAAGAATGCTTTTTTCACTGACTTTTTCATGAATTTTCTTGTGAATTGTGTTAGATGTTTTACTAATATGGCAATCCCTCGATCGAGGACTCCCAAAAGTTAAACAAATTTAAGAATCCCAAGCGAGAATTCAGGAAAAATGCTCTCTTCCGTATTTAAGGGTTTTCGCTAGCCAGAGTAATTCCTGTAGGAATCGGTCGAAGCGATGGCTATAAGTTGCCGTTGCTTCCTCTGTCATCCGTCCGGATTCATCGAAAAGTGTGGCAACATTGCTCACATTAAAATCTGCAACTGTCGCGGCTAAACCAAATGCTTTAAAGGAGGACAGGAGGGAGTCCACTGCTCGGATGCCCCCAAAGCCACCGGCTGAGACCGAACAAACCCCAACGGCTTTATGCAGGTATTCTTTATAGTTGAGGTCGAGAACGTGCTTGAGCATCCCCGGATAACCGTGATTGTATTCGGGAACGACGAGGATGTAAGCATCGGCACGGGCTGCAGTTTCCGCAAAACTCGGTATTTTGGCATTGGGTCCCGCATCGTTGAGGGGAATGGGCAGGGCGCGAATATCGATGAGTTCGGTGGTAACGCCCTCGGTTTGGCGAACTCGTTCTACCACAAATTTAGCCACGGGTTCGCTCATTCGTCCTTGACGCACCGTTCCCAAAATAACGGGAATAAATAAATTGCTCATGGGTCGGTAATGGGTAATTACAAATCGAATCAGCCTCCGGATTCAAAACCGGGGTAGAGGGTCATGCCGCCGTCTACGAAGAGGGTCGCACCCTGAACGTAGTCGGAATCGTCGGAAGCAAGCCACACTGCTGCTTTACCGATATCTTCGGGAACGCCGATGCGCTTGTAGGGGATGAGGGTCATGAGGGATTCGAGGGCTTCGGGGGTCTCCCATGCTTCTTTGTTGATGGGGGTTTGAATCGCACCGGGAGCAATGCTATTGATGCGAATTTTTTGGGGTGCAAGTTCTTGAGCCATGCTTTTCATTAACAGGCTGACACCGCCTTTAGAAGCGGCATAGTTGCAATGACCCGCCCAAGGAATCACCTCGTGAACGGAACTCATGCAGATAATTTTTCCGGCAGCAATGGAGCGATCGGGAACAATACCGCGACGGAGAAATTCTTTAACGGCTTCCCGAGAACAGAGAAATTGCCCGGTTAAGTTAACGCTGATGACTTTATTCCAATCTGCAAGGCTCATGTCTACGAGGTTGAAATCCCGTTGCAAGCCGGCATTGTTGATGAGAATGTCGATGGTTCCGTAGGCTTCGTACATTTTCGCGAACATGGCCAGCACTTGCTCTTCTTGGCTGACATCGGCTTGGATGGCGATCGCTTCTCCACCTTTGGCTTTAATTTCTTCGACGACGGCATCTGCACCCTTGGAACTGCGGGAGTAGTTAACGACGACTTTTGCTCCAGCTTCCGCAACGCACTTAGCAACGGCTGCACCGATGCCGGAACTCGACCCCGTAATGAGGGCGACTTGACCTTCTAAACTTGGCATGATTTTCGGGTTGGTTATGAGTAGTTGATTGTTAGTTGGTCGGTGATGAACTCGATTTTTATGATAAGGGCGATTTGCTGACTTGTCTGTAGGGAAAAATTGGTTTTTTGCGAGGCTGTTGGGGCTGCGATCGTAAAAAGTCGTTTTTTCAGGCGATCGCGTTACAAAACTTAAAAATCCTGCTCTTTTTGTAGGGTGAGATGAGATGAAAGAAATCCGGCGATCGCTTAATATTCTCTTCAACAAAATTAATAAGTTTCGCGATGAACTCTTTTCTCAATTATTAAAATAATAGTCTTTCTTTGAGCAAACACTCATTTTTACGATTTCGATTTGTTTGAAAGTTTGTTTGAAAGGAATTCCCTATCTGTTTAAACGATAGGGATAAAATACTTAAACGGCAGAACTCAAGCGATCGCTCATCAGTTCATGTCCTTCTCTTTTTCAGAAAGAATCCAGCGCCTAAGAACCCCAAAGCAAGAATCGTGCTAGGTTCGGGAACGCGCAATGTGTATTCTACTTTCCCTCCTAAAACAATCTCGTCATTTATAGTCCTGTAACCAAAACCCTTGTCCAAAATGGTGAAGTCTTGGATAGGATCGGGAATGGGTGTAGTATTCCACCCTCGCACTTCGTCTACGCGATAAGATAATCCTTGCAACTCGTCATTCAGAAAAAAGACATTGGGGACGGGAGATGTGCGACCGAATATTTCCCCAGATTCGTCATTTTGATTAAAGGTTTCCCCTAAGAAAGAAAACTCGATTTGTAAATTGTCGTTGAGGACATCGAAACGCTCTGAACCCATCTTTGTGAAGTTGGTATTATCAAAGCTAAACCAACCTGCAAACTCATTGTCCGATAACGGACCATGCAAAACCTCGACGGTAAAATCATAGGTGATGGTGGCTGCTTGGGTGGAAGTTGTTCCGATCGCAGTTAAACCGAGAAGGGTAACGGTTGTTGCAATTGCCAGTTTGTAGAGAGTAATCATTGTCAAACACCTCACTGAATCAAGGGCTAGACGCATTAACCTGACAGGATGAAAAATTCACGAACAGCCAAATCCTTTAAGGACTTTAGGGAATCTTGCGATCGCTAAAATTCTCTTTGAGGACACACACCCAAACCAACAAGTTCTCATCTAAATTATACTGCCATAAACTCATGTAGACGATCGAAAGAATCACCCTGTTACAATCGGAAAACTTTGTCTCAAAAATTAGACTAAGAAGTGTAAAAATATAGAGATTGCAAAAAAAATCACCCAAATTATGGGCGATCGCATAACCAAAAATTAATAACAATCAAAGTTGGGTTTTAAGAGTGAAAAAGGGTTTCTAAATAAACTCTCGCACAAGCACGATAATCTTGAGTCTCTCTTAAAGGTTTATTCTCGTTATTGTTCTGTAACAAAAATGAAGAAAGAGCCGCCGCGAATACACGGTCTTGATCCCATGTGGGATGAGCATCTAAATAAGTTTTTAAGGATTGGTGCAGATCTTCGGGAATTTCTGCCAAAATGCTAACGGTACTATTCATGACAACCTCGCTGGACTGGATAACGTGGGGGGGACATCGCTGAGGGAAAAGACTTCCCTACAACGTTAAAACTCGATACTTGGACGGGGATGGATGGATTGAGATTGGATGGAAGGTAGTGCGCTTTAACTCGATGTGGTTGTTCTCCAATTGTTCGTCCCTTCTCTACTATTTCGCGGGTAATTGGAGTTTTTGTCAATGCTGAGAAATGTTACGGATTTCTTTGTCAAAACTAAAGGTTTACGAAGAATCAAGCCTTTCAAGCCTTTTTTTGTTACTTAACTTTATATAAACTCAGTATAGAACCCATGATTCGCAGCCAAAAAGAAAATTTCCCCACCCTACCGCAATACTGGTTGTTTGCTTCCTTAACTTGTGGAAAACCTTGGGTAAACTGTGGAAAACTCTGGAAAACTTTGTGGAATGCTTGGGGATTTCATGGGGGAAAATGAAGTTAAAGAATAAGAATTGCGAATTTAATATCTGATTAATTTTTGTAGAAATGCGATCGCGTTTTTAGAGCAAATATACTGTCAGTCGGGGTTTTGCGATCGCAATTTTTCTGGGATAGATTTTAGTTAAACTTTATTTTTTGTGAGAAGCGATCGCGATCGATTCTCACTTTTTTGAATCTAAAAAAAAGATTAATAGTTAATAGGAAGAATTCCTAATAAGCTATTCTGATTTTTCAGTAAATGAAAGTAATTTGCAAGAAGGACGAATAATGTTATTCACCAAAATATTTCTACAATGCCTAAAATTAGGCAGAATTAAGCCTTTTTTGCTGGGAGCGATCGCACTGAGCGGTCTCTTCTGGATCGGTTTTAGTCGTGGTAGCTATTCCTTAATTAACTCTCAGAATTCTCAACAAGAGAGCAACAGGACGATTACGATCGCCCCGAGGGATCGCATTCTCCTCGCAGATGCCCACAATCTCGAACAAGCTGTCATCACCGATTTTGTCGATTTGACGATCGTTCCCACCTACGATCGCCTTTTGGGGCAAGCAACCGTGCTGAAAACATCCGTCGATCGCTTTGTCGCCAATCCAACTTCAGAAAACCTAAAAGCCGCGCGAGTAGCCTGGTTAGCGACACGGACTCCGTGGGAACAGAGTGAAGCCTTTGCCTTCGGTCCCGCATCCTCTCTTGGTTACGATGGCGATCTCGACGATTGGCCGGTGAATGAAACCGATGTTACAGCGATTCTCAAAAGCCGCGATCGCTTAACTCCTGAATATGTTGCTAATTTGCAAACGACCCAAAAAGGCTTTCACACGATCGAATTATTGCTCTTTGGAACCAATAATGACAAAGCAGTCGCGGATTTTTCGCGCAGAAAACTCGAGTTACTTAAATTACTCGCCGAGGCATTTGAGGCAACATCCCAAGACCTTGTAACCAGTTGGGTTGATGGAATTGCCGGCAACCCGCCTTATCGGGAAGTTTTAATAACGGCTGGAGAGCGCAATAATCCTGCTTACCTCACGAAAAAAGCTGCTTTAGAGGAGATATTGCAAGGAATGATGGGCTGTTTGGATGAAGTCGCCAACGAAAAAATTGGCGTTCCTTTAACGGACAAAAGTACCGACGATCTGGAAAGTCGTTTCAGTCACTCTTCCCTCAGCGATTTCAAAAATAACCTGCAAAGTGTGGTCAATGCTTATTTAGGCGGACTTCCCGATACGCGATCGCGCGGTGTGAGTATTAGCGATTTTGTGGCTCGAGCCGATGCCAACCTCGATCGCCAAATCCAACAGGAAATGAACGCAGCGATCGCCGCAGTCGCCGCTATTCCCGATCCCATCGAACCCAAAATCGCCGATACAGTCGCATTGGAGAAGTTAGCAACGGCACAAGAAGCGATCTTACAACTCTTTTCCACCATGGAAGAGAATGTTTTACCCCTCGTACAAAGCTAATTTTAATGAGCAATGCAGATCGCTTCCAGTAGAGGCGGGAAAGGGATTTTTTGAGTTTTGAGCAGGAGAACATTGATGTTAGAAAAATTTGTGCGATCGCGGGTTAAATCTCTGGGATATTTAATTTCCTTGTTTGCGATCGCCTTGATAGCGGGGGTGATTTTGTCGAGTTTTATCTCGCCCACTTCAGCCCAAATCCCTTTAGCCGGAGGCAAAACGACAGTTTTTAACCGCACCTCTAAGGCTTACGAACAACCTTCAGTAGGATTAAATGCAGCCGAAGAGGATCGCCATTTTGAGGGAGATTTGGCGTTTGATGCGGTCTTTGTCACTTCTCCCGCCCGCATTAATCCGGGTTTGGGTCCTTTGTTTAATAATGCTTCTTGTACGGGGTGTCATATCCGCAACGGTCGCGGTTTGCCGGAAAAAGGGCAGTTATTGGTGCGAGTGAGCAATAGTCGGACTCGTTCTAGTGAGATTGTTTCCGAGCAAGAACCCACAATCTCGGCCTATCATCCGGAAGCCTCGGTCAGCTTGGGGAATGCGCCTCCCGTGGAAGGGCTGGGAACGCAAATTCAAGACCAAGGCATTTACGGGTACGAACCGGAAGCAACGGTTGCGATCGCATGGGAGGAAAAAGCGGGTCAATATCAAGATGGTACGTCCTACTCTTTGCGATCGCCTCATCCCGAGATTATTCTTCCCAGTGGCGAGAAATTGGCTCCGGAAATCTTAACTTCTCTGCGTATTCCTCCCCCTGTTTTTGGGTTGGGATTACTTGAAGCTATTCCCGAGGAAACTATCCGCGACTTAGCCGATCCTGACGATCGCAATGGGGATGGAATTTCCGGTCGCGTTAATGAAGTTTGGGACGTGGAGAAAGCCGCGATCGCTTTGGGTCGTTTTGGTTGGAAGGCGAATAACCCCAACTTACTCCAGCAAACCGCTTCAGCTTATGTGAACGATATGGGGGTCACGAATCCTTTGTTTCCCGAGTCGGACACAGAACCCGACATCGATCGCAAAACCCTTGAAGATGCGGAGTTTTACGCGCAAACTTTAGCGGTTCCCGGTCGTATTCTTTTGGAGGATGCGGATGTTAAGCGAGGCGAGAAGTTATTTCAACAAGCAGACTGCGCGGGTTGTCACATTTCTACCCTTTCCACGGGGAATTCTGAAATTAAGGCTTTGGCCTATCAAACCATTCACTCTTATACCGACTTGCTTTTGCATGATATGGGAGAAGGGTTGGCGGACGATCGCCCGGATTTCTTGGCGACGGGACGAGAATGGCGCACGCAATCCTTATGGGGTATTGGTTTGACTCAAACTGTGCTACCTTATTCGAGTTATCTGCACGATGGTCGTGCGAGGACATTAGAAGAGGCGATTCTTTGGCATGGTGGAGAAGCAGAAGGTTCAAAGGAGCAATTTCAGGCCATGAGTCAGCGCGATCGCGATGCTTTAATTCGCTTTTTACGCTCTTTATAAACAAAAAAAAAGCGATCGCCGTTAATGCGATCGCAGAAAGAGGAAAGAGAGGGAAAGGTGTTTGTGTAGAGATTTTCAACTCAGCAATTATTCACAAATTCAAGGATTAGAAACGAGATCCGGAAATGATAGTAATGCGATCGCGACGTTGGCGAAGGGCTTTTTTATCAAAAACGTATTCGCTATAATCTGCCATCCCATCGAGTCCGAAAGCACCGAGAAAGATTTCGAGGAATAACCAGAAGGTCATTTTAAATAAGAGAGTTTGCCATTGGGAATTCATGGTTTTCGGCCTCGATCGGGGAGATTTGCGAATTGAGTGTTGATGCTGTTCCCTACAATTCCACTATCCTGTAATTTCCGATGGAATAGCGCGATCGCAAGCCCTCTCTTACCATGAGTTTTATCAAACAAAAAGGCGATCGCGCTTCCCTATTTCTGATGAGATCGATCGGCAAAATAGGTGAGGTTCATCTTCCGATCGGTATGATTCTCAGCACAATTTGGGTGCGATCGCAAGGGGAATGTGATATGACGGAAATTATCGAGTGACTGTGAAAGGTTGGGAATAGGGATTTTGTTCTGCGATCGCCACTGATACCCAATTCAGTTACCACAAACTATATTCAGGAACATCCTGTAATTTTGTAGGGACTTTGCATGCAACGTCCCTACGCTACAATTGAGGGGATTTTTTCTGGAAACCTCGTTCATGTCCGGTAAGTCTATTTATATTTCCCGTAAGTCTGCTGAGGAGTTGCAAGCTGCGTTTGTATCGGCGTTGAATGACCCGGAAAATAGTCCAACCCTGTTTCAAATTTGGGGTGTGGGTGGAGTGGGAAAGACGACACTTACGGATCGGTTGGTGCGAGAGTGCAAGAAGCAAGCAGATTTTGCGGTGGAGTCATTTAATTTTATTTCGATGGGGTTAAATGTGGAAATTTCTGACCCTATTTCGTTGATGAATCAATTTTACAAGCAGGTAGAGCCGAAATTTTGGCGGCGAGATTTGTTTTCAAAAAAAGATCCATTTTTATCGCTTTATCAACTTTATTACCAAACGATTCATCAATTAGAATCGCAACCGCTACCCGATAAACCGACAGTGACGGAAGCACAAACCAATCTCGTAACGAGTTTGTTGCAAAATGGGGCAAAAGTAGCGAGTTTATTTGGCGTACCGGGTGCGACAGTTGCGGAAAAGCATAGCGATCGCATTGTCGAGGGTGCGAAAATGATGCTGAGTGAAGCCGATCGCTGGAAGGATTTTCTCGCACAGCATCGCGCTACGAAGGAGAAGCAAGAGTTACAAGAGTTGATGTTGAAACCATTACCGAAGTTAACAGAAGCATTTGTAACGGGTTTACAGAGGAGAAAACGCCCGATTGTTTTGGTTTTGGATACCTACGAACAAGCACCGCCGGAAATCGATACTTGGTTATTATATTTGCTCTCGCGGACGAATTTAACCCAAACTAAGATTAAACTCTTAATTGCGGGGCGGCGCAATCTTTTGGAGCGAGAACCGTGGCGGAAACTCCAACAAGATAAAAATGCAGTTTACGATCGCGCTTTAGTTTGTTTTGATGAGGAGCAAGTTACCGCATATTTACAAGATATTGGCATTACTCAATCTTCTCAGGTCGAAATCATTATTAAAGCCACGAAAGGTTTACCTTACTATCTCGATAAGATTCGAGAATGTGTCGTCAAAGGAAAAGCGATCGATTTCTCTGCGATCGATCGCGACATCGAAAAGTTATTATTAGAAGGGTTAGATACGCGGGAAAAGTTGGCGACTCAATTGGCGGCTTGTTGTCGTTGGTTTAATAAGCCGATATTGAATTATATTTTGCAGGAGTTTCCCGAGTTCCAAGAGGAGTCAAAGGAAGGAAAAAAGCGCAATTGGTTTGAATGGTTGAGTAGTCGAGGGTTTGTGAAAGATGCCCAACGTCGTTGGAGTTTGGATGATGTGGCGCGGGATATTTTTCGAGAATCTTTTTATCTCGAAGATCGCGATCGCTTTGAGCAAATTAATTCCCGTTTAGCGGACTATTTTCAACAAGAGGCCGATCGGGAAATTCCCTCAGATCGCCATCCGGTAGAAAAGTATAAAAATTCGGCTTGGCGAGGCAATATTTCAGAGTTTATTTATTATCTGTTGCATACGGATCGGGATAGCGATCGGGTACAGTTTTTCTCGTATCTTTTTGAGTCTCGTTATCTCAGACAAGATGACATTTTAAAAAATTCTGTTGCCATAATTTTAGCAGAGTTTGATGCGGAGCGTCGTTTATGCGTCAAAGAATCGACAAGGAATTTTTTAGCTAAAATTCGTCCTATCGCTATTGAGGGTCGATGGATTTTAGGAAAAGATACAATAGATTATAAGTTCTTGGAGTCTCGTGAATTTTCTCGAGAGCAAATTGATGAGTCATTAAGAATTTGTTTGCAAAATACCAAGATATTTAACTCGTTTGCTGATTTAGCAAAATATGCAGCTTTGTTCTATAAATCTAAATATTGTCGTGAAGGGGAAAAACTCAATTGCTTGAGAATGGCAAATGAGCAAGCTAAAAAATGCTATTGTCTAGCCGATCTAGAATTTATGAGTGGTTTATTACTTTGGGATATTGGCAACTCTTTTTATTATTTAGAGCAGTATAAAGAAGCGATCATATCTTACGAGAAAGCCATAGAATTCAAACCAGATGACCATCAAGCATGGTATAATCGCGGCAATGCTCTGGGCAATTTAGGAAGAGTTGAAGAAGCGATCGCATCTTTCGAGAAAGCGATAGAATTCAAACCAGATTACCATGAAGCATGGTATAATCGCGGGGTTGCTCTGGGCAATTTAGGCAGATTTGAAGAAGCGATCGCATCTTTCGAGAAAGCGATAGAATTCAAACCAGATTACCATGAAGCATGGTATAATCGCGGGGTTGCTCTGGGCAATTTAGGCAGATTTGAAGAAGCGATCGCATCTTACGAGAAAGCGATAGAATTCAAACCAGATGACCATCAAGCATGGTATAATCGCGGGGTTGTTCTCGGCAATTTAGGCAGAGTAGAAGAAGCGATCGCATCTTACGAGAAAGCGATAGAATTCAAACCAGATTACCATGAAGCATGGTATAATCGCGGGGTTGCTCTGGGCAATTTAGGCAGAGTTGAAGAAGAGATCGCATCTTACGAGAAAGCGATAGAATTCAAACCAGATAAGCATGAAGCATGGTATAATCGCGGGGTTGCTCTGGGCAATTTAGGCAGATTTGAAGAAGCGATCGCATCTTACGAGAAAGCGATAGAATTCAAACCAGATGACCATCAAGCATGGTATAATCGCGGGTTTGCTCTGGGCAATTTAGGCAGAGTTGAAGAAGCGATCGCATCTTACGAGAAAGCGATAGAATTCAAACCAGATTACGCATCAGCTTTTTACAATAAATCTTGTGCTTATGCTTTACAAGAAAACAGCAAACTTGCTCTCGAAAACTTACAGAAAGCCCTAGAATTAGAACCCGAAAAATACCGAGAAATGGCGAAAACCGATACAGACTTCGATCGCATTCGCAACGATGACAGATTCCAACAACTCATTAACCCAGAAGCAAATTGAAGAATCCCAATAAATCCTAAAGTTTATAACCTAATGTAAATAATATAATATTTTCCAAATGAGCAATTGTTTCTTCTGTTAACTCACCAATTTTGCGAGATAAACGACCTTTATCTAAAACACGGAGTTGATGACATAAAGCAACCGAATCTCAATTTAATCCTCCTTCATCCTTGGAGATTAATAAACAACTTGGTAAAGAACTACGTTTGAGATTTGTTGTGAAAGGAATGACAATAATGGTACTGGTAAATTGAGAAATCATTTCTTCTTGAAAAAGAATAACCGGACGAACTCCAGCTTGTTCCGATCCTTGAGTCGGATCGAGTGTAGCAATCCAAACTTCACCGCGTTTAATACTCATTGCCGATCTTCTAATTGTAATAATTCTGCATATTCATTGATTCCTTTTTCTGCCATCTTACGATCTTCTTCTGCAAATTCTTGATAAAGATCGGCCACCTTCTTTAAATCGAAATCTGTTTGATGGTTCAACCGAGAGCTAAATTTCAGAAAACCAATGAACTTAACAACCTCCTGTAGTTGTTCTTCATTGAGCATTGCTATATCTCGATCTATTTTATCCTTTAGGGTTAGATTCTCAATCATTTTGATTCTCTTTGCTCCATCAGCATCATTGTAAGCGATATTGAGTTTAATTCTGTTCAATTTGGCCTTGTCCCGTTGTATTTTCTTGCAACCAATTCAACAAATCGCGATCCGATTGAAAATCAAAAATCGCCTCGCACAAATTCTCAGCTTGTTCCACAGATACACCTTGAATTTGTGTTTCCAACTCCGAAGAAAGTTCCCCAAAACGCCGCCGCAATAATCTTAACGTTACTTTTCGAGCTTCTTGCTGAACCCCTTGTTCGAGACCTTGTTCGAGACCTTGTTCGAGACCTTGTTCGAGACCTTGTTCGATGCCTCGTTCCATCCAACTCGTAACAATTTCCATAACTCGTTCCTCCTCAATTAAACCTAAATTTTCTAAATCTTGTTGAAAAAGTTGTTCTTCATTGTCGTTTAACTTTAAATAGGAATCCACAAACCCCGAAATGAGTTGAGTTCGTGCTGGGTCAAGCTGTAATGTTGCCAGCATCCGCAAACATTCTAACTTAACTTTGGGGCGATCTTCCGGCTGAATCTGCATTTTTGACATCAATGCAGCAGCAACAGGGTTGGGTTGACGGAGAAAAGTTCGCCAATGTAAGCAATTTAATTGAATCGTCGCAAAATTAAACACCAAAATTTGGCGATCTGGAAAACTAACGCGGTAAGAATTCGGTTCGGGTCGATAGGGCGTATCGAATGAGAAAATAGCAATCGGATAGATTGGCAAGTTATACTTAGCGTGCAGTCGAGCAAAATAAGCAAACATTCGCTGTTGAAAATCTGCTTGAGTTGAGGCTTGATTTTCAACATGAATCAAAAATAACCCTTCTCTGTCGCGAAACCGAACTTGTGCTAAAAGATCGATCTTTTTCTTTTCTCCAGTGGTGACATCGGTAAAAACTTCCTCTCGTAAAAAGATCGGTTCATCTCGTTCTACATATTCCAACACTTCAGGTAAAAAGAGTTCGATAAACTCCCAGAAAAATGTCGAAATCAGTTCCTTAAATAAGCGATCGTGGTCTATCATTGGCACTTGGCAATCGAATCTAGGTTTTATTGTACTATTTTTAGGTAGCGATCGCGAATCTCCCGCCTCACAAAAAAACCGATCGCTCAAATTCGCCCCCTCCACACCCCAAAACCGCCATAATTTCATCGCGATCGCCAATTCCTAAATTGTCCTTGACATAGCCAATAAATTGAGTATAGACTCAAAAACATATACAACAAATTGAATAAAAATTGTTGTAGACAATGAATTGGGTATTTTTACCATGACTTCCGAAGCAACGGTGTCCGAAGTAGCAGAATCGGCAGTCAAGATTTCCCCCGAAACCCTTGACACTGGCGACCTCAACCCCAGTAAAATCTCGCCGATCGCTCCCCCGCAAAAGCGATCGCCCCTCAAGAAATTGCCTTCTTTCCGGTGGTATTGGTTGCTTCCCCTCGCTGCGATCCCCATCGCTGCGATCGTCAGGAGTCAAATCCTCGTTTCTCCCCCAGCACCCGCCCCCGAAGTGCAAAGCATTCCCGTAAGAACCCTCACTGTACAGCCCGTCAGCAGCTACACCACCCAACGCACCTATAGCGGGGAAGTGGTCGCACGACGCAGCAGTGACTTGGGATTTGAACGCGGAGGTACCATCGTCGCCGTCCTCGTCGATGAAGGCGATCGCGTTAGTACCGGACAACCCCTCGCCCGCCTCGATACCAGGAGTTTGGACGCGCAACGATTACAAGCGATCGCCCAACGCGGCACCGCCGAGGCACAGTTACAAGAACTTAAAGCTGGGGCGCGACCAGAAGATATTAACGCCGCCCGTGCCAACGTTGCAGAGATCCAACAACAATTAGCACTTGCCCGTCGCAAACAGTCCCGCCGCCAATATTTATTTGATGAAGGAGCTATTTCGCGAGAAGCTCTCGACCAAGAAGAATATAGCGCCAATGCCCTACAAAATCGCCTCCAACAAGCACAAAGCAATCTTAACGAACTTTTAGCCGGAACGAGAACAGAGCAGGTTTCCGCCCAATCTGCACGGGTTCAGCAAATCGATGCCAGCATCCGAGGCATTGATGTCGAACTCTCTAAAAGCATCCTCCGCGCCCCTTTTTCTGGGAAAGTGAGTCAACGATTTCTCGATGAAGGCGCGATCGCCGGTGTGGGGAGTCCCGTGTTAACCCTCGTGGAACAGGGAAACTTAGAGGCACGTATCGGCATTCCCAGCGATCGCCTCGACTCCCTTACCGTGGGAACACAGCAACTCATCCAAGTTAGCGATCGCACCTATCAAGGAGTTGTCAGCGCCCTATTACCAGAACTCGACAGCACCAGCCGCACCGTTACCGCTATCTTGCAATTGGAAGCCGCCTCAGAGTTGCGGGTAGGGGAAACAGCGCGTTTAAACTTACGAGAAACTCAAACCGCAGAAGGCTTTTTATTAACTTCAACGGCTCTAATCCCCGGAGAACGAGGGCTATGGGCGGTTTATGTTCTCGGAGAAGCCGGAGAAGAAACGAATATCTATCAAGTGGCGCGACGAGACGTAGAACTGATCGAGACAGAAGGCGATCGCGTCTTAGTCCGAGGCACATTGCAAACTGGCGATCGGGTCATTCTCGACGGAACTCACCGTATTGTGAGCGGACAATGGGTGAAAGCAATAAACAATGGGCAATTATCCATTATCAATGAATCTCCTGATTAGTTCTCTCTCTGCGTTTCTCTGTGACTCTGTGGTTCATTTCCTTTATTTCCTAACGTATTTGCGTAATTCTATAGCGATCCGATCGTTCCTCATTTAACTTGTTATGTTTAATCTTTTCTATCGAAATCGCCAACTTTTAATTCTCACACTTACCTTAATTATTGTTTGGGGACTGTCTTCTTTTTTCACAGTCCCACGCATGGAAGACCCGCAAATTACCCAGCGTTTCGGGAGTGTCATCACTTTTTTGCCGGGGGCAAGTCCGGAACGAATAGAATCTCTCGTAACCGAGAAAATTGAAGACGAACTCCTCGAACTCGAGGAAGTTGAATCCCTCAGATCGACTTCTAGTACGGGGATTTCTCGTATTGTCGTCGAACTCAAAGAAACGATTCTCGATGTCGATCCCGTTTGGGCAAAAGTTCGCAGCAGTCTCGATGATGTCGTCCCCGAATTGCCCGCAACTGCCACAAAACCAGAATATCGCGATAATACCGTGTCCGCCAGTGCCTTAATTGTCGGGTTAACGTGGGATTTGCAGACTTCTCCCAACTATGCCATTTTGCGCCGCCTTGGGGAAGGGTTGAGCGATCGCCTTCGGACTATACCCGGAACCGATAAAGTTGAGGATTTTGGCGAACCCGATGAGGAAATTCGGGTCGAAATCTCCTCGGTAGATCTCGCCCGTTTGGGACTCACAACACGGAATCTCGCACAACAAATTCAAGCCAGCGATGCCAAGGTTTCCTCGGGACAACTTCGCAGCCGAGATTCTGAATTACTCTTTGAAGTCGATAGCGAATTGGATTCTCTAGCAAGAGTGAGAGGAATTCCCATCCAACTCGGGGCGGACGGACAAACGGCAACCCTTGGAGATATTGCAACCATCGCAAAAGGCGCAACGGATCCGCCTTCAGATATTGCCATTGTCAACGGTCATCCCGCGATCGCTATCTCTGCAACGGTAGAATCCGATTATCGGGTGGATAGTTGGGCAAAAGATGCCAGAAAGGTTCTTGAAGAATTCCAAGGTCAGCTTAGCGACGGGTTGAGCTTACAGGTTATTTTAGATCAGAGTCAATATGTGCAACAACGGCTAGATGGAGTCATCGGAAACTTAATCCTCGGTTCGAGTTTGGTCATTGGGGTTTCGTTGTTTCTCTTGGGTTGGAAATCTGCGTTAATCGTCGGATCGGCGCTACCTTTAGCAACCTTGATGGTATTTGGCTGGATGAAAGTTTTGGGAATCCCTTTACATCAAATGTCGGTCACGGGGATTATTATTGCCTTGGGATTGCTCATCGATAATGCGATCGTCGTGGTGGATGAGATGCAAACTCGTTTAAAAGCAGGATATCAGCCCCCCGAAGCCGTTAGTCAGACTGTCAAGCATTTACTCGTCCCGCTTTTGGCTTCCACTCTCACCACCGTCTTAGCCTTTATGCCGATCGCTTTTTCACCGGGACCCACAGGGGAATTTATCGGCACGATTGGCTTAACGGTGATTTTAGCCTTGTTGAGTTCTTTATTTCTCTCTTTAACGGTTATCGTTGCGTTAGTGGGACGCTTGCATTATTGGCAAATCTCATGGCTGCGTTGGCAATGGTTGCGATCGGGCTTCGGGAATTCTCGCTTAACAGAAGTCTATCGCCAAACCTTGCGGCTACTCTTTCGCCGTCCTTGGTTGGGGGTCGGTTTAGCGCTGATTTTACCCGTTTTGGGTTTCCTCCAGTTTGCCACTTTAGAACAGCAATTTTTCCCACCCACTAACCGCGATCAGTTTCAAATTGAGGTCGAATTTCCCTCGCAAACCGCCCTTTCCCAAACGCGATCGCAAATCCTGAAAGCGCGGGATTTAATTCGCCAGCATCCCGATGTCAGCGAGGTACATTGGTTTTTAGGTAAAAGTGCGCCGGCTTTCTTCTACAACGTCATTCCCTCTCGGGAAAATGCCCCGGAATATGCCCAAGCGATCGTGCAGTTACATTCCGCCGATCGCCTGCAAGAAACCCTGCAATCTCTGCAAAAAGAACTCGATGCAGCCTTCCCCGCAGCGCAAGTATTGGTCAAACAATTAGAACAAGGACCGCCTTTCGACGCACCTATCGAATTGCGCTTATACGGTTCCGAGATCGATCGCCTGCGAACCTTGGGGAACGAACTGCGGGGCTATTTGGCACAACTCCCCGCCGTCACTCACACCCGCGCCGATCTCAGCGAAACCTTACCTAAATTAGCTTTAACAGTAGATGAAGTGCAAGCGCGACGGGCTGGACTGGATAATAGCGCGATCGCCTCGCAATTAGATGCGGCATTGGAAGGAGCGATCGGGGGGTCGATCCTCGAAGATACGGAAGATATCCCCATTCGAGTACGAGTTCCCGATGCAACGCGAGGGAGTTTGTCAGGGGTTGCTTCTTTAGACCTCGTATCCCCTCACAATGGCGCGACGATTCCTCTCGATACTTTAGCCGATGTGAATTTAGTGCCAAATTTAGCCTCAATTTCCCACCGAGACGGTCAGCGCGTCAATGCGGTCAGCGCCTTTCTTAAAGCAGGGTCGTTACCGGATACGGTATTGAAGGAATTTGAGGGAAATCTGCAAACATTGGGTTGGGAATTACCGCCGGGTTATCGTCTCGAATATGGGGGAGAAGCGGATGCCCGAGGATCGGCAGTTGGCAATCTTTTATCGACTGTTGGGGTTTTGGCGATTTTGATGTCTGCAACTCTCGTTCTTTCCTTCAACTCCTTTGGTTTAGCCGCAGTCATCGGATCGGTAGCGATCGCGGCCATGGGATTAGCCTTTTTTGCCCTCTGGCTGTTCGATTCCTTATTTGGTTTTACCGCAATTTTAGGCACTTTGGGGTTAGTTGGTTTAGCCATTAATGACTCAATTGTCGTATTGGCTGCTTTGCGAGAGAATCCCCAAGCGAAAGCAGGAAACCGGAAAGCAACGGAAGAAGTCGTCCTGAAAGCTACTCGTCACGTCATCGCCACAACCCTCACAACGATTATGGGATTCGTTCCTTTATTGTTAGATAAAACGGGATTTTGGCCGCCCTTGGCGATCGCGATCGCAGGGGGACTCGGAGGTGCAACATTACTGGCGTTATATTACGTCCCTTCCGTATATTTATTGCTGCATCGTCGGCGAACTTCTCAACGGTGGGAAAGCAAGCCATTAGGAAATCGTATCGGGATCGATGCCTAACTCTTGTAAGCGATCGCGCAATGCTTGATTTTTCTGGCGTTCCTCCTCTGCAAGAGTTTCAGCGCGATCGGCTCTTTCTCGTTGTCGTTCTTTCTCTTCTCTTTCGCGATCGCGTTCCTCTTCAGCTAAATTAGCGCGTTCTTGCTCTTGTTCGGCGATTTCTTCGGGTAAGAGAACCAAATTACCAGAGCGATCGTAAACTCGCAACCAAACCGCCGTTTCTCGCTTCAGAGTTCCTTCCCAAGTTCCCAACCATAGTCCCAAACTTTCGCACCATAACCAGCCGCGATCGCCCGGTGTTAGGTCTTCATATTGCAAGTTTGCGCCTAAATGCCACCCTTGCAAAGATTCGCGATCGAAGGGGTCGTAAACAAAGTAATCTCGCGTTCTGAAAGTTCGTTCGTAAAGTTGCTTTTTAACGCCTGTATCTACGCTTGCAGTGGAGGGGGACATTAATTCCACAATAACATCAGGATAGCGTCCTTCCTCTTCCCAAACAATCCAACTGCGACGCTCTCGAGTGCCATCGACATTCAGAGTCACAAAGACATCGGGACCGCGAAAATCTCTGTTTCTCGCTTGTGCGCTACTGTAATAAACGAACATATTCCCGCTTGCATAATAGTCCTCTCGTCCTTGGTATGCTTGGTTAATGGAATCGATAAGGACGTTCATAGCGATGCGGTGGCGGTTACTTTCCAAAGGTTCTCCATCGTCGTGGGGTAGATTGCTTGGCGGGAGAGGGATTTCCTCATCTATGACCTCGGGATGGGTTGCTTCTTGAACCAATTCAACAGACATGGCGACTTCTCCAACCTTGATGAGAACAAGTATACCTGAATTGTTTTTTGCTGTCGAGAGGTGAAGGGCGATCGCTTTCTTCATCCTCTATAATTAATCTTGCCAAGATTTCTGAAAGGCGATAAGTGATGAATGAAGAGAAAAAATTGTTAATTGTCACCGCAGAACCGCGCGATCGCAATGTCGATGGGGGTAGAGGTAATCCTTACGCACCACAAAGAGCGATCGCGCGAACGGTGGAAGTGAGTGCGGATGTGGTTAAGGAGAAAATGTCGGATTTTGTGGAGATGGTGGGGGAGATGTTCGATCGCGCGGAAACGAAAACGGGGATGATTTTGGATGAGGTGGAATTGTCGGTAGAAATTACCGGGGATGGGAATGTAAAGTTGATGGGAACGGGGATTGGTTTGGAAGGAAAAGGGGCGATTGTATTAAAGTTTAAGCGCGATATCTAAATAATGGCAAATCATGCTCTAATCATTGGCATTAATGAGTATCAGCGCTTACCCTCCTTGCGTTTTGCTTTGCGAGATGCGGCGTTGATGCGGGATTTTTTAGCGGATGAGTTGGGATTTGAGGAGGTGTTTTATTTTGCCGATGATTCTCTTGCGATCGATGCACCGGATGGTTCACAACAAGAAACGCAACCCACTTACAGCAATTTAATTTCTTTTCTGCACGACTTTTTTGAGCATCCGCAGTTAGAACCGGGGGATAATTTTTGGTTCTTTTTTAGCGGTCACGGAATGCGGAAAAATGGGCAAGATTATCTCGTTCCTTGTACGGGTAATCCTCGCTTGGTGACGCAAACGGCGATCGCGATCGGGTATATTGCGGAACGGTTGCGGCGATCGGGTGCGGATAATGTGATTCTTTTTCTCGATGCTTGTCGCGATGAGAATAACCAAGGGGACAGATCCGGCGCGATCGGGTTGGAACACCATCAAGGAACGATTTCTATTTCTGCGTGCAGTCCTTATGAGCGATCTTTTGAGATTGAAGCGATCGCACAGGGTTCATTTACTTATGCGCTGTTGGAGTCGTTGCGAATACGGGGTGCGGATAATTGTGCGACGGTGGAACGCTTATACAACCGTTTGCGCTATCGGGTGACGGAGTTGAATCAGCAGTACGAAAAGCCGAGACAAGTGCCGTATGCTGTCGTAGAACCGGCGCAAAAACTCCATTACATTCTCCTCCCCCAACAGGCAACGGAACAAGATATTTTGTTGCTGGTTTCGGAAGCGAGAGAGGCAGAACTAGAAGGAGATAACGAACTGGCAGAACAGTTATGGGTGCGAGTTTTGGCGGTTTCTCCGGCTAATTCTAAGGCGTTGAAGGCATTAAAACGGATTTGGGGGAAAAGTTCTCAAAAAGTGCCTCAAATGTCTAAAAAAGCAGATAAAACGGGGAACAAGTCATCCAATAAACCCCCACTTCCTGCTTTTGATTTTGAGGTGGTTATGGTTAATGCTAAAGGACAGATCGTTAAGACGGAGAAGCGATCGGCGAACTATCAGCGAGAAGAGTTGGGGAATGGGGTTGCGATCGAT
Source organism: Spirulina sp. LEGE 11439 (assembly GCF_059821285.1). Taxonomy (NCBI): domain Bacteria; kingdom Bacillati; phylum Cyanobacteriota; class Cyanophyceae; order Spirulinales; family Spirulinaceae; genus Spirulina; species Spirulina sp. LEGE 11439. The sequence goes on from NZ_JCAMRX010000029.1 coordinate 58,096, forward strand.
ATGGTAGAAATTCCGGGAGGGACGTTTATGATGGGATCGCCAGAAGGACAAGGAGATGATGACGAATATCCTCAACATCAAGTCACGGTAAAACCCTTCTTCATGGGAAAAACCCCTATTACCCAAGCACAGTGGCGAGAAGTAGTGACGCGAGTGGAAACCATAGAAAGAGACCTCGATCGCGATCCGTCCCGTTTTAAAGGCGATAAACGACCCGTAGAGAACGTTTCTTGGTTCGATGCGATCGAATTTTGTGCCAGATTATCTAAACTGACAGGACAGAACTACAGACTACCCAGTGAGGCGGAATGGGAATATGCTTGTCGTGCAGGGACAAAAACGCCGTTTCATTTCGGGGAGACGATAACAACAGATTTAGCGAATTACGATGGCAATTATACTTTTGCGAATGCACCGAAAGGAAAGTATCGAGAAGAAACAAACCCTGTTGATGAATTTGCCTATCCGAATGCCTTTGGTTTGTACGATATGCACGGAAATGTCTGGGAATGGTGTTTAGACCCGTGGCACGATAATTATGAAGGTGCGCCAACGGATGGGAGAGTATGGGATGAGAATGAGAATGATTATCAAAATCTATCTAAAAATCTCGAAAAGCTATTGAGCAAAGAAAATAGTACAATAGTACGGGGCGGTTCTTGGAACAATTCTCCGAGGTATTGCCGTTCCGCGTATCGCTTCAACGACTATCGCGCGAATCGTGACGACGATATCGGTTTTCGGATTGTGCGCGTGCAGCCGAGGACTCTTTAGCCCTTTTCCATTTTGCCCTCTTGCCCTTTTTTCGCCGTCAGGCGATCGATTTATTTCTAACAGAAATCGAGCAAATAAATCGGTAATTGAATCCCATTTCTCGCTTGCGATTTATGAGAGTCGATCGAAAATTAAGAACATAAATTTGCAAAAGTATTGATGCTCTCATTGTCGATCCGCCGGGGATTCAAAATCCCCGTCTCATACAAAAAATCCATTAAAATGGATTGAAACCGCGAGATTTTACCTTCAATTTATGAATTCAGTCCTCTTGAGAGGACTTCTCGTATGAGACAGGGAATTTTATTCCCTGACGGATCGCAAATTAGCGATGTAGGTTGGGTAGAGGGACGAAACCCAACAGTATTAATGTTGTTGGCGTTGGGTTACGCTGTCGCTAACCCAACCTACGATATTAACGTTGATTTTCCAGATTTGATATAAGAACATAAATTTGTAAAAACATTGATGCTCTCATTGTCGATCCGCCGGGGATTTTAAATCCCCGTCTCATACAAAAAATCCATTAAAATGGATTGAAACCGCGAGATTTTACCTTCAATTTATGAATTCAGTCCTCTTGAGAGGACTTCTCGTATGAGACAGGGAATTTTATTCCCTGACGGATCGCAAATTAGAAAATCAATGTTGTTTGCGATTTTGTTTGAGGATCGGAGATCGTGCGATCGCACTGCTAGCAAAATAATTCTCAGCAAATGCGATCGCAAAACAGGAAAACTTTACAAAATGAGAACAATTACTTTGTTAAACTAAATATTATTCCCAGCAATCTTAATTCTCGATTGACATGAGCAATTCAATCTTTCTCAATCTTCCCGATGAATTATACCAGCGAGTCGAAACAATCGCGCGAGAATCTCGCCGGGATATTCAAGATATTCTCTTAGAAACCTTAGCGATCGCCTTAACCAACAAAACTATTCAAGAGCAGTTAATTTCCTCTGCTTCAGAATCTACAGACATGATGAAGTTAGCAGAAACAGGCTTTTCTGAATGGAACAATCCCGAAGAAGATATCTATCATGTCTAAACCAAAACCCTATGAAATTTGGTTGGTACGCTTTCCTTTTAGCGATCTGACCTCAACTAAAGTTAGACCATCTCTCGTATTAGCCATTCACCGAGACGAATTCATTATTCTGGGAATTTTCTCCAAGATTCCCAGCGAATCTTTGCCGGAAACTTGGGTATTAATTTCAGAAACCTATCCTGAATTTTCTCAAACCGGACTGAAAAAAACTTCCCTCATTCGAGCCGATAAAATTGCAACCGTCAATCAATCAATTTTTCAGAAACAGTTAGGAATTTTACCCTCAGATTTAGCGATCGCAACTTGACAAGCAATCGCGATCGCATTGGGTCTGACTTGAGACGATCGAAAAAGCGATCGCACTGCTAGCAAAATAATTCTCAGCAAATGCGATCGCTTTTGCACGAGTTCAAATCCAATCTATAAAGAAATCGGCAAAAAACTCAATATTTTGCGTTTAGATCGAATTAATAGAACTCTACTATTCACAATAAAAATAGACAGATCAAACATCGATTCGATAATTGAGTTGATGTTCATCTCCTGGCAACCCTCGGAAACCCCAATTATGAGCCGGCATCTCGAAGATCGCAAACTCCAAATCTTGAACTGTGATATCTAAGGTTTGCGGAATGCGAGTAAAAAGAAGTTGAATCAATCTTTTTTTCGTTTCTATTGTTCTTCCTGCAATTAAATTAAACTCAATAATTGTATATTTATCCGTGCGTCCTTCAGGATAAAAAAAGTCTCCTGAATCGAGAAGAATAAAACGATGAGCGCGTTTATTTTTAGGAAATTGTAAAGCCTCCATAACACATTCATGAATCATATCTGAGAGTTTTTCTCGAATGGGTTTGAGATGAGTGCGAAGACCATAAATTTTGACCTGTGCCATAATACCCTAACTATAATTCCTAGTGCCAAATAAACGAAAATATTTAGAAGCGATCGAAGAGTTGATTAAAATCATCAGGTTGTGCCTTATAGTTTAACATATTTTCGCTGAGAATGACCCATTTTTGAGCGCTCTGAGTCCAAAGATTTCCGACTGGTTTTAGCCAGCTTGTATCATCTAATGTTCCGGGTTTAACGTTAGTAATCTTGAGGTTTCGGGAAGGATTGTGAAATAATCTCGTACCACACTCTCCACAAAAAAAACAACTTACTTTACGTTTACTCTCGGAGATTCGCTGCCATTGTTTGGGCTGTCCTTTGAGGATAATCAAAGCATCGCGAGGAACAGGCATTGACATCCCAAATGCACTAGAAGATTGCTTCTGACATTCCATACAATGACAAGCATAGAGAGTTAAAGGTTGCGCTCGAATTTCATAGCGAATTTGTCCGCATTGACATCCTCCCGTGTAAGAAATCGCCATAGTTATTGCCTCAAATTTTTCCGATTCATATTTCTATTGTATTGTTTTTTGAATAGAAGTAAACATTATTTAGATTGAGGATGCAGCCATTTGTAAAATAAACGGGTGAGTAGAGGCATCACTCAATACGTTAAAACAAAGACAGTGATACCAATACTAATCAATTGAGGCAGGAAAAACGGCAAATTTGCTAATAAGGGATTGAGTACGATCCCAAGGACAGACGAACAAATAAAAACACCCAACCATATAATTATCGCCATTTTATAGCGAGGAGGCTGAGTCATAGGAGTTCGTCCCGGGAGAGAAACTAAATTTTCTAACCCTGTAAGAATTTGTATATCTGCCTTTTTTTGAGTGAGGGGTTTGGCGCGATCGAGCCATTCTTGACGTTCATCTGATTTCAACCATCGACACATTTGGGGATAGGTATGAAAACGAAGAATTGTAACATACTCATTTTGGCTTCCGGGTTGAGGTCGAATGACAGTTGCACCGTCGTGGCCTTCAAATTGTTGTGATACTCTGGCAATTCCTTGCAACCATTCTTCATAACCTTGCTCTCGACCGGGACGCACGGAGTGGGAAATAATTGCTGTTACTTTTTGATTTTCCGATGGTATGCGATCGCTTTGGGTAACAGTCATATTCAAAATTGCAAAGTAACTCTCTTTGTTATCAATATTCTCATAATTTGCAGACGAGGAGAATCAATCGATGGCATTTTAACAATTGAGAATACAGCATTCGATCGCATCCCGTTAACCAGAAGCAACTGAATAAATTTTGATTGAGCGATCGCTTTTTCTACCTTAAGTTATTCTTTCGAGAAATGCCGACGATAGAACCAAAGTAAAACATAAGCCAATCCAAATATAGCGGCTGCATAAATAAGAACATTTGAGAGCAGTCCGTGAAACTCATAATTAGCGAGATCGCTTAATCGGAAATGCAAGCCAGCGTGTACAATTGAAAAAAGAGAAACTATGAAGCGAAATCCATCGCGAATCGGCTTATTTTGAGAGTGACCGAGCCAGAAAAATAAGAAGTATAGAGGAAAATGAAGTCCAACAAATAGAGAGTAAGCCGTTGTCTCGGAAAGATTACTCAAGAAATAGAGTAATCGCCATTCAGCGTGCATAATAGCATCCATCTCATGGGTAAATAAAGCAGACAAGCATAGATAATAAAGTGCCGTTAGCATTAACTCTAACCTCCGATCGCTGATTATAGATCGACTCTTAAAAATTTCTCTTTTTTAGTTTATCAAACTGAAGAGTATCTTTTTGATTTTTTTACTATTATTAAATATTTTCAGTTCTTTTTATGGTAAAATTACTAAAAAAAGCTCTATTGATTAAAATCGATGTCTGTTCAAGAAACTACGATCGCAAAACCTAAAAAAAATCAATATCCCGTATTGATTTGGCAATGGTTTGAAGGACATCGCATCGATCTTATTTTTTTCATTAGTTTAGGATTATGCGTTCTAAAATTTGTTTCTTTTCTGGATTTAGCTGTAGACATTCAACTTCACGATGAGACTTATTATCTCGATCGCGGGGTCAATTTACTAACTTCTGGTTTGCCAGATGCTCAATGGGCTCCTCTCTATACAATCTGGTACTATTTTTTATCCCTATTTACTCGCGATCGCATTACACTTTACTATCTGAATCAACAAGTTTTAACAGAGTTGACAACTTTAGGATTGTATGTTTATCTCCGCAGAATACGAGTGAGTTCGTTAATTGCTTATTTTGCTTCCTGTTTTTATCTTCTGTCTTCTCTCAATGATGTTAATCCCAGACCTACAAATTTTGCTTTACTGATTTTATTGATTTTTCTCATCATCGCGCATCACTTTTCTGACAATTCTACCTATTATGTAATTTTAGCGATCGCCTTTGCTTGGATTGTTTATATCAGACCGGAATATATTTTGAGTCATTTATTTTTTCTCACGATCGCTCTGTATTTAATTTTTATAAATTGGAGAAATAAGAAAACTAAAACACTTCATTTATTCATCAAAATTATTCTTATTATTCTAGAAATTTTTCTGGCGATCGCGATCTTTGGCAACCCTGTGACAGGAGGAAGAAGCTGGTTTGCCTTCGGTCAGCATTTTGCCTTAAATTGGGTGGACTGGAATCACAGCGATCTCAATCCTTGGACAAATTGGGGAGATATTCTTTTTGCTAATTTTGGCAAAGCGGAGAATTTTAGGCAAGGCATACAAGCGAATCCGATTCAATTCTTCAAGCATCTTTTGAGTAACTGCGATCGCTATCTCAACACATCATTATCATTACTCTTGATTTCTTTGAAAAAATATGGTTTTAGTTCCCTTCTCTCTGACAAATTAACTTTTTTACAAGTTTCCCTATTGGCTATTATTGTGAGTGATATTGTTCGGAAATGGAAAAAAATTTCCAAGCACTACGATCGCCAAACTTTCCCAAGATTATTGATAACTTTAAGTGGTATTTTAATATCTGTAATTCCGACAATTTTATTGATTTATCCTCGAGAACACTATCTCATTTTACAAGGATTTTTAGTTATTGCGATCGCAGCTTATTTGTTTTCAATTATTGTTCGCAATCGCATCACCTTCTCTCTCTCCTGTTTAATTGCTTTACTTGTATTATTGGTGACACCCAATGTAGCAAAAGGATGGTGTATTGCACCAAACTTATGTTTTTTACCAACAACAGGAGGAGAAAAAATTATTCTTGAAAATCGCAATACCATTGAATTTATCAAAGTCTTAGAAATCGGCGAACGCGTTAATTTTCTGGAAGCTGAAGGCGGTTATTTTACCTATCTCGATCGTTCTTATACTCGTATCTTTGAATGGTGGAAAGCAGAATCTTTCGATCGCTTTTTAGAAAAACATAAGATTAATATGATTTTAGAAAGTTCTGATTTACTCACCCATCCCAGTTATCGAGAGGATGCAACCTTTAAAGCATTTTTAGAAAAACCGCGACAACATCAATTTATTCGGCTTAATATTCCCGGTACGGAATTCAAACTTCTTATAAAGCAAGAATTATTAAATTAGAAGATAAATTTTATTTACCTCTGTTTCAGATTAACCGCTAATAGAGCCGCTTGAGTGCGATCGCGCAAATTTAAGCGGCTCAAAATATTCGTGACATAGTTTTTCACAGTACGCTCAGAAATATAAAGCGTTGCCGCAATTTCTTTGTTACTGTAACCCTTCCCCAAACAGTGCAGCACCTCCAACTCCCGAGGAGTTAATTGAGCAATTTCTGGCGGTGTTTCGATCGCCGAAGGAGGTGCGATCGCCTTTTCCAACAAACCGGGACCGAGTTGCGTATATCCTTTGTGAACTGAGCGAATCGCTTGAGCGAGTTCTTCTGATGGCGTATCCTTTAACAAATATCCTTTTGCACCATAATTTAGCGCCTTACTAACATATTCATCATCGTCAAAAGTTGTTAAAACCAGAACTTTAATATCTGGCGCTTGTTCCTGTAAGGTTTGCGTTGCGGCAACTCCATCCATGACTGGCATTCGCACATCCATCAAAACGACATCAGGATGAAGGGATAATGCTTGCTCTACCCCGATTTTTCCATTTTCTGCCGTCCCAACAATTTCTAAATCGGGTTGTGCCTGTAATAAGCTACTCAAACCTTCACGAATAATGCTCTGATCGTCAACTAAAAGCAGTCGAATCATTTCTCGGTAATCGGTAATGAGGACGCAATCTTGAGATTGATTTTAAACGGAAATCTCGCCTTATTGTATCTGGAATTGGCTAAACTCCCTTCTTGCTTATCTTTCCAGCTTTCATTGTAGAACGGTTTTCTGCACTAGAGAATCAATAAGGAATTTGTCAATGTAGAATTATAGAGAATCCAAGACACTTCCATGAGCATTTCCATGAAATCTTTGTATGACTGGTATCGCAATACCCTCCGCAATCCTAAATACCGATGGTGGCTGATTTTGGGTAGTTTGGTTTACCTGTTGAGTCCCTTAGATATTTCCCCGGATTTTATTCCTATTGTCGGCTGGCTCGATGATGGGATCATTGTCGGTCTCTTGGTTACGGAAGTCTCGCAAATGCTGATCGAGGTTGCCAACAAGCGCAAAAATGAAGATGAAGCTGACGATCGCGGGATGGAAAAAGAAAAAGTTGTCGATATTGATGCCGTGACAATTGAAGAATAAAAAGAAGTATGTAGGGAAAGCGTGATTTTTCCCCTCAGTCAATATTAAAGGGGTTGAGCGCGATCGCCAACTCCTTTCCAGTTTAGCCCTTGAGGTGCGTGCTTTCCCGTAATAATATCGTTACAATTGAGCTAATTCCCCCTCGAGCAACTTGCGCTTGCTATGGGAGAATGTCAAAATCAGGTGTATCCGTTGGGGAAAGTGCAATGTCGGTTTTAGTTTTACTGGATGAAATTGCCAGTACTTTGGAACGAGAAAGCGATCGCGTTAGAATTCGGAAATTGATTTTTTGTGCCTGTAAAAATCGTTGGGAAAACGATAAAGAGAAACTACTTGGCTCTAATTTACCAGATTTACTCCTCGAACTTTATCAAAATAATACTACCGTTGAAACTTTAACCGAGTCTTTGTATAAAATCGTCCAACAATTAAATCGAAAGGCTGAATACTCCACGATTGCCAATACGATTATCGCTCAACTGGGTCAACTTTACAACAAGACCGAAGACGAGATGACCAAATTTGCTGTCATTGAAGAGGAAGCAACTCAATTTGCCTCATTTTCTCCTGCCTCTTCCCCCTTGCTAGAAATTGTCGGAGAATTAGAACATCACGAAGAAGCGATTCGGATTAGAAAGCTCTTATTTTGTAGCTGTTACAGTCAATGGGAAAATAATCCGCAAAAGCTGCTCGAATTAAATTTACAACAACTTTTAGAGACAATTCAACAGAAATATGCCACGTTGAATGAATTAAAATTAGTGTTAGAGCGCATTATTAAAAGTCTAAATCGAAAACAAGAATATACTCAAATCGGTAATTTAATTATCGATCGCATTCTTCCTCTTTATGCCGATAGCGATCGCGCAATTTCTCTATCTATTCCCACCTCAGTACCTCAAAAGATAACTCCAAGTAATGAAGATGGGATAACCGTCGGCACGCATTTCTCAAATCGCAGTCTGGAAGAAGCCAGTGCTTTTGCAGAAGATACCGATGCTTTTGCCTATTCTCCCCAAGAGCAAGAATGGTATGAAAATGGGAGCTCCGACGACGCATCTGCATCGGTTGCAACTATCGTACCTCAAGCTGCGATCGCTCCAGAATCCTACCCACAAGGCAACGATACTACCAACTATACTCCTGCTCCCGACACCGATTTTAATCCCGTTAGTAAGTTAACAACAAAAACCGTCGCGACAATGCGCGAGTATGACCCCTTTAACGTCCGTTTGGAGGTGATGAAATATTCTAATCCTTTGCGAGCAAAAATCTTGGCATTTTCAACCCTACATCATAAATTTGAAATTACTGGTAAGGAATGGTCGAGTTTGCGAACACTTTCTTTTGATGAGTTGTTACATCATTTATATGAAACTTATACCAATCTAACTGCTTTAGAAAAACCCCTATATGAAACGGCAAGCAGTTTAGCCGAGCCGGATGAGAGCACCCAAGCCGCAGAAGCGATCGTCAAAGCAATGAAACCTTATTATCTTTAATCAATCACAGAAAATAATCACCATCAAACTTAGCTGAAATAGAAAAAATATGGATGTTCAAGAATTTTTAAGACGTTATGAAACCGGAGAAAATCAATTTCAAGGTGTGAATTTAAGTGGCATGAACCTTACTGGTGCAGATCTCATTGGTATCGATCTCAAACGTGCCGATCTACACAGTACAACATTAATTTTTGCTTATTTAAGTCGCGCTCAATTGAATAAGGCGAATTTAAGAGATGCTAAATTAAGTGGGGCAAATTTGAATCAAGCCTCCATGACTGGGGTTGATTTACATAATGCCGATCTTCACGGTGCGAGTTTGCAAGGTGCAAATTTACGTAGTGCGGATATGACGCTAGCCAGTTTGTTAGATGCGAATTTAATTGAAGCCGATCTCAGAGGGAGCGATTTAAGTGGTGCAAATTTGACGGGAGCCTGTTTGCGTGGGGCGAATTTACGAGAAGAAAAACGCATTTATACCGCCAATTTGATCGGTGCTATTCTGTGCGGTGTCGATCTACAAGGAGCCGATTTAAAAGGTGCAGATTTATCAAAAGTTGATATGAGTGGAGCAAATTTGCGAGAAGTTAATTTTCGCGGTGCGGACTTGAGAGGTTCTAATTTAAGCGGTGCAGATTTGAGTGGTGCTTATTTGACGGAAGCCGATTTAAAAGGAGCAAATTTAGAAGCAGCAATTCTTAAAAATGCCAAAATGGAACGAGTGATTTTAACGGGAGCAAATTTAAAACAAGTCAATTTACGCGGTGCGGTAATGCCAGATGCGAAGTTAGATAAAACAGAGTTAAGTCAGTCCAATTTGAGCGAAACTCGTTTGAATCGAGCCGATTTAAGTCGCGCTAATTTACGCAATTCCGATCTCAGTAAAGCCGATTTAATTGAGGCTTATTGTGCCAGAACTAACATGACAGGAGTGAATTTAACCGATGCCAATTTATCTCGTGCGGAGTTGAGTTCGGCAATTTTAACTTGGGTAGAATGGAAGGGTGCAATTATGCCAGATGGAAGCGAACATGATTAGCGATCGCGCAAATTACAGCCTAGAACAACTGATTCAAATTCAAGGTAAATCCCGGAATGATATCCTCACCGCTTAAAGTTGCATTATCTCGATACTGAGTGATTGAATTGTCTGCACGATAGACAAAAGCCTGACGATTTGCGCGATCGATTAACCAACCTAGTTTCACGCTATTTTCGATATATTCTACCATCTTTTCTTTAAGCATCTTCAAACTATCTGTTTTAGAGCGAATTTCCACGACAAAATCGGGAACAATGCTGCAAAATTCATCTTCTCCGGTATCCCATCCTTCGGGTAATCGTCCCTTAGTAATCAAAGACGCATCGGGAGAACGCACGGCATCATTAGGGAGTTTAAAACCTGTACTAGAACTAAAAACATCTCCTAAATCGTTGCTTTCTACAAAAAACAATAAATATGCGCCAGCTTTAAGTTCTCGGTTGCCTGCAATTTGACCAGTGGGTGCCATTGTTACTAAAGATCCATTTGCATTACGTTCAAATCTCAGTTCGGGATTTTTAGAACTGAGTTGCATTAATTCTTTATCGGTAATGGGTTTAAGAGCTTGTACCATTGTTAGGCGATCGCAATTATTCTTCTATTATCATAGCACTTGAATTAAAGAAGCGATCGCATTGCCTTTGCTTCTCCTCAAAAGCAAGCGATCGCATCTAAAATAAACTTAACTTGTTAATGCTAATAACTCAGCTTCAACACGGTCGAGTAATGCTTCTGCCGGTTGAGTTCGGTGGTATAATTGGGGAATCCAATCATCGCCCCAAAACAAAAAACAACTGGTTTCTCCTTCTAAAATCAATTCCCGTGCTTCTGTTAACAACTGTTGTCCTGTTGCCGATAAATCCATCGGGGAATCCACAATTTTCCAATAGCGATCGCTAACCCGACAAATCGTTTCTACTGCCTGTTTTTGAGCCTCAGAACCTGCCCATTGACGTAGATCGAACCCGGAGGTATTGCCAACATTCCAAGCCCCTGTTTGCACAAAGGCTTCCTCTTCGGGAGGATTTTGTTGCAAATAGTCCGATAATTTCACCGATCGCAAAGCGGTAGACTGATTGCGAATCATCTCAATAAAAGGGGTGAAAAAATGACCGAAAAATCCCGATTGTTCGTGCATTTGTCGAAACCAACCGCCATTTTCTCCATCAGACCATGTTGTCATTAAACGCGGCGCATTGGGTGCGGGAGAATGGGCGATTTTTTGAGAGACTTCGCGATCGAACCAAACTGGATCGGTGCCGCTTTCTTGAGCATTAGAAATATCTCGTTCTCGAGGAATAATCGCAATACTTTTGCCGCCATAAGTTGCCTTATAAGGCTTATAAATATCGAGGATACCGCTTTCGGGTTGAATATGCACCCCATCGACAACAACATAGGTATAACCCACCTCAACTAATGCCGGAATCATTTCCATACAAAATGCCATTTCTGGCGGCCAAAATCCCGTCGGAGAACGTCCGAATGCTTTTTCAACAATCTCTTTTCCTCGGATTAAATGTTCCTGCCAATCTCGTTGGGGAATAAGAGGGAAAATGGGATGATAATAACCCATGCCAATTAACTCAATATTATTCGCTTTGCCATAGCGATCGCACATATCGGGAATGTCAAGAAAAGGAGCATATCCAGCAATGATTTCCGGATCGAGAAACTGTTCTAAAAGAATTCCTGAAAATCCCACTTGCAAACAAGCTGAATCTTGCAGTAAATTGGCATAGCGTACTGCCCGTTCGTAACAACGCATAATTTGCTCGGCTTCAAAGCGATCGCTTTCGATTAATAGCTTCAGATTGCCCGGCGGTTGGTGCATATGCAAGCCGAGAGCATGATAAATTGGTTGTGTCATTTTTTCCTTATTGATTGAAGTCGCGGAGGGAAGCTGAAGCGTTGCCGATCTATAGTTTCTCTCTACTATAATAAGGGCAAATGGATCGCAAACTCCAATTCAATCATGGCTAGACAAAAAGCATTCGATCGCGAAGACGTACTGGATAAAGCAATGAACACCTTTTGGCAAAAAGGCTATGAAGGAACATCCGTGCGAGATTTAGTGGAAAATATGGGCATTAACCGAGGGAGTTTATACGATACTTTCGGTGACAAACATACCCTTTTTCTCGCTGCGATCGCTCATTATGAAGAAACGATCGTTACCGATGCGATCGCTTGTTTAGAAGCTCCCAATGCCGATAGACAAACCATTATTGAACATTTTTACGGTTTAATCGATCGCGCCATCGCCGATGCGGAAAAACGAGGCTGTTTTGTCACCAATAGTGCGGTAGAATTGTGCGCCCGAGACTCGGAAACGGCGATTCGGATTGAGAATAATCTCAAACGCATCAAAAAGGCTTATCAAAACGCTTTAAAGCGATCGCAGGAGAAAGGAGAAATTCCGCGCGATCGAGATATTCAAGCCTTAGCATGCTTTCTCGTTTGTACGTTACAAGGATTGCGAGTGATGACCAAAGTAACATGCGATCGAGTTGCTCTTGAAGATATTGCTAAAGTTGCTTTGTCGGTCTTAGAATAATTTGCAAATTGTAATTACAACCATGTAGAGACCGATCGCAATTCTTCTGGAATAGAAATATCAACCTCAAATTCTAGAATGGTTTCGCTATCTCCCAAATATCCTGATTGTTGAAAGGATAATAACATTCGCGTTAAGGCAATCCAAACCTCGCGATCGTACTCCCAATCACATCCGCGAGATGTATAACAACTGATTGATTTTAATGCCCAAAAATAACTATTGCGGACGATAGAACCGCCTTTTTTATAATTGGGAAGATCTTCACGATTAATACAAAGAATGTCTTCTTTAATTGTGGCTCGCATTTTGATTTTATTACTAATAATTTTGAGCGCGATCGCAATCTCGATTATACTAAAAATATAGGTGAATCCGAAGCGCAAAAATAAGAAATGATGAACTCGCAGAAAAAATATCCCAGACAAGCGTTAAACAAAGCCTTTCTGAAGGTTAAACTCGATCGCAATGAGATTGAAAGATTTAAACGCAATCTCTGGCAACTGATTAAGGATATCAATGAAGATGAGTCGGAAGAATTTCATAAAAACCTAGTCTCTAATTTTTTGCGAGATACTTATTATCTAGGAAACTATTTTATTAATACAAAAGGACGTAAAGATTTAGTCATTCATCATGGGAAAGAGGCAAAAAGCAGTGTAGGAATAATTTTGGAGGCAAAAAAGCCAACCAATAAATCAGAAATAATTCAAGTCGATCGCTTGAATGCAAAAGCATTACAAGAATTACTGTTATATTTTTTACGAGAGCGAATTCAAGAAAATAATTTAGAAATCAAACATCTTATTGTCACTAATATTTACGAATGGTTTATTTTTGATGCTCGGATATTTGAAGAATATTTTGTTCAACATAAAGCATTTGTTAAACAATTTATCGATTTTGAAGCAGGTCAACTGACGGGAACAAAAACCCAGTTTTTCTATCAAGAAATTGCTCAACCTGCAATTGATGCGATCGCTAAAGAAATTTCTTTTACTCATGTTGATTTGCGCGATTATGAAATACTTTTAAGAAATGAGAGAAAAGGAAGCGATCGCGAGTTAATTGCGCTGTTTAAAGTCTTTTCCCCAGAACATCTTTTAAAACTCCCTTTTGCGAATGATAGTAACAGTCTCGATCGGACATTTTATAGCGAGTTACTGCATATTATGGGGTTAACTGAAACGAAAAAAAGTAGCAAAAAACTCATTCAACGGAAGAAAGAAGGCGATCGCGATATCGGATCGCTGTTGGAAAATGCGATCGCACAGTTAGAGAGTTTGGATAAAATCTCTCGCTGGGAAGATAGCGATCGCTTTGGGGAAAATGAGTCAGAAAAAATTTTTAATGTGAGTTTAGAATTAGCGATTACTTGGATTAATCGCATTCTCTTTTTGAAGTTATTGGAAGCACAACTCATTGCTTATCATCAAGGAGATTGCGATTTTGCTTTTTTAAACTTAGAGAAAGTGAAGAATTATGACGATCTCAATCGTTTATTTTTTAGTGTTTTGGCACGAAAACATGAAGACAGACAAGGAGAAGTCAAAGATATTTTCACTCGCGTTCCTTATTTGAACAGTTCTTTATTTGAACCAACAGAATTGGAACACGATACAATTTTCATGAGCAATCTTCGCGATGAAAAGATACCTATTTTCTCTGCAACGGTATTAAAAGACAGTCAGGGAAAGAAGCGATCGGGAGATATAAATGCTCTAGAGTACCTATTTGAGTTTCTCAATGCTTATGATTTTAGTAGCGAAGGATCGGAAGAGATTCAAGAAGAGAATAAAACATTGATTAATGCTGCGGTATTGGGGTTGATTTTTGAGAAAATTAATGGCTATAAAGACGGGTCTTTTTTTACTCCTGGCTTTATTACGATGTATATGTGTCGGGAAACAATTCGCCGTGCTGTCTTGCAAAAGTTTAATGAGGTGAAGGGATGGGATTGCGAAAATCTGGAAGAGCAGGTCTATGATAAAATTAAAGATAAAGCCGAAGCTAATGCAATTATTAATAGTTTAAAGATCTGCGATCCTGCTGTAGGTTCAGGTCATTTCTTGGTATCTGCGCTGAATGAAATTATTGCCATTAAAAGCGAGTTGAAAATATTGTGCGATCGCGAAGGAAAAACATTACGAGATTATCAAATTGAGGTGAGTAATGATGAGTTAATTATTACGAATGATGATGGAAAATTGTTTGAGTACAATCCTAAGAGCCTAGAGAGTCAACGCATACAGGAAACACTATTTCACGAGAAACAAATGATTATTGAAAATTGTTTGTTTGGGGTAGATATTAATCTTAATTCGGTTAAAATCTGTCGGTTGCGATTATGGATCGAATTATTGAAAAATGCTTATTATCGCAGAGAAAGCAATTACAGAGAATTGGAAACATTACCCAATATCGATATTAATATTAAGTGCGGCAATTCTTTGATTAGTCATTTTGCTTTAGATGCAGATTTGCGGTTTGCACTGAAAAAAAGTAAGTCTAATATGGAAACCTATCACAATGCAGTGCAAACTTATCGCAATGCAGAAAATAAGACGCAGAAGCGAGAGATGGAAAAATTAATGACAAAAATTAAAGGGAATTTTCGTCAATCTCTTTTCGATCGCGATCCGAAAAAGAAAAGGCTGAGAAATTTAGAGTCGGAGATGAATCACTTAGAAAACCAGCTATCTTTGTTTGCAGAGACAAAAGCAGAGAAAAATGCACGAAACAAGAAGATTGTTAAGTTAAAGAATGCTATTAATAAGCTCACAGTGGACATTGAAGAAATAGAAAGCGGGAAAATTTATACGAATGCTTTTGAGTGGCGTTTTGAGTTTCCTGAAGTGCTGGATAATCAGGGAGATTTTATCGGATTTAATGTGGTTATAGGGAATCCTCCTTGGGGTGCTACACTGACAAAATCTCAAAAACTTTTTTTGAAAAAACAATTCAAGGAAATAGATAGCTCGACTCCCAATACTTTTGCCTATTTTATCGGATTATCTTTAAAACTTAGCCGAGCTTTTATAACACAATTACTACCTGATAGCCTTCTAGTTAAAGACTTTTCAAAAACAAGAGAATTCTTATCTAATAAGATTAATTTGATCCATTGGTATCAAAATACGGGAATGCCTGAAAAACATAGACCATTTTTAGATGTTGAGCATGATGTATGCTCTATATTTATTGCTCCTTATTTATCCTATAAATGCTTCATAGAAACAAGGCACTATCAAAAGAGTATAATATTTAAAAATTCTGTAATTCGCGTCAAGAATGATTTTATGCTTCAAGAATATGATTATATATATAATTTATTGTTAACTGATATTGACATATCAATTTTATTAAAGCTAAGAAGTTTTGACAGATTAAATGAATATTTTCAATGTCATGAAGGTATCCATTCGGGTAATATCAGGAAAAAACTATTTACAAGATCGAATAATAGTAAATTTGGAAAACCAATGTTTATTGGTGCAAAGCATGGAGATAATATTCAAAATTATTTATCTCAAACATCTGGATGGTATGTTAATTATGATAAAAACTTGATTTTAAAAGACAAAAAAGAATATGCCTCATTCAGAGATGAAAGAATCTTTTCATATCCAAAAATTTATATTACAAGGACAGGTAATCCATTCAAAGCATTTATAGACATGAATACTTATGCCTCTAACAATTTCTTTTCAATACAATTTAAAGATTATTCTGTCAATTCATATAAAAATTTAATCGCAGTTTTGGGACTATTAAATTCTAGCTTTGCTAACTATTATATTCGGAAAATAATTGCTCCTTCCTTGGGTAATACATTTGTAGAAACAAAAATAATTCATTTGCTAAAATTACCACTAACAACTGATATTTTGAATAGTCTTGAACTCAGTAATCTTGTCGATCGCATTCTCGAAACCAAAAAAGCCGCTCCCAAAGCCGATATAGCTTCCTTAGAAAAAGAAATCGATCGCCTCGTTTACGATCTCTATGGACTTACGGCAGAAGAGATTAAACTTGTCGAAAGAGAAACCTCCTAGCTTGAATCATCATTATTAGGAATTTATGTTAACAATGGCTGCATCGCTTTACAATAAACCCATCGCACTCGAAAACAAAAATGAGAAAAATTGGTTTGGGTTTATTATGGCTGAGTTTCCTTCTCTATGGGTTTCTCCTTGCACCCCCCGATCGCCCCGATACCCTAGACTTAATTATCAACCTTTCTACTGGCAACTGGGACGGAATTAACCTCATTATCGTGTCCTTATTTAACATTATGGGAATTTTACCGATCGCCTACGCAGCCCTCATTCTCATGGATGGACGAGGACAGAAAATTCGCGCTTATCCCTTTGCGATCGAGTCGTTTGGCTTGGGTGCATTTGCTCTCCTTCCTTATTTCGCCCTCCGTCAAACCAATCCCAATTTTAACGGCAAAAAAGACTTTTTACTCAACATCCTCGATTCTCGCTGGCTGGGAATTTTACTCCTTCTCGGAGCAAATATTTTAATCGCTAGTGCTATTGTATCTGGAGACTGGGGCGACTTTATCCAGCAATGGCAAACCAGCCGCTTCATTCACGTGATGAGTCTCGACTTTTGCCTCTTATCCCTTCTCTTTCCGACATTATTGAGGGATGATATGACAAGGCGAGGACTTAAAAATCCTCTGATTTTTTGGGCAGTTTCACTGACTCCTCTCCTTGGCACATTGTTGTATTTCAGTCTTCGTCCCCCTTTACCCGAAGAAGAAAAAACTCGTGAAATCATTCAAGAAACGCCCATCTCGACTGTTTCTTAACCCAATGATAATATTTTTCATTCTGCGATCGAGATAAGATAGTTGAGTGAAGAAGAGAGAAAGAAAATCAACAACCCATAACCAACAATCCATAACCAACAACCAATGGCATCTTCTGAAACCGTTAAAGATTCTATTAGCACCATCGATCTCAAAGACCCTCAATATTACTTTAATCGAGAACTCAGTTGGCTGGAATTCAACTATCGTGTTTTACATGAAGGCTTAGACGATCGCACGCTTCTCCTCGATCGCCTGAAATTTTTTGCTATTTTTTGCTCCAATCTCGATGAGTTTTTTATGGTGCGAGTCGCAGGATTAAAGAAACAAGAAGAAGCCCAAGTCAATAAACTTAGTTTTGATGGTCGCACCCCCTCCGAACAATTGCAAGCAATTCGCGATCGCCTCTATCCTCTCATTCAACAGCAAGACCATACTTTCGAGCAAATCTTAAGACCCTCACTTGAAAAAGAGGGAGTTTATCTTCTCAATTATGTCGATCTCAATCAAGAACAGCGCAAGTATCTCCATAGCTTTTTTGAAGAACATATTTTTCCTGTTTTAACTCCCCTTGCTGTCGATCCATCTCACCCTTTTCCTTATATTTCTAATTTAAGTCTTAATTTGGCGGTCTTGGTTAAAAACCCAGAAACAAAAGAGGAACTTTTTGCCCGCATCAAAGTTCCTTCGCCATTATCCCGCTTTGTTTCCTTGCCGAAAAACCTACAACATTCCGGAGAAGTTCCCGCAGTTTGGACGGGAATTCCCATCGAACAGGTTATCGCCCATAATCTTGACAGCCTTTTTCCGGGGATGAACGTTCAAGAATGCTATCCTTTTCGCGTCACCCGTAATGCCGATTTATCCGTAGAAGAAGATGAAGCCGACGATCTGTTACTCGCGATCGAACAAGAAATTCGCAAGCGGCGCATCGGCAAATCAGCAGTTCGTATAGAAATTCAAGCATCTATGCCAGAAAATGTCCGCAATACGCTAATCCGTGGACTCGATTTAAATGAAAATGAGGTCTATGAATTTGCTGGATTATTGGGCTTAAACGATCTCTTTTTCTTTATGAGACTTCCTCTTCCTCAACTGAAAGAACCCAGTTGGACCCCCGTGATTCCACCGAGACTGCAACGGATATTAGATGCCGTTGAAACCAGTCGCAAGCTAGACCTAGAAGAAGGAGAAGATTTCTTTAATTTGCTGGCGCAAAAGGATCTACTGGTTCATCATCCCTACGAATCTTTTACAGCTTCAGTGCAAGAATTTATTACCCAAGCCGCCCACGATTCCCAAGTTTTGGCAATTAAATTAACCTTATATCGAACGTCCGGAGATTCTCCCATTATTAGCGCTTTAATTGATGCTGCTGAAAATGGCAAGCAAGTCGTTGCTTTGGTGGAATTAAAAGCGCGTTTTGATGAAGAAAATAATATTCTTTGGGCGCGAAAATTAGAACAAGCTGGCGTTCACGTTGTTTACGGCTTAGTTGGCTTAAAAACCCATACCAAAATCACTTTAGTTGTACGTCAAGAAGAAGAAAAAATTCGTCGCTACGTTCATATCGGCACGGGAAACTATAATCCCAAAACAGCCCGCTTATACACCGATCTGGGTTTATTAAGCAGTCGAGAAGAATTGGGGGCAGATTTGACCGATTTATTTAATTTCTTGACAGGCTATTCAAGACAGCGTTCTTATCGAAGATTGTTGGTTTCTCCGGTGAACTTACGCGATCGCATGGTGGAATTGATCGAACGAGAAATCGAAAATTGTCAAAATGGAGGGACGGGGCGCATTGTTGCCAAAATGAATTCTTTGGTCGATGCCAAAATGATTGCCAAACTTTATGAAGCCTCTCAAGCCGGGGTGAAAATCGATCTCATCATCCGAGGAATTTGTTGTTTGCGTCCGGGGGTTGAAGGGGTCAGCGAGAATATTAATGCAATCAGTATTGTCGGACAATTGTTAGAACATTCCCGCATTTACTATTTTTATAATCTGGGTAATGAAGAGGTCTATATTGGTAGTGCGGATTGGATGACCCGCAATTTAGATCGACGAGTGGAAGCGATCGCCCCCATTGACGATCCCGACATCCGCAAAGATTTACAAGAAATTTTAGGAGTCATGCTGGCTGATAATCGTCAAGCATGGGAACTACAAACTAATGGGAGTTACACTCAGCGTCAACCTCGACCCGACGATCGCGATCGCAGCGCCCAAAAAATGCTGATGGAAATGGCTTTAACCGCGAACAGTTAACAGTTAAATCAATCTAGCGATCGCGGTTTAACAGCCAAATCATGAGGGCGACAATTCCCACTTGTAGGGCAAAATTGGGCAAAGCCCGAGTAATTTCTTGCCCCGATGTCAATTGTGCCAAGAAAATAACAGCCCCGATCCCTCCGGATGCGGCAAAACCAACATAGACGAAATGGCGCAAACCCCGATAAGGCGATTTGAGTTCGGCTCTCAAGTGAGCATATTGTTCTGGACTGAAGGATTTTGACGGTTTTTTTAGATCTGGCATAATCTCGTTTGACATTCAAAATGAAAACAGGCAATTTTTCTGTCGCGATCGCCTTTTTTTCAGCTATAATAGGATACCGTGTTTGATGTCGCCTCTTTTTCAGACTCATATCTCTGAAAGACATCTTTCCAAATAATCTGCCCTCGTAGCTCAGTGGTAGAGCATTCCACTCGTAATGGAAGGGTCGCCGGTTCAAATCCAGTCGAGGGCTTTCATATATGTCAGCACTTTCAACGTTTTGGGAGAAAGAAACAACGCATTCACCTACAGGGTACGAATCGAACGTACAAACTCTGGGCCTATACCTCAGTAAGCAGCTACTTGCTCAGCCTTGCAATAACATCATAGTTTAAAATTAGTACAGTGTTCTCGATAAAGCAAAAACGATACAAAAGCACAGAACCAGCAGATTAGTCGATTAAATTTACAGGGTGACAAGAGAGCTAAAAGGTAGAGATATTAAAGGTTTCGTTAGATTAAACCCTTGTACCCAAATCCAGTACAGAATCACTCATCCTTATTCAAGATAAAGAGGCAAATTTTTACACCCATGCGATCGGAATTACAATTGCACTACGGTTCAAAATCACATATTTATATCGAGTATTGTCTTTGCTCGAAAACGAAGAACAACAATATAATATAAGCAACTTATGAATCAAAAACCAAAACTTCTTATTGTAGGCGATGGGGGAACTCCTACCGGTTTTTCTCGAATAATCCGCAGTGTATTTAAGCGATTAGACCAAAAGTATGATATTCATCATCTAGCCGTTGGTTACCCGGGCGATCCTCATGATTATAGTTGGAAACTCTATGCAGCCGGTGCCGGGGGAGATCTATTTGGCTGCAATCGTTTGCCAAAACTTGTCGAAGTGATTCGCCCCGCATTGATTCTTTTGGTAAATGACATCTGGCTACTCACTTCCTACATGGATGTTCTCTCCAACAGCAAGATTCCAGTTATTGGTTGCTGCCCTATTGAAGCCCGAGGAATGAATCCTGATATTTTATTTAAACTGAGAACAATGCGTAAGTTGATTGTTTTTACACAGTTTGCTTATCAAGAATTGTCAAATTTAATGGCTCATTGCGAACAGGCCGACTTTCCCAAAGACTTTCTGGAAATTATCCCTCTGGGAGTTGATACAGACAGTTTCTTTCCATTAGATAGCAAATCAAATGCTTCTAGTAAGCAGTATGCAAAGTCTTTGTTATTGGGTTATGATGCAGAGCCAGAATCCTTCTGGGTACTCAATGCGAATCGCAACCAACCTCGCAAGCGGATCGATCTTACCATTCGTGGCTTTGCAGGCTTTGTTGCTAATAAGCCTCCCCATGTAAAACTCTGCCTTCATATGGGATTGAAGGATCTCGGCTGGGATATACCCGAACTCAGCGCTAGGTACGGGATTGAAGATCGTTTAATCTTAACCTCTGCCGAAAGCCACCCACCCAACATTCCAGACACAGAACTGAACTTGATTTATAATGCCTGTGATGTTGGCATCAATACATCCTCCTCTGAGGGGTGGGGTATGATAGCTTTTGAGCATGCTGCGGCTTGCAGCGCGCAAATTTTGCCCAAACATACCAGTTGTGAAGAATTGTGGCAAGATTCTGCGCTATTAATCAATCCCACGCTATCCCTAATCAATCCCAGCCCAATCATGCTTGAAGAAAAATTAATTTCGCCCCACGATCTTGCTGACGCTTTGGAGAGACTTTACAACAATCGGGAAACTTGCAAACAGTTCGCACAGCAGGCATATAGGAATGCCACAAAACTAGAATATCGTTGGGATAAAATTGTTGAATCATGGGATAACTTAATTGAGCAGATGATTAAGATTAGGCCAGATTCTTGACTGGCGAAATGGAGTGCAGGGGATGCTGAAGGTAAACCCAAGAAATATCTACCCTTGCACTGAAGTTACGCCGCGATTTCTGCGATCGCGGGTAAATTTTCTAGGTTGAGGCGAATTTTCATGAGTATAAGCTCTCTATAAAAGTAGGAGTCATCTCTGGATTTGTTATTCGATGCGAAATAGTCGAATGTAAGGCAAGTGTCTCCAATTCATATTGTGCAATGGACAAGTCATCGAGAGCGATCGCTATATCAATCTTGTTAGCTGCGAGATAAAGCCGAATCTGCGTTTCAAGACTGCTAGCTGCTATTTTAAGGAAACTGATTTCGGTATCAGTAAACAGATGAAGATTAGCAATTTCGCCGAGGACAATAAAAAGATCGTTATCGTTAGCATATCTATGCTTAATGTTGCAATTTGCATCAAGTGCCTTGCGTACATTATTGAGTAGACGAGCAGTTGTAAAGTCATTATTATTATGCGGCCAGCCGATAATTGTCAAGCAATTATTCATCCATTGAACTTGAAACGATCGTTCGTATGGTGTACGACTCAAACTATTAAAATTATTGAAAGTAGGTTCAAAGCCACCCAATTGAACTGTTATCGGAAAATGATGTTGAAGGGTTGGCACAAACTGGGTAAAGTCCATTAGAGTTTTATTTCCGGTAGCAGTCCATCTATTTGCGTTAAAGAGTTTGGAATAGCCAATTAGTTTTTCCATACCAGAGATCGTGCCGTGTATTTGGTTTGGATGGTAAGAGCGAAATACGCGCCGCAATGGTGATTGTTGAATTAAATCCGTACAATTCTTGATAAGTCGAACTAAAGTTTTAGTTTTATGACCATACAGTGCAATAAGAGTTACTTGCTTCATCGTTGCGTTTCATTTTTGAATCGGTGAGATAGCGATCGCTTTGCCAAATTGCCGCGCAGTCATCCCCCAAAGTTAAGTTATTGAAGTTTATCGATTGACATCCTCTCACCGCTAAACGCTAAGGCGTTCTAGCGGGAGATTCCCAGA
>NZ_JCAMRX010000085.1:0-16970 GCF_059821285.1 Spirulina sp. LEGE 11439
GAACTACTTAAGAATCTCCCTCCTTTAGCGAAGCGGAGGAGGGGGAGAAGTCAAAATGACCACATTTCATCACATTGAATCGTTAATCTTCCTTTTTTCTTAGTGCGCGTTCCCTAGGGAACGCGCCGCTTTTTTCAGAGATATGAACCTGCATTGATTTAGACTGATAATTTCGGCTTTTAATATTATATCCTTACATCTGACGGACTACCGCTTTCTAATTTCTGTCTACAGTATTGTTTACAGAAAAATAGAAAAATAGCCTCCGCAAAATTGCTGGTTTTAACTCCAGAGAGTCTGGGATGGAGGGCATGGGGATGGTTTACCGATCGCCAAGAATGCGTCATAAATAAATCGATAGGCTGTGCATCGAGACAAATTATCAGGATATGACATTGCATCTACTTCCGTTTTTTAAAGCGTGCAATCCCAGTAAAACTATCGATCTGGCTAATCCCTTAGAGCGTCCTTATTACATTGACTTTTCCTCGGTTCGGGGTGGAAAGGTAGTCGAAACCTTAGAGCGAACGATCGTTCGCCTTTCTCCTGACGAGCCAACCTGTCAACTGTTTAGCGGACATATTGGGTGTGGCAAATCGACAGAGTTATTGCGTTTAAAAGCACGTTTGGAACAACAAAACTATCATGTTGTTTACTTTGAATCCAGTCGCGATCTAGATATGGCCGATGTTAATATCAGCGATATTCTCATGGCCATTGCCAAATCCGTCAGCGATTCTCTCGAAAAAACTGCTGGCATTCAACTGAGTGCGCCTTACTTTACTAACTTATTTAAAGAGGTCAAAAGTTTCCTACAAAATTCCATCGATTTAGACGCAGAGGCTCAACTTTCTTTAGGAATTGCTCGTATTACCGCCAAAACCAAAGAAAATCCCAAACTGCGCGAACAACTCAAGCAGTCTCTCGAACCGCGTAGCGAGAGGATTCTGCGGGCAATTAACGAAGAAGTCTTAGAATTAGCCGATCGCGAACTGAAAGCGCGGGGAAAAAAAGGACTCGTCGCCATTGTCGATAACCTCGATCGCATTGCCCCGAGACAAATTACCCCCAAGCGATCGCTCCCCGAATACCTCTTCATCGATCGCGGTTCTCAACTGGGGCGACTCAATTGCCATATGGTTTATACCATTCCCCTCGCCTTGATTTTTTCTAACGAATACCAAACTCTAAAAAACCGTTTGGGAGGTGGAGTTGCACCCATTATTTTACCCATGATTCCCGCCTGCACTCGAGAAGGCCGAGATAATCCCCAAGGCATGGCCTTATTGCGACAACTCCTCCTCGTCCGTGCTTTTCCCGAACTCGAGCCTCAAAAGCGGCTCGAGTTAATCTCAGAAGTATTCGATAGCGCTCAAACCCTAGATCGATTGTGCCGCGTCAGTGGCGGTCACGTCCGCAACCTTCTCGGCTTGCTCTATACTTGTTTGCGCCAGCAAGACCCACCCATCGATCGAGATTGTGTCGAAAGCGTAATTCAAAACTATCGCGAAGATATTCTCCTCGCCCTAGAAGACCACGAATGGAACTTAATTTTACAAGTCGTCCGGGAACAAAAAGTACGCGGCGAACAAGAATATCAACTGCTCTTGCGAAGCATGTTTGTCTTTGAATATCAAGACGATCGCGGGCGTTGGTTTGGCATTAATCCCGCCTTGGCAGAAAGTCAGCGATTTCAAAAAGTCCTCGCCGTTGCTCCCAAGCGCGATCGGGTGTAGGGTGTAGAGTATGGGGTTTGGGGCGTTACCATTCATCGAACGTTACGGAGAACGTTGCGGAGACATTATCGGCAATGTCTCCGTCTCTGCATTCAGGTCAGAGTCATCGGTTTTCCTCAACCTCAAACCTTGCACCTCACCCTCCCCATTGCAAAAATTCCATGACAATTGTTGCCCTTGGCAGTATCAATATGGACTTAGTGATCAAAGCCCCTCGCTTGCCCAGTGCGGGAGAAACATTAATGGGTCACGAATTCTTCTCGGCATTTGGTGGCAAAGGCGCAAATCAAGCCGTTGCTGCGGCTAAACTCGGTCAAGCCGTTGATTTCGTCGGACAAGTCGGCGGGGATGATTTTGGCCAAACTCTACTCTTGGCGCTCAATGTTGCAGGGGTAAATACCGATGGTGTTTCCATCAACCCCAAGGTCCATTCGGGAGTCGCTTCCATTGTCGTGAGCGAAAGTGGGCAAAATACCATTGCTTGCGCGGCAGGAGCGAATGGAATGGTTGGAGAAAAAGAAGTCGCATATTTCCAAAGTCTGCTCGGTCGGGTCAAAGTTGCTTTATTCGAATTGGGGATTCCTCTAGAGACTGTCGTAAAAGCGGCAAAAGTCGCTCGGGAGGCAGGGATTTTTACTATTCTCGATCCCGCACCGATTCCGGATACCTTCCCCGAAGAGCTTTATGCTTTAGTAGATATCATGACTCCGAATGAGTTTGAAGCAAGTCAACTCGTCGGGTTTGAAGTCAGCGATCGCGATACGGCACAAAAAGCCGCAGAAGCCCTCCAAGAGAAGGGCGTAAAAACCGTCATTATTACCTTGGGAGAACAAGGGGCATTGTGCGTGGGAGCAGAATCATTTTGGCAGGCAGCAACTCTTGTTGAGGCGGTGGATACCGTCGCAGCAGGAGATGCTTTTAATGGGGCGTTTGCCGTTGCCCTCGCGGAAGGGAAATCCCTTGCCGAAGCCGTGCGATGGGGATCGATCTCGGGATCCCTTGCCGTCACCAAACCGGGCGCTCAATCATCTCTGCCCGATCGCCAGACATTTTTCCAAGCGCTGAAGGGTAATAGGTAATGGGTAATGGGTAATGGGTAATGGGTAATCGCTCGCGAAAAAGAGAAACAGCTCGAACAATTAATGAGCGATCGCTTTCTACCTTATTAAGAGCGCTCTTGTTTTCACAGGGACAATTTGCTTTGATTTTAGTGCGCTGCAACTATCAGGGACTGCGCGAACAAATTTGGCAGCAGTTTCAAGAGGCTGTTTTTTTGCGATCGCCAGATTTAACCCCTCTCAGAGCGCTGCACCTCAACCCCTCCATTTCTACCCTCCTCTCACCTCTCCTCAATGCCTTAGAAGCAGAAAGCCAACAGGAATTCCTCGCAGAAAACCAGCCGCCCAAAAATGTTTGGCCGTTATTTCTCCCTACTCCCCCCCACTCCCTTGATTCCCCTCACTCCTCTAATACCCCTGCTCCTCCCAGCGCCCTCGTGGTCTTTGGTTTAGAACGCATCAAAGACCCCGCTCGCCTCTTTCAAGCTGCCAATCAAGTCCGTGATGAATTTCGCAAGCATCTTTCCCTCCCTGTTATTTTTTGGGTAACGGACGATCTGCTGCAACAACTCGCACGCCTTGCCCCTGACTTTAGAAGCTGGGCAGCAGCTTCCATTAAATTCGAGCTTCCTCTCAGCGAGTCGGCAACTCTTTTGTGGCAAACCACCGACAACCTCTTTCAACAATTGCTGGCCGCAGGATCCGCAAAATTTTTACCCAACGAAGCCCTCGATCTCGCACCGGGATGCCGCACTCGTCGAGAATTAGAATGCGCCCGCAGCGAACAGTTTCCCTTGCCCAAACGTTTAAATCCTGTCAGCGAAGCAACTTGGCAATTTATTTTAGGGCGAGATGCCTATCAGCAAAACTGTCTCGAGGAAGCCTTGGAATATTTCCAAAAAAGCCTGAAATTTTGGTGTCAGGGAACGGAATATTGGAGTATTGGCAATTGGCTCCTGGCCGCAGGCAGTGAGAGAAAGCGGAATCAGGTCTCGGAGCTATCAGAAAGGGCAGGCGCTTTAACCCTCCCTCGCCGCCTTCATATTACCAACCCTTTTTTAGAGCAAAAAGGGTTGCTCCTTTTTCACTTGGGTTTATGTCATTGTTTGGCAGCACAACAAAATCCCGCCGATGCAGAAGGGGCTTGGCAAGAAGCAAAAAAATGTTTTGGGGCAAGTTTGGAAATTTTTACCGTCAAGCAAAAACCAGATTTTGCGGCGGGGTTGATCGTCCAGTTGGGAGCAGTTTTGCAGCAACTGAAAGAATGGAGCGCTCTCAAAGGTCTAAGCCTTTATGCCCTCAACTGTTTTAGCGATCGCCAATCTCTAACCCTGTACCCTCGCGCCTATGGATTTCTGGCCAAAGTTGCTTTAGAACGCAAGGAGTGGCAACAGGCGGAAACGCTTGCCCAACAAGCCCTCAACAGCCTGCGACATGCCCCTTATCCCCGACCCCAAGATCGAGCCAGCTATTTACTTTTGCTCGCCCGAGTTAAACATTGTCAAGGGGAAAACCAATTCGCCATCGAACAGTTGCAGAATGCTCGCCAACTGTTATTAGATCGTTGGTCAAACTCCGCTTCGACGACTCTCGGAGAATCCCATGACGGCGATCTCGACAATCAAGATAAAGAGCGCTTGTATTTAGAGATTTTAGAAGAATTGCGATCGCTTTATCGCAAAAATCGACAATACAAA
This sequence comes from Spirulina sp. LEGE 11439, assembly GCF_059821285.1. Classification (NCBI taxonomy): domain Bacteria; kingdom Bacillati; phylum Cyanobacteriota; class Cyanophyceae; order Spirulinales; family Spirulinaceae; genus Spirulina; species Spirulina sp. LEGE 11439. The sequence continues at coordinate 4,492 of NZ_JCAMRX010000085.1, forward strand.
CAAGCCTTTGCCCTCAAACAAGAGCGACAATTCGTCGAACATTATTGCGGCTTGCGTGCCTTTCACGGCTTGTATCCCCTCAGCGATCCCGATACTGCCCTCGGGGGCAGTTTGTGGGCAAATGTTATCGATCGCCGTTCCCAAGAAGCGATCGCCGCCTCGGGTCGTCAAGCAATTGTTGAAGAGCTTCTCGAAACCCTCAGCCGTCGCGATCGCAAGCTCACTATCCTGCACGGGGCTTCTGGGGTCGGCAAAAGCAGCCTTTTGCGAGGATGTTTGCTTGCCACCCTCAAGGAAAAACCCATTGCCGCTCGCAATGCTCTACCCATTTTACAAGCCACCTATCGCCATTGGGAACGCGAGCTTTGCCACCTTTTTGACGAAGCTCTCACCAGCGCTTTATCCCCCGAGCCGCCTCTTGTGACCTCGGCAGAACCTTGGCAAATCTTACAGCAGTTGCGATCGCATCAATGCGATCGCTTCTTTACCCTCTTGATTTTCGACCAATTCGAGGAATTTTTCTTCCTCTGTCCCCAAATCGAACAGCGTCAAAAATTTTACGAATTTTTACGAGATGCTCTTGCGATTCCTTTTGTTAAGGTCATTCTCTCCATTCGCGAGGATTATTTGCATCACCTATTAGAAATCGAAACTTGCGTAGATCTCGCTGCCATTGATAACAATCTTCTCGATCGCCGCAATCGCTATTGTCTCAAAGATTTAACCCCGCAAGAAACTCGCAACGCCATCGTTCATCTCACGGAAAATTCCCAATTTCACCTCGAACCCACCCTTATCAATGCGTTCGTTGACGACTTGGCTCGAGAGGGCGGCAAAGTCCGCCCCATCGAACTTCATCTCGTCGGTTCGCAACTACAAAGCGATCGCATTGATACCCTCAATGATTACTTGGCCTTGGGAGAACGCCCAAAAACCGTTTTGGTAACGCGATCGCTATTGGCGATCGTCGCCGACTGCGGCAGAGAGAATCAAGATATTGCTTGGCGCGTTCTCTTTACTCTCACGGCAGAAAAGAGCATCCGTCCTCTGAAGACCAAAAGCGAACTATTATCGGTTATCAGTTATCAGTCATCAGTTATCAGTTCCTCTTTAGTTTTAGATTCTATTCTGGAAATTCTCGTCAATTCTCGCTTGGTCTTTCGCTTCCCCGAAGATCCTGAAGATCGCTATCAGTTAGCGCGAGATTATTTTGTAACTCCCATTCGCGAACAATATCGCCAACATTTTACGAGAGCAATTGAAGCCAGTCTCGAACGCCAGCAACAGGAACTGGTACAGGAGCGCCAACAGCGCTTTAAAGCCTCATTGGTGGGGGTTGCCATGACAATTTTAGCGCTCTTGTCTGTATCTTCAGCATGGCACGCCCGCCAACAACAAAAAAGCGCCCAACAGGAACTCATTAAGGCCAATTTATTGGCTGAAAGTGCGGCTTCAGAATCTCTCTTTGTTTCTGGACGCAGATTTGATGCCCTCCTTGCAGCATTGAGAGCCGGTCAGTCTTTACGGCGATCCCTCGCTAATGCTCCAGCATCCGTCATCCCTCCGACTCATCGGGAGTTGAGGGAAGTCAAAAAACAACAACAAATCTTCCCTTTGAATGCGAAAGGAAAGATTGATGCGATCGCTCAATTTAAGATAATCTCTGCCCTCGAGGGAGCATTACACGGGATAAAAGAGCGCAATCGCTTTTACGGTCACAAAGAAGTGATTTGGGATGTTGCCTTTTCTGCCGATGGTCGTTTCTTGGCCAGTGCCAGCAACGATCGCTCCGTGAAGTTGTGGTGCGAGAATGGGGCTTTACTCGCAACGTTCAACGGTCATCAAGATAGCGTTACCAGCGTTGACCTGTATCAAACGGCCCAAGCGTTGCGCGTTGTTTCTAGTAGTTTGGATGGTAGCGTGCGACTGTGGACATTGCCGGCGTTTGCACAGGGTCGCGTTAGTCCTCGTCCTTGCGATTCTCTGGCCGAGGAAAAAATTGCCATTCCCAATCCGATCGCGTTTCGCCCCTCACCTAAAACAGAGGACGAGGCGATCTATAATGTTCGCTTTAGCCCGGACGGTCGCACCTTGGCAATGGCAAGTAAAGATGGCACGATTCGCTTGCGGACGATTGCAGGAGCGGCGATCGCGACCCTGAGTGCCGAAGCGGGATCGGTACAATGGGTGGAATTTAGTCCGGATGGTCGCTTTCTCGCGGCGGCGGGGAATGATGGCGGCGTACAGCTTTGGAGTATTTCCGGACAATTGCTCGATGTCTTTCGAGGGCATGGTGGAGGGGTAACTTATGTTTCCTTTAGTGCTGACGGGAAGGCGATCGCTTCTGCCAGTCGCGATGGTACGGTTAAACTCTGGGATTTAAACGGTAATTTACGCCAAACCCTCAAAGCCGACCCCGAGGGCGTTTTGGCGGTGCGTTTCAGTCCCGATGGGAAGGCGATCGCTTCTGCCGGTCACAGTGGCACGATTAAACTCTGGGATCGACAGGGCAATCTTTTAGAGGAACTTGCCTCGCATCGAGATGGGGTAACAGGAGTGCGCTTTCATCCTCAAGGTACGCTTCTCGCTTCTTCTAGCTTCGATAAAACAATTAAATTGTGGGACTTAAACGGTAATGCTCGTTTGGTTTTACGAGAGGGAGACTATCGCGATCGAGAAGGAGATACCGCGATCGAGGAAAAGTCGGGCATTCGCGATGTGGTTATTTCCCCCGAGGGAGAATTGGTGGTGACGGCTGGGGAAAACGGCAAAATCGGCTTATGGACTCGCGAGGGCGAGAAATTAATGAGCATTCCCGCCCATACTCAAGCGATCGAATCTCTGAGTTTTGCTCCAGATGGGACGCTATTTGCTTCGGGTAGTTGGGATGGTACAGTCAAAATTTGGAACCGTTTGGGGGCATTACAAGCCAGCCTGCAAGGACATCAAGAGCGCGTGGCGGATTTGGCTTGGAGTCCGAACTCGAGGGTTTTGGTTTCGGGTAGTTGGGATGGCAAAGTCAAAGTCTGGACTCGTCAGGGAAAATTGCAAGAAACCCTACAACGCCATCGCCAACGCGTTCATGCTGTGGCATTTAGCCCCGAAGATAATATTTTAGTGACGGGAGGAGAGGAGGGAATGTATTGGTGGCAAAGCGACGATCGCGGGCGCTTTTCGGGGTTAAATCCCTGGCCTTTGTCTGATTCTGGGAATTGGATTATGGATTTGCATTTTTTGCCCTCGGGTAATGGACTGGACGCGAATAATAAATTTGTTCTGGCGGCGGGGGGATATGATAATGCGATCTCTTTTTGGGGCGATCGCGATCGCTTATTGGGTCGCCTCAAGGGGCATACCGACAGTATCCGCCGTTTTGCTGTAGATCCCACGGGAAAATTTTTGGCCACGGTTTCTTGGGATAACGATGTGGAATTATGGCACGCCAACGATACTTTATTAACCACGTGGGAGGCCCATCAAGGGGAAGTGGTGGGGGTGAGTTGGAGTTTGGACGGAGGAGCGATCGCTACGGCTGGTAAGGATGGTACTGTGAGAATTCGCTCTTTGGATTTAGAGGCTCTGGTTGCCGAAAGTTGCCGGTGGTTGGGAGATTATTTACGTCATAGCGCCATGGTTCAAGATAGCGATCGGGCCTTGTGCCATAAACATCGATAGAGTTTTGTGGATTGACCGTACAGAAGCATAAAGGCGAGAGCTAATGGATTACTATGTTCGGTAGAATAGCATTGCCTCGCAAAATTTCTGTTGACATTTCTTAATGATAAGTGATTCTCTCTGAGATGTATCCTATGATTTTGGCAAACGAGGGTTTTATCCAGCAGACCCGAGCCTAAATATAGAGTTAGCCCTTTAAGGGAGGAAAAGTTTAATGTCCCATAGTGAAAAAAAACAGTGTAGTGCGAACAAAAAATACATTTTTCCAGTTATTACAATTATTGTTTCATCGCTTATTCCCTTACTTTTTGCTGAAATTGGTCTGAGAATTTTTTATCCGCAATCAGATTCAATGCGTTGGTTTAAATCTTCAAAAAAATATGGACATTTAATCAAAGAGGATTTTCAGCAAAAGTATAAATATCGAGCTTTTAAGAACAAATTCACTATGCACGTTCAAACCAACTCATTAGGACACCGATATAAGCAATACAATCAAGCTGATTTTAATAATCCAGAATACAAAAAAATATTATTGCTGGGGGATTCTTTTTTGTTTGGTCATGGTGTAAATATGGAAAATCATATTGCTACAAATTTAACCAATATATTAAACAAAAATAAAAATCGTTTTTCAATCATAAATACAGGTGTGAGTGGATGGGGAACGCTACAAGAAACAACCTATGCAAAAGACCACTTCGATCGATTTAATCCTGACGTTATTGTTCTTCTTTTCTGTAGCAACGATCCGGATAATGATGATGAATTTATGGCCAATAAACAAAAGGGATTATTGCATTTTCTAGGCAAAATATTTTTGATACACTATTCTCACCTCTATCGTTTTATATATTTTCGCTTATATGTATTGAGCCATAGCTTTGAAGTAGCACAAAAATTGCAAAACAACGAAAATCTACCCATTAATGAACAAACTGGACGTATTATTACTGCCGATCAATGGGACAGAACCTTAAAAACAATCGAGGAATTTCATGCTGAGTATTTGAAATTTAATAAGTCCGGTCTACTTCTGGTTTTGAGTACATCTCCGTGGAATGAAGACGATCGTGAAAAACTGAATTCTCTGTCCAATGGTCAGAACTTACTTTTTGTCGATCTTTACAACGAAACGATTGACTTACCATTAGAAAAAAGGAGACTAAAACATGATGGTCATTGGAGTGAACTCATGCACTTGATTAGCGCAAAAAAAATCTCAGAGAGCATACTGAGCAAAACTCAATGAATCATGAATCAAGTATCTGACTCGTGCGGATTTATTTTCATTCTCAAGTCCAAACCACAAAAAAATCCCTTCAGATTCTGTGTAGGCAATTTCAGAAGCGATCGCAGTTCAACCGTAACTGCTACGATCTGAGGTCAACGAATAACCAGTCACTAATAACCAATAACAAAAATGCACATTCTCGGAATTTCTGCCTATTATCACGATAGCGCCGCCGCTCTCATCTGTGACGGACATATCCTCGCCGCTGCCCAAGAAGAACGATTTTCTCGTCAAAAACACGATGCGAGATTTCCGGGTAACGCGATCGCTTACTGTTTGCAAACCGTTGATATTCCCTTGAAAAAACTCGATTATATTGTTTTCTACGAAAAACCTTTCATTACTTTCGAACGCCTCCTCGAAACGTATATTGCTTATGCCCCCAAAGGGTTTCGCTCTTTTCTTGCGGCGATGTCTGCATGGTTACAGGAAAAACTTTACCTGAAAACCATCTTGAAAAAAGAACTCGCTCGCCTTGGAGACTGTAAAGTGAGAGAACTACCACCTCTCCTTTTCACCGAACACCATCAATCCCACGCCGCTTCCGCTTTTTTCCCCAGTCCTTTTTCTCAAGCCGCCGTTCTTTGTCTCGATGCTGTGGGAGAATGGGCGACAACTTCCCTTTGGTTGGGAGAAAACAACCAACTCGTTCCTCAATGGGAGATAGATTTTCCTCACTCTCTAGGAATGCTCTATTCTGCATTCACTTATTACACTGGATTTAAAGTGAATTCAGGAGAATACAAACTGATGGGACTCGCTCCTTACGGCGAACCTAAATATACTGACTTCATCCTCGATAATCTTATCGATCTCAAGGAAGACGGGACTTTCCGGTTAAACATGAAATACTTTAACTATGCTACCGGATTGACCATGACCAACCGGAAGTTCGATCGCCTCTTTGGTGCGCCTCCTCGCCGACGAGAAAGTCAGATTAGTCAACGAGAGATGGATCTGGCTGCATCGGTGCAAAAGGTAACGGAAGAAATTGTCCTGCGTTTGGCGAAAACGGCACATCGGGAGTTGCAAACCGACTACCTTTGCTTGGCGGGAGGAGTTGCTCTCAATTGCGTTGCTAACGGGCGTTTATTGCGCGAGGGACCCTTTCGAGATATTTGGATTCAACCCGCCGCAGGGGATGCAGGAGGGGCAGTCGGAGCCGCTTTGGCAATTTGGTATCAATATTGCGATCGCCCCCGCCAAGTTGCCAGCACCGATACCATGCAAGGAACTTATTTAGGACCGCGTTTTGGTAATGAAGAAATTCGTCAATATCTTGATGATATCGGAGCAAAATATCAATATTTTGACGATAAAAAATTAATGCCAGAATTGGCCGAGATTTTGGCTGTAGGAAATGTAGTCGGCTGGTTTCAAGGTCGCATGGAATTCGGGCCTCGTGCCCTCGGCAATCGTTCTATCATTGGTGATTCTCGTAATACCGAGATGCAGTCTACTATGAATTTAAAAATTAAATATCGCGAGTCGTTTCGTCCGTTTGCACCCTCGGTTTTGGCAGAACGAGTTTCTGATTATTTTACCCTCGATCGCCAGAGTCCTTATATGTTATTGGTTGCCCCTATACGAGAAGAACTCCATGTTCCTATGACCGAAGCCCAGCAACAATTATTTGGCATTGAAAAGTTAAAAATTCCGCGTTCTACCCTGCCAGCAATTACTCATGTTAACTACTCCGCACGAGTGCAAACCGTCCATTCAGAAACCAATCCTCGCTATTACGATCTTCTGAGTCATTTTGAAGCTAAAACAGGGTGTGGCGTATTGGTCAATACATCTTTTAATGTTCGCGGAGAACCTATTGTTTGTACGCCAGAAGACGCTTATCGCTGCTTTATGCGGACGGAAATGGATTATTTGGTTTTGGAAAATTGCTTACTGGCAAAAACCAACCAACCTCAATGGCAAAAAGATGAGTCTTGGCAAAAAGAATTTGAACTAGATTAATTGAACTCAATGTAGGGTGCCAATCCTGCCTAATTTTGGTAAAATCTTCTCAAGATGACAAAATTTCTGGATCGAGTATTGAAACTTAACATACAAATATAATGTTTACTCAAAGATATTTGACTCAATTTGCGGTCAGTGCTGGTAAACTTTCTCTCTCTGTTTTCTGTCTGATTGGAGGAAGGGCGATCGCGCAGACTTTACCTCTCAGCGAAAACTTGATCGAATTAGATTCGCGATCGGGAGAAACTCTCCTTTTTGAAAGTCAAGCAAGACGTGATTATCTCCCTCTTAGCGTCCAATTTGTCAGTCAAGATAATCTCGCTTATTGTGGGGTTGCCAGTATGGTGATGGTTCTTAATGCTTTGGAAGTTGAAGCCCCTCAAGCTCCAGAATATCGGACTTATCGGGTATTTACTCAAGAGAACTTTTTCAGTAATCCTAAAACGCAAGCAGTGCTGCCTCCAGAAACTGTCATGCGACAGGGAATGACTTTAGAAGAATTAACGCAATTTCTACAAAGTTATGGGCTTTATACCAAAACTTATCATGGTGGAGAGATAACATTGGGAGAGTTTCGCCAGCGTATTATTACTAATTTAGGACAAGCCAATAATTTTGTTTTAGTCAATTATCTTCGCAGCGAAATCGGTCAAGAAAGAGGGGGTCATATTTCTCCAGTTGCAGCGTACCATGAGGAAAGCGATCGCTTTCTCATTCTCGATGTAGCGCGATATAAATATCCGCCCATTTGGGTGAGTGCAGAGGAACTTTGGCATTCCACTAATACCATTGATTCGACATCGGGAAAAACTCGGGGTTTTGTATTAATTAGTAAGTAATGCTTGAGCCAAAATGACCGTCGATTTAAAAATGAAAAGTATTCCCTTTTTCTACCTCAAGCGATCGGAATTAATCATTAATTAGTGAAATGACTTTAGGATTAAGTAAAAACAAGAAAGAACTGCGCCAATTTGGCATGCTTTTGGGAACGATAATTCCCTTGCTCTTTGGTTTGATTTTACCTTGGGTGTGGGGTCATGCTTTCCCGATATTACCGTGGATATTGGGGGGCGTATTGTGGTTTTTTGCGATCGCTCTACCCATCGCTCTCCAACCTATCTATCGAGTCTGGATGAAAATTGCGGAAGTTCTCGCTTGGATCAATTCGAGAATTATTCTGGGAATTATCTTTTTTGCAATTGTGACCCCAATGGCGTTTATAATGCGTTTGATACAGAAAGATCCCATGACGAGAAAATACGATCGCCAGTTGGAAACCTATCGTATCAGTAGTCAAAAACGCCAGCGAGAAAGCATGGAGAAACCTTACTAATGCTAGATTTACTGAAAGACCTTTGGGGATTTTTAAACGAACGGAAAAAATATTGGCTTGCACCTTTAATTATTTCATTGGTATTATTGGGGGCATTAATTGTCTTTACTCAAGGTTCTGCGATCGCACCTTTTATTTACACGCTGTTTTGAAGTATTGTGAATGAAATCAAAACAACTTCTCGCCACTCTTAAAGGTTATACTTTAATTGGGTTAATTACATTGATTTTACTAGAGATTGCTTTCCAATTTTCTAGTCTCAAACCTCTGCAAAATTTACCGGGATTCAATAACTTATATAAAGTTTCCGATCGCGATAAATTTGGCGATAGTGCTTGCGGTTCTTATTGGTGGAAGTCTCAATTCATTAAACGATATGAAAGCGATCGCGGGCTAATTCGCGATGCCAGATTGCACGATACTCACCCAACTCGTGGCTGGACTCCCAGACCCAATCTTAATGTTACCATTGGTGATGTGACTTACACGACTAACAAACAAGGTCATCGTGCTTTAAAAGATTACGAACCGAATGCAGAACAATATACAATATTAGTGGTTGGTGACTCCTATAGTTTTGGGATTGATACCGATGATTCCTTCCTCTGGACAAATCTTTTACAAGCCAAAGATAAGCAATTCAATATTATTAATTTAGGGGTAGGAGGCTATGGGCTAGATCAGATTTATATTACCTTAAAAGAAAGTATTGAGACCTATCAACCTAATTTGGTTATTGCTGCCTTTATTTCTGACGATCTTTTTCGAATGAGATTTGACTTTCGAGATTATAAAAAGCCGCAATTAAAAATCAAAAAAAATAAACTTAAAACAACCAATACTCCTATTGGTACTTTACCAGAAACTTATCAAGAAATCAGGCAAGAGTTACGCTGGAAAACTCTGCCTATTTTTAAGCTGGACGATGTAATTTATAATTTATCGGTTTCTTGTCGAGAAGTCAGTTATCAATTAGTCAGTAAAACTTTCTTGGAAATGCAAAAGATTTCCCACAATAACGATGCAGAATTTCTCTTAACTTATCTTGCCAGTTTTCCTGAAGTTGAAAACCCAGAACATACCAGTTATGGAGAAAAAGTTCTCCGGCAATTCGTTGCAGAGAATCCGGTTAATGATTTGAACACTCGTCCGTATTTTTTAGCAGGTAACGAACAAGGAAAGAATTATAACGGCGGACATTATCAAAAAGCCGAATCAATTTTGGTGAGGGATATCCTTTATGATAAGATAACTAGCTTAGACTCTTTTCAAACATTTATTGCGGATCGCATTTCCTCATCCCCTTAACTCGAATGCCTCTAGTCGCCTCTGCCACTGTCCCAGCAACAACAGCCAATCTCGGTCCCGGTTTTGATTGCATCGGTGCTGCTTTAACCTTATACAATCAATTTGATTTTGTCTGTCGAGAGGAATCCGATGCCCCTCCTCTGACCATTAAAGTACCGGGAACTCAATCTGCTTTGATTAGTAAGGACAAAACAAATCTCGTTTATCAGGCATTCAATAAACTCTACGAACACCTCGATCAAGATCCGCCTCCAGTCGAAATTACGATAAAAATGAGCATCCCCTTAGCGCGAGGTTTGGGAAGCTCTGCGACGGCAATTATTGGAGGGTTATTGGGCGCTAATCAATTAGCGGGAACGCCTTTAAGCGATACCGAGATTTTACAATTGGCGATCGCGATCGAAGGACACCCCGATAATATCGTTCCCGCATTATTAGGCGGATGTCGCCTTGCTGCCGCCAGTCAAACTGAATTGGGCATGAGTTGGCAAATTTGCGATATTGCTTGGCACGAAAGCATTATTCCCACGATCGCGGTGCCTAATTTTGCCCTCTCGACAGAAAAAGCGCGATCGGTTCTCCCTTTTGAGGTAAGCCGTAGCGATGCAATCTTTAATATTTCTCGTTTAGGATTGCTTTTGAGAGGGTTAGAAAAAGGAGAAGAAAAATGGTTGCAAACGGCACTACAAGATAAAATTCACCAACCCTATCGCCAAATTCTCATTCCCGGTTATAAAGCCGTCCAACAAGCAGCGATGGAGGCGGGTGCTTATGGCATGGTCATTAGTGGGGCAGGACCGTCTCTATTGGCTTTAACTCATTTCCAGAAAGCCAAAGAAGTTGCGAAAGCAATGACAGACGCTTGGAATGCAGAAGGCATCGCCGCCCAAGCTCGCCCTCTCAATATCGATACGAATGGGGCAAGAAGTCGTCGAGAAATGGTGACTCGCCGAATGCGCTAGAGGTTGGGAAATTGTCTGAATTTTTAGGCGATCGCACTTCCCAAAAGTAGCTGAAATTTGCTAAACTATTGTTTAGTGCATACTTTGCTTCTGTAGCTCAATTGGCAGAGCACCTCACTTGTAATGAGGATGTTAGGAGTTCGAGTCTCCTCAGAAGCTCTTCAAAAATAAAACTCAAAGATAAGTTATTTTCAAGTTGTTATTAAACTTCTTGTTGAGCTTTTTTAAGGGCGGATGACGGGAATCGAACCCTCTAATTACCCTAAAACCCTTGATATTTCGTCTTTTCGGTCTTACTCATTCCTCGCAATCCTATCGAGTGAGTAAGAAATGAGTAATTCCGCAAAGCCTTCTATCGGCGGGCTATACACCGGTTACGAGGCGATCGTAGAGACATACAACCGTAAACGAAAGGAAACCCCAAGGGGTGTTAGTCTGAAGCACCAAAAGCAAAAAGAGGGTGACTATGTACTGCTACAGTTCGTCTTTCCCGATACAAAAAAACGTTCTACAAAGGCGTGTAATTGTACTTTTACTGAAGATGGCGTTATTGAAGCGTGTCGCAAATCTCATCTCGTTAAAGATGCGTTAACACGATTTGACAATGCCTCTGATTTTTGGGAGTGGTACGACGAAACTATTCTCGAAAAAAAAGAAATGAGTAACAATCTTATCACTTATCGGGAAGTTTTTGAAAAGATAGAAAAAGGTTACTTTAACGGACGAAACAAGAACACGAAACGCAAACGGTCAAAAGAAATTCCTAATGATGTTAAAACGTTCAATAGTTATTACGGATATGTTTTTAAGCGGTTCGTTAACTGGGACAAATACCCAGAATGGGAAGATCTTGAGAAAGTTCTATTTAGTTGGAAACAAGGAACTAAAAAGTTCAAAGACGGATATAGCGTCTTGAAGTCTATATGCAACTTTGTACCCAATAAAGATAAATTGATAGAGAAATTGTCAGAAATAGATCCATCTCAAACTGAGTTCAAAAAGAAGCAATCTATCAGTTTGGATGAATTTTTAAGCTGGTATGACGAGGCGTATAGCGAAATAGAAACCCTACCTCATAAACGATGGCGAGAATCGCGCCAGAACTGGCTATGGGTCTGCTCAATGTGTGTTGTGTACGGATTGCGACCCACGGAAATCGCAGCCGCTACAAATCTGTTTAACCCAGTAACAATAGACGGCTATACCTTCAAGGCTATTAACGACAAAAACAACAAAGAGCTATTGCTTGTACTAGGAAATAAAACGTATTTCGGGGTAACAATTAAAACGGGTGAGCGTATCTGTACGCCGATGGTTAAGAGCGAACAAATGATAGAAAGGTTAAAGATTTGCAATGTCTCTTTACCAAGCTACAAGCCAAAAAAAGAGAGCAAGCCAGAAAGTATTTGTGACGGCTTTGTTGCTCAACTAAGAAACAGGCTTGAGTCGTGGGGGTGTCCCGTAACTCAAGGTTACGCCTTCCGACACCTAGCTAATCAACTAGGAGAACGGGAGGGAATCCCTCAAGAGATACGCGCTCGCTCGCTAGGTCATTCGGTTCAGATTAATGAGCAGACATACAAGAAACGCTCCAATATCCGTACAACGGTAGACCTATTGACTAATCACAAAAAACAACCTTTACCCTTGGATTTGGCGCTAGACGCACTAAAAAATAAAGGTTTTGATATCGAGGATAACTCGATAAAATCGGTGTTACGAGTTGTCTATCAAATAGAAATTTAATCGTCAACAGAGCAAAGCGAAAAGGGGGTTAAACCCTCTTTTTTTTTACGTTCTCATTTCTTACTCACTCGATAGGATTGCGAGGAATGAGTAAGACCGAAAAGACGAAATATCAAGGGTTTTAGGGTAATTAGAGGGTTCGATTCCCGTCATCCGCCCTTAAAAAAGAACCTTGTACGTCAACCTTTTA
>NZ_JCAMRX010000086.1:0-16925 GCF_059821285.1 Spirulina sp. LEGE 11439
GATTAAGACCTGTAAGCTAGACTGGCCAAATGTTTTAATACTGGAGAGGTCTATTAGGAACATTTCCAGAACCCCGATCGCCGCCTCCAATCCTCACATTTCCTCCTCCTTCAGTTCCAGAAACATCAACCTCAGCCCCAATCAAAGCCACCACTTCTCCCAAAACATCCACATTTCCCCCGGTATTTCCCACCGTCTCCAACTCCCCTGCAACGATCGCGCTCCCTTCCGCGATCGGTACAGAAGTATCTCCCACACCCACGCGATCGCCATCAACCTGCAATCCCGTTTCGACCCCCGATCCCGTAATCAAAGCGGGAATATCCGTCACTTCCACAGGTAAAAGATTGCCTTGCTCATCTCGGGGAGGTTCGATTTCAAACCCCAAAACATTACCCGATCGCGAGATTCTCAATCGCCCCGTTTCCGGCATCGCTACAATACTTACATTCCCCTCCGGAGCGCTCAAACTCCCTGTATTGATGACGCTTCCTGCAATCAAAGCAAGATTTTGCCCTTCACCGACCGCCAAATCTCCCGCATTAATAATCGTTCCCGATCGCTCTGCCAAATCGAACTCAACAGGAGTCCCCACTAAATCCCGATAATCATTGTCTCCCAACGCATCGAACCATAACCCATTCCCAAATCCAATCCCCTGTGCTGTCGTTGCAAAAAAGTCCCCCGGTACATTTAAAGACGCATTCGAGCCAAAAACAAACCCCGAAGGATTCATCAGATACAAATTGGAATTTCCTCCCGTAACTTGAATCAACCCATCAATAACAGAAGGATTGCCCCCCGTTATTCGTCCTAAAATATTTTGAATTTGAGGATCGGAGAGAAACGTCGCAATTTGATTGGCATCCAAACCCAACTCGATAAAACTGTGAAACAGATTTGCGCCATCCCCCGATCGCGTACCCCCTTCGATAACAAACTCATTGCCATCGATATTTACAATCGTTCCCGTCCCATCCAATGCTGGAGTAATGGATTGAGTTAATCCCCTCTCTCCCAACAAAAAGAATAAAGTTGTTAAAGCGACCGTACCGTATTGATAGGCTGAATTTTTCATGGTTTTTGACCCTCCTTAATCAACATTAAGTTCGATAATTTGAATGTCTAACTCATTAACCCGATCGCGCCATCCCAAGCCCTCATAAATCTCCCTTGCTCTCGTTAATAAATCGACAGCCTCGGAACGATCCTGCATGGCAGCGCGAACTCGACCCAAACCCACATAAGCCAGCGCTTTCTCTTCCAAATTCTCCTCGCCAACCAAAGCGATCGCCCGCTTGTAATGCTCTTCAGCAGGCGGTGCAATTAATAACTGCTCCAAATATAAATCCCCGAGTAACAAATGCAAAGAAGCCGTTTCTTTGCCCATTTCCAGAACTTTTTCCAGCAGTAAAATTGCCTCGAAAATTAAATCGTATTCCAAATAAAACTGTACTGTTGCTAAAGCCTTCGCTTCTCCAGAAACAGCTTGTCCAACTAACGCTTCTCGTCGCGATCGCATTTCTCGTTCTTGCCTTTCATCTAACAACTGAAAATCCCTTCCACCCAACTTCGAGGGTTCGCCCCAAGAAGATACCCCCGTATCGGTTTCCACCACGAGCAAATAATTCCACCCCGGTTGCAACTGATGTTCGGGAGATTCAGGCATATAAACAAGGCGATCGCCCGTCGTTTCGATTGTTTGGGTCATTTCTTCCCCCGTTTCCGTCGATCCCGAAATCGTCACGAAATAGCGAGTTGCTCCCGATACTGCATTCCAACGCAATAAAGGTTGGGAATCGAGCAACCTCGTGCGTCGGGGACTAATCGCAAAAGGAATCGAGCGATCGCCCCATGCCAAAGTTTGACCGCGATCGGGACAATCTGCCAAATCGGGAGAACATTCGGAAGAGTTGCTCGCACCCTGACAGCGATTGGGTAAAGTTTCCCCAGAACTCACCGCTTGTACGCCAAAATCGGAACATAACACGAGCAATTGTCCCCCGTCTTCCACTTGCAAGCGATCGCTGGGATAGAGAGACATTCCCAACACTGCCGAAATGCTGCGATCGTGCCGTAAAATGGTCACATTCCCCGAACTTTCCCAAATTTTGCCATTGGCAATACTCCTAGCGCGAACGGGAAGCTCGAGGAATCCCCAAGCGACAAGCATTCCCAATAGCGATACTAAAGTTAGTCTCATTCTCCGATTGTGTTTCATTTTTGCGAGCCTCCTTTAAATAAACGTTGCGCGGCATCTTTGCGACACCGATTTTGTTCTGGAATGTTATATTTTGCAGATTCTTGTACAAATCGCCAATGTTCCCGAGCCTCTTCTTCCCGTCCCTCCTTCTCCAAAATGCGAGCATAAAGACAGCGTGCGTGAGGGCTGTCGGGTTCGAGGGCGATCGCTTCTTCAATATCTCTTTTTGCCTCCCAAGGTCTTTCCTGCTCCCACAACAACCAAGCTCTTACCCCCAAACAAGCCGCCCTCACCGCAGGATAAGACGAATCCAAACAGCGCTCCGTCGTTTTGAAAACGGCAGTGGGACTCTCAGACCTCAAGCGCATGAGAATGCGAGCGAGTTGTGCTGAACCTTCGTCCAGACCACGATCGCCTGCCCGTCGATACCCTTTCGCCGCACAATCAAGATTGTCCCAAGATTTCTCGCATAACCAAGCAAGATTATAATGAGGTTTGGGATTAAATGGATCGAGAAAACTCGAAAGATGATACAACACCTTCGCCTGTACGAGTCTCTCGGCACGATAATGTCTTACCCCCACTCGATTTGCCCAAACTGCGGCCCCATGTCCTCCTAATCCATAAAATCCCAATAGGCTTAACAAGGAGAACCCAATCAAACGAGAAGAAATTTGCCAACTCGGAGTTACTTTAGTACAACTAACAGAACGATCGCCTTGTAATTTGTGCCAAGAAAGTGGCTTGGTCGCAGGATGCTGGCAAATCACGGGAAGCCAACTCGCTCCGGGTAATTGTCCCTCCAAACCCTTAAGCTGCTCTCGTGCCTGTCTGACGGCTAAATGAAACGATACTCCTCGGGCAAACGCACTTAAAAAAGTTTGTAAAAACTTGTGAGCGATCGCATCGGGAACGGCTTCTCGCATTAAAATTACCGGAGGTAAGGGAATTTTGGCATTAGCCCAATCCCTCGCCAAACCCAACCCATCGCAACAGTTAAAAATCGCCAGTTGCAACCCTTGATGAATCGAACGAGCTAGCGCTTCTTGCAACTCTTCAATGGTTAAACTATTGTTTGTAAATTGAGAATTAATATAAATCTTTCCTCGCGTTGCATTCTTCTGACTTTTCCCATGTCCGGCAAAAAATAAAATATCCCAGTGTTGCTCCCACAATTGGGCGTTTAATTCCTCTCGTTTGGGTTCGACGAGAAACTTTAATTTGACACCGGGCAACCGTTCTAAGAGAGCGCGATCGCGTTGAATATCGATCCCCGTACTATCTCCCAAAATAACCAGAATATTAATCTTTTTATCTGCTTTTCGATCGCGATCGAAAATTGGGGCGGGATATTCTGGGGTACTGAGGACAATCTCGGCAGAGCGATAATCGTGCTTGCAAAAAGACCAAAGATTCCAAGGAATTCGCCAGACATCATCATTATCGCTTTCTAATACAATCCAAAATGCTTCTGTCGGATTCAGGCTGGTTCTCAGTCGTGCTTCAATCGGACGAAACCCATCGCAACTCAACCAGCGATTTAAACCCTCTTCTAATTGCTGACAAATCTCTTGAAATGCTGCCTCAGAAACATTCGTAATTCCAGCCGATTCAATTTCAATGGGAGAACGATAGCGATCGCAATAAAGCACGTCATAAACCAGTCGCCAGTTTGCATAAAATTGTTGGATTTCCGGCGCGGCAGGTAAACTTCCCACCACTTGCTCCTGTTGCCATAACGAATCCTCTTTTCCTATCCTTGCAAAAACAGACGGAAAACCTTCAGCAAAACTTCCTTTTCCCAAACTTAAAACGACTAATTCATTCATCAGTTCATGAGAGTGCGACTAAACGGTAAAATCTTCAGCGATCTGGACTTCACCTAAAGTAACTTGCACTTTGAAATCCGTTCCCGGTAATACTTTAAAAGGTTTGAGGAGAATGCACAAATCTTGTCCTCTCGACTCGGTACTTTGTAAAATGCTGTCACCCTCCTGCAACAACGCTAATTTGAGATTGGGGGGAAGATAGCGATCGCCATAATTCGGGCGCACTTGAACGAGAATTTTGATTCTCTCATCCTCCTGTTGGGTTAGCGCAACTAAAAGGACGATCTTGTGAGTCCCCAAACGAACCCCTAAATCGATTAACTTGGCTCGACTGACATCAGCTTCGGAAACCAACGCATTCTCTCTGCGGCGCATCGTTGACATATCGAGAGCGAGGGTTTCGGGTTCGTCCCCAGCTAACCGTTTCCACGCCTGTTGTCCGGCATTGGCGAGATTTTCCCACCAACGGGGGGATTGAGAAGAATTGTGATAATTCATGGGTACAATATCGGGTTCTATTTCGAGGAAAGATTCCAGTTCTTGCCAACCGGCTGTAAAAACATCAACAAACCACTGACTTAAATGAACTTTGGATTGAGCGAGAATGGCAAGATGTTCGAGCAATTCGGAGAGCGATCGCAAATCCTCCACGAATATTTCTCCCCTCCCAGCCGTCTTGGTAAAGCCCAATAATGTGGCTTCTTGGCGAGTTTCATCAATAGCGATCGCGACGTAACCTATGCGTTCGAGGTAAACTTCTGGGGGAATGGTGCAAAGGGGAATTTCTCGGGAAAGTTCCCCAGTCGGATCTAGTTTCACGGGCAAACATTCCAATCGTCCCACACCCACAACCATCAGATCGGCAACATCGGCACTCATTCGCAGGACGGGATTCCAGCTATCGCTTTGTTTTAAGTCGGTGGCGATCGCCATCAATTGTAAATAACTCTCCATTGCCAAGACTGCCAAAGTGTTGAGATAAACTCGTTCGGCTTTTTGAGGATTGGGTTGTTGGCGAGCAAATTCTCGAGCGATTTGCCAACTCGCTCTCGGAATGGGTAGGGGTAAGGAATTTTCTAGTAATGTTTCGAGACTCATCATCTTTGTGTTGCTCCCTTTCTATTAGATATATCCTTGAGATTCACCAAATTTTCGCAACAGGGGCTTACATTTTCGCTGGTAAAAATTGGCCAAGGTTGAATAAGAACAATTAAATTCAACTTCTAAGGTTTTCCAATCCGTTTCCGGAGGAAGGCGGCGCAAAATCAAAATTTGAGCGGTTAAATCGGGGCGATCGCGAATGTGAGTTTTCCGCAAGATTTCATCGGGATCGGTTTCCACCCAACGCAAAATTTCTTCCAATATTGGTGGAGTATCTGGGGGTGCTGGGATATTTTCGATTAAATCGAAGGAAGGCTCTCCATTGGGTTGAAAGGTGCGGGGTGTAATATGTCGCCGATCCTCATTTTGGGTTTTACGGCGATAATCCAGCAAGCGCCATTTGAGATGTGAGTTTAACCACGTCGTTACCAAAGCGCGATTGGGATCGTAAACGCTACAGAGCTTTTGGCTGAGAAACTGCCATGTGTCTTGCAGGGCATCTGCATAATAGCTCGTATTTTCTCGCCATAGTTTGCCAGAGCGAGCGATCGCGGCGATCAATCGTGTCAAGCCTTGCTGATATCGAGGACTGCCTTGGGGATGCCGACAAATTTGCGCGATAAGATCGGAGTAGGAAAAATCTTCGTTTTGCGGTTCGGTCATAGCAGCAATGCGATCGGGCTAGCGGGGCAAAGTCAAATCAGCTAGAAGTCCATTCTGATTCAAAAAAAGTATTGGGCTTCTGTGTTAACTATCGAAAAGATGAGAAAGTTTTTCGCAGGCTTTGGGAAAACTTTACATTTCGCCAAATAACCGACACCCACGATCGCATTGCCAATCCTTTGTCTTACTCCTTCACCACTCTCTTAATTTCTCCAACGAACTCGAATCATTATTGATCGTAAATTCAAAATCTTTAAATGCACGTAATGAGAAAAAAATCAATAAATAAAAGTAGTATTTTTTATGCGCTTTTCGAGATTTGATGCGATCGCGCTCGCACAAACTCGGTTTTCGACTTCGCTTGCACTAATCTAAAGTTCAGCAATTGCTGGTGAAGTTGAGTTCTCACAATCCTTAAATTCTCTCATACCCTCATCGAGGGAGAGAAATTCCCCTGATATTGTAGGCGCATCGTTCAATCGCACCGGCACGAGGAACTCGATTGTTAACCTCGACAATATCCATTTTTGCATCGAGATCGCATCCTTCGATATTGGTGCGATCGGCAATTTGGGATCTCAAATCTTGCTCTTGTTCCGTACTCAGGTTTCGGGAGTAATGAGCGAGCTGTTTCTCCTGATTTTTCAGTGCTTCTCGCAAAGTCCACTGAATTCCTGTGTTGATTTTCTTAACTTTGATTCCCATTTTTCTCTCCCTAGAATCAGCCCAATTGCTTGGGTTCGAGCAACCAGAGTTCTGGTTGTTTTGATGACCGTTGGCAAATAATGAGAAAATTATACTGAATTTTTTTATTCCTTCTGAAAATTGGTGGCCTTTACAGAAGCATAAACTTTTAAATCCGTGCAATAAGAGACTCTGGAACGAGACTATCTTCAATGGCAAGATCGGGGATTTCACGCGATCGCATATCCTCTTCCGTATCGATGGGAGGGGCAAGTATCCAATCCCTTTCTATGCCTGCTTCTGTCAAAGCGACGATCGCACTTCGATCCTCAATGGGAAACTGACCGATAAAGTAAGCATACAGGCTATTTCCTTGACCGGGATCGCCACTGACCCAATTCAATTCGCCTCGATATCCGGCTGTTTTGATTCGCTCTAACAATTCATAAGCGTGTAGGGGTGAAAGCGTGGAACTGACTGCGAGAACGTAATGCCCATTTTCGGGTTCTGGCAATTTGGGGATTTTCCAGCCTTCGTCGCGACTCCAAATCGTTTTTGACATTTTCTAGCTCCTCATTCTTCGTAAATGCAAATCCAGAAAGGTTTTCCCGTCCAATCCCGATCTTCTCGAATTTCGACGAGTTGCTTGCCGTACTTCCGAGCAATGCGCTCGCAGGCTTCGGGATTGTAAACGGCAACCTCTTTCCCCGGCAGCCAACCCCTCGGGTTTTCATCATCCACAATGGGAAATGCGATCACCGGAACTCGGAACGCACGCCCGGTATCTCGGCTAACCCAAGTATAGTACAAAACGCCTCCGACGAGAACTGCTCCAGCGAGAACGCATCCCGCTCCTGTCGAACAAAGTGCAGGGATGGCAATAGTAGCAGGGTTGGCACGAACGGGGCGAGGACAAAGAATAGCGATCGCGCTGACAAGAATCACCCAGCGTTTCCATCGGACCGATTTTCTGCCTTTCGTGCCAATAGATTTAAATCTTAGTTGCATATTAATTCTCCCGTACTGGGGAATATGGTTCAATCTCCGTTCTCTAAAAATTTGTCAAAATTTTCTCAGCTTTATCGTAACTTTTCTGCGGCGCTAGTGCAACAATAAAGCTGCATATTCGCTGCACAAATGCTGAGACAAACTGAACTCGATTGATATTAAGATGACAGGCGAACTCTTTTTAACGTCAGAAATGACCAAGCGAATTAGTGTTTCCCTACCAGACTTAACTCATGAAAAATTGCAGCGCTGGGCTGATATTGAAGGAACGAGTCTCAGCGACCATGCAGCATATTTATTGCGAAGGGCTGTTGAAATTGCCGAAAACGAAGGGAAACTCGACCAACCCACAATCGATGAAAAGCAAGAGTTCGAGTCACAAGGTTCGTAAGGCGATGGGAGCAACTGTTGAACTCAACCAGCGATCGCTCTTTTACGGCTTTAATAAAGCTCAAGCATTATTCGCTAGAAACCGATCGGAAGGAGAACGCAATTTCGCGATCGCCACAACAAAAAACTATACACCGATCGATATCCGTGAATACACACAATGAGAAAAAAGTCAATAGATCAATGTTGGATTTGTTTTGCGCTTTTCGAGATTTC
The DNA here is from genome assembly GCF_059821285.1 of Spirulina sp. LEGE 11439. Classification (NCBI taxonomy): domain Bacteria; kingdom Bacillati; phylum Cyanobacteriota; class Cyanophyceae; order Spirulinales; family Spirulinaceae; genus Spirulina; species Spirulina sp. LEGE 11439. The sequence goes on from NZ_JCAMRX010000086.1 coordinate 8,095, forward strand.
ATGTGATTTCGATCGCACAAACTCCGTTTTCGACTTCGCTAAACTCGGAAAATACAATTAAACTTCAACACCACCGACAAAGATTCTCTAAAAAAACCCAATGCTTGAAACTTTTCCTAACAAATTTTCTTCTCAGAGAGAATATTCAAATCTCAATTTCAACTTTCACCACCACTCCAGCAATCTCTATTGCTTGGCTAGTTCGGGAAGCGGCTGGTCGTCCCGCAAGCAATTAAAGCATTCTTCAGGAGTCATTCCATGTTTCTTCGCGAGATAGTCTAGGCGTTCTTCAAAAAGTTTCTGGTTGGTTGGGTCGCTGACGAACTTTTGAACTAACAAACCCAATTGTTCGCTGATACTGGCATTGCTGATTTTTGACATCACCTTAAAACGATCCCAGTCCCACTCTGCCACTGAAATCCTTCCTGAAGGTTGTTTTTTGCCAACTCTTATTTTTGCCATTTTACGAATTATTTGCAAACAGGCTGTCGCGTGTATGATGGTAGTATACAATATAAGCCTGAGAAAACAAAAAAACATAAAGCAAAAGAAGCTGTTGGTGTGGCTTGGCGGCTAAATCCAACAACTTCCTGAGTCTTTTATTTTTTGTAGCGTGTTGAAGCACGCTTCAGGCTTTGTAGCGGTTTACCGCTAACCCAATATTTGTTTTGTAGCAATTCGTAACAATTGCAATTTCTTGCAACTGTTATTTTTCCTATTGTCTTATTGTAGCAATGGTTTACCAAAAATCCAAGACTTTTCAAATCCGAGAATGGGTAGAATTCGATCGCAAGGGTCGCGCTCCTTGTCCCTGTTGCTCGAAAGGCCCGAAAGACAAGACTCTCAGCCTCGTCCCCAAAAGTCAGTACGGTTATAAATGTTTTCGAGGTTGTACCCCCGCCGAGATTCGAGAGGCATTAAATGCACCCCTACCGGGACAACCTTCACCCTCATTCAGTACCGACGATCGCTCTCAAAAACAGCAACCCCCTACCCCCCACAAAGACTATACCGTTGACGAAAAATTTGTCGCTTCGGCAACCGAGAGGCTGTTGCGAGATTCCTCTGCCGATGTAGTCGCCGCCCGAAAATGGTTGAGCGATCGCCATATTTCCAAAAGCGATATCGAACGCCTAAATATAGGACTGGGGAAACGGGTCGTCATTCCCGACGAAAATAAACCCCAAAATAAAGAAACTTACGGATCAATCTGTATCTTTATTGCCATTCCCCAACAGCCGGGGCGCTATTACGTCAAAAAGCGCGTCGCCCCTTGGCTGAAACCCGAACAAAGACCGGATTACCTCGGCAATTGGTCTCAATTCGGCGTTCCCGCTACCATTTGGTTTACCCATCTCCCCGAAAATGCCCGCGAGACTTGGTTTTGCGAGGGAGAATGGGATGCCATTCGCCTCGCCCAATTGGTACGAGAACAGCCCGAAGGAGAATCCTGCATTGCCGTTGCCTGCTCCACTGCCGGCTGCGGTAGCGTTCCTAAATGGGAAGAACTGCAACGACTGCCCGGAAATGTAACAATTTTTTACGATCGCAACGACACGCCTCGCAAGGACGGCACTCGCGCCGGAGAGGAAGGAGCCAAAAAACTCGCCTTTGCCCTCGAAGGTCGCGGGCGTATTGCTGATGTCCCCATGCGGTCAGATTGTACGGTGAAAGGTTGGGATGTCAGTAATGCGATCGATGCTGGCTACGGTTGGACGGACTTTCAACGCAGCGTCAAAGAAGCCAAATTTCCCATCGCCACGGAAGTACAGCGATCGCCAGCTTGTCCCGAAATCGATGTCAGAACCGTTCTCCTCGCCCTTCTCAATCGCAACCCACCTCCCGCCGTCCTTACCGAAAGCCTCAATCGCTTGAGTCAAGAGTCGGGTTGGAGCGTCCGGGAACTGCGCCAACTGGCAAGCGATTTGCAAACCGACTCGGATCGGGAAGTCGGGCGGGATGAATGTCACCAAGAATTAAAAACATTAGAAGGACACAAGCGGCACGCCCTCGATCTCCGAGATTACCTACCTTGGAAACTGGCAGAGCCGATGCAGCAAGTCGCCCGTTGGATGGGCATTCCTCCCTCAGCACTCCTCACCGTCTTGCTTCCCGCCGTCGCCTCCTGCCTGCACCCCGAAACCCGCGTCGTTATTAAAGAAGGCATTGATTTTGTCGAACCCGCCATCATTTATGCCGGCTTGGTTACGGAATCCGGACAGCGCAAATCCCCCACCCTAAAAGCGATTTTGCAACCCCTCAGAGAATTGCAGGCCGAAACCGACGCAGAGTACAAGCTGGCAAAAGCCGAATATGACGCGGCTTGGGAACAGTGGCAGGCGGCCAAAGATACCTATGGCTCTCGGGAGGAGTGGAAAGCTGCCGAACCCATCGAACCCGTGCAGAAAGAGTTTTACGTCAATAAAGCCACCAGCGAGGCGATCGATACGATTAAGAGCAAGCAACCGGATACGGCATTTTTGTGTATCAAAGATGAACTTTCGGGATTGTTCGGTTCCTATGGAGCCTATAAAAAAGGACGGGGGGAGGATCGAGAGTCCATCCTTTCGGGTTGGAATGGCACGGGAGTCAAGAAAAATCTCAAAAGTGGCGAACGCATTTCCACCCTCTACGAATCCATGAGCATCATTGGAGCCATTCAAGATTCCAAGTTGCAGAAGTTGATGGGGAATTTTGACGACGACCAAGGGGAGTGGGGGCGCTTTTTGTGGGTTCGCATTCCTTTGAAAGCCTTGAAATTGCCGGATACGGATTCGCCTTATCAGTTGAATAGTTTGAAAACGCTCTACGAGCAGGCGAGGGAAGTCGAACCCCAACGCTATCGCTTTACGGCAGAGGCTCAAAGCCTTTACGACCTTTACCACTGGAATCTCGAGCAACGACGAGTGGCCAACTCTCGGCAGGGAATGCGAGCGGCACTATCGAAGATGGAAGGCTATACGGCGCGACTGGCTTTGGTTTTGCACGTCATTGCGGATCTGGTGTCGGGACGCGATCGCCCCGATCCCTACATTCCCCGAGAGCGAGTTGAAGCGGCGATCGGTTTGGCGGAGTTTTACCTTTCTCAAACAACCCTGATTCATTCTGAAGGATCTGCCGCTTTGAATGAAGGAGGATTGCCCCACCGCTTGAGCGCAATTTTGGACAAGTTGAAACAATACGGCGAACTGACAGCACGTCGGTTGCAATCGTCGATTAGCTGGTTGCGAAAGGAGAAACCCGACGACCTGCGCCAGAATTTAATCGAGTTGGCTCGCATGGGTTTCGGGAGCTTAGTGGGCAAGGGCAATCGGTTGAAATTGGTGCTGAATGGGGAAACTGTCGATCGGCCAGTCGATCGCCGCGTCGATCGCCAAGAAAAGGCGAATCCCCCCAATATAGAGGCATTTGAGACTCCACCAAGGAACAGTGACGATCGTGTCGATCGCCTAGTATCTCTAGAGGAAAATTACCACGAATGGGAAATGGCAAGTTCGGAATTTGCGGATCGAGATGAATGGGAAACGACAAGTTCTGAGTTTGACCGTCAGTTTGACGAGGACGACGATTGGCCGATCTTAGACTGCGACCCGAGCGCGGAAAACGGTTACGGCTCGCCAGAAGCGACGCGATCGACAGAACAGCCGATCGACACATTGCCCTCAAACGCAAGCGAGATAACGCCTCCACTTGCTGACCCGCGATCGACACTACGATCGGCCAATGGGCAATTCGAGGGGATTTCAGAACTGGAAAAACCCTCTCAAACAACAAAACCAACGGCAGAAAACTCCGGAAATTATGGCAATTCAGATTTACCGAGTAGCGATCGCATTTCAGAACCAACAACCAATAACCAACAACCAATAACCAATAACCAATTCGATTTCACCAGCGCGATCGCCCAAATCAATCTCGAACTCCGGCGCTTGGGATGGACGATAGAGCGATTGCGAGAACACCTGCGATCGACCTATGGCAAGGATAAGCGACAGCAATTGAGCGATCGCGAACTTCTCGACCTGACGCACTGGCTGCGACGGCAATCCCCACAACCGATATAGGACAAGCATCGAAGGCATTGCAGTTGAATTTGGCAAAAATCGATGAGCGATCGCATTCCCATACCGGGACGGGGAACAACGGGAATTGCTCCCGAAGCCGTCGGTCGGGCAACGGCTTGGATCGACCCGCGTTCTTTGCGTCCCCATCCTCGCAATCACTTGATTTACGGGGAAGACGAGGATATTGAAGAGTTAGTCGAACTGATTGAAAAAACCAATTGGATCAAACCTTTAGTCGTTACCCCTAACGATGTCATCATTAGCGGCCACCGACGTTGGAAAGCCGTCCTGCAATTGGGGATCGACCGAGTTCCTATTGAAATTCAAGCCTTTGAAGACCCGACGGCAGAACTCGAAGCCCTGTTGTTGGAAAATGCTTCACGGATTAAGACCCCAGAGCAAAAGGCACGCGAAGCAAGGGTTTGGCAAGAAATTGAGGGGGAAAAAGCTAAGGTCAGGCAACTGGCCGGATTGAAGCAGGGAAAATCTGCCCCCGTTGTGGAAAATTTTCCACAACGGGAAATCGGCAAAACTCGCGATCGCCTAGCCAAGCGAGTGGGGTTTGGAAGCGGTCGCACTTATGAGAAGGCCGAGAAGGTGGTGGTACAAATCGATAAGGTACGGGAGGAAGGCCGAGAGGAGGAGGCAAGGGCATTGCGTCAAGTTCTGAACGGGCAAAGCGTGGATGCGGCTTACAAGTTATTGAAAGTGACGACACAAGAGCGAGAAAATCTCCTCGATTTAATCGCTCGGGGTCAGGCCAAAACGACTCAACAGGCACGTCGGATGCTGTCGCGGAGTCAGAGGGAAGGCGAACGGGGAATCGTGACGCTGCAAGGGTTTTCCGTTGGCGATCGCGTGGAGGTCAACGAAAAGGCGAGTTCGCATGGGGGAGAAATGGGAGAAGTTGTGGAAATTTTGCACGCTTCTTATCAAATTTCGGTTATGTTGGAAAACCGTAGCGATCGCGTTTTGTTCTGTCCGTCTGAGTTAATGTTGGTGCAAAAAGCTATTGTTCAGTCTCCCTATCAAATTGGAGATGTGGTCATTATCGATTTTCAAGAATCGGCTTCGGTGGAAGGCAGCGATCGCTGTTGGCACGGGTATTGGGGGGTAGTGCGATCGGTTTCCGAGGTGGGTGTGGTTGAGGTTGATGTAGGAAAACGTCAGTTGTCGGTTTTTCCTTACGATTTGAAGTCGGTTTACACTTCGGCTTCGCTCAGTGCAAACATCGAGCCAAGTCGAGATGTTGAGTCTTCGATATCGCATTTAAAAGAGATTACCGAACAAATTTTGAAGCTGCGAGGGGAAGACTTAGACGATTTGGAGACAAATATGTTGAATTTCTTGCAACGGCGGGTTGAGTTTACGGAGCGACAGTTACAACATTTAGAATATTTGCTATCGCTTTATTTTTAAAAATGGTTGGAAGAATTTTCAATCAATGGTATAATTGCATTAAGGTCTCTTGACTAGAGAATTGCCATGAATTTTGCAGAACTTAAAGCAGAAACTTACCACGAATGGAAATGTCTCAGTTCCTATAAAGGTGCTGTTGTACAACCAGAAAACTTTAAGAGTGAGGTAAGGACATTTGGCGACTTACGCTGCAAGGAAACGTGGAAAAAGGCATATTGTACATTTTGTGCTAAAAATATCCGTTCGTCTTGTTTGGATGCCTACAATCTCATTTTGTATCAATTCAATCCATCGCCAGATGATTGGGATTACGAATTGCGCTATCGCATTTTTGAAGAATTCTTGACCTTTTCTAATGGTCTGGATTTAATCAAGCTCGGCTTGGAACAATTATTTTCATCGGATTTTACGCCACAGGAGCGAGAAGAAGCACATGGGTTTTTTAAGTTGGTTCAAGCAGAATCCTCAAGAAGAGGAGAGTTCGGGGAGTCAACTCGATCTCTTCGGGAATTCGCAAAACTTGCCGGAGCGTCGGCGGGTTGATGGTGCGACAGTCAATAAAAATTTCAATCGCACGATTAAGGAAAAAGGCGGAACGGGTAACGTCCATCGCGATTCTACCGAAGCTCTGACGGAAGAGGTGATAGGTTGTGGAACAGAGGCTCTTTACGAACAAACGGAAGCGAAAAGCGGCGATCGCTCGACTTTGCCCGAACGCGCTCAAGAAGCCTTGATGACGGGGGAGATTGTGGCTTCTCACGACCTGAAAGATAAGGATATTTCGGGGACGCGATCGCAGAAAAACGAGCAGATTGTCGATAGTGTCAGAGATTCGGGGCGAAAGGTGAGGAAGTGGTTTCCTTGGTAGAGTTGGCTCTTCAGGAATTTATGAGGCTTCCCCAAATATTTTTACTGCAATACAGTAAAAGGTAAAGAGACAAGTTTTACCCCTGTTGGGGAAAACCTTGGACAGTTTAGACATAAATATGTTAAGTTTTCTGTAATGATATATTGCATTATAAACAGGTGTTTACAGTAAAGATAACAATTCTCCTAATTTTTATCTGGATTGAAATAACTGTTTTAAGTCTATCAATTAGATCATTTTTTCGAGGATATAAAATGTCAAATTTCAATCAATCAATCGGCATTACTGAATTAATAGATAAAGTTAAACAAGAACTCTTAGCAACTGTTCCTAGTACTATTCCTAGTAAAGATGAAAAAGATATTCCATTTCTTTTCGTAGATTCTATTGAGTTAGAACTTCAAGTTGTGGTGTCTCGTGAGGGTGAGGGTGGTATTAAAATTGACGTACTTTCCATCGGTGGTGGAGAGATTGGTGGTAAGGTCAGTCAACAGCACATTCAGACTGTCAAAGTTACTTTATCATCTATTTTTGACAAACAACAACTTATTAACTTCTACAAAGCAGCACATCCGGACAAAATATTCACAGCTTTGCAACAAAATGCAGAAGCAGTATTGAAAGGAAATGAAGAGGGTAGTGCTGAAGATACTGTAATCTGATGAAATCGGAGTAAAATTCTTTAATATCTAATAGGTGAGTGATGGAATTTTTAAGTCTGAGACTATCGGTTACTGACCAGCAGGATAAGGGACATTTTACTGTTTCTGCTCGTAGTCGTTTTGGTGAGTCTAAGTCTCAAACATCAACTCTTCCTTTTTATGAAGATGCACGACATTGGCGTACATCTCTTATCAAAGTTTTAGGAGCTATTAAGTATAATTCCAAAGATTTTCCTGATGAAAAGGAGCGAGAGTGGTTAGTTACCACGGGGCTTTTAGATAAAAAACGTCAAAATTTTTCATCTGAAATGCTTAAGGTAATTGGGAAGGAAATCTACAATTCATTATTTCCTGAAGATGAGGTGCGTCAATCGCTTCAGACCATCCGGGCAAATGCTGTGAAACACAGTCAGTCACTTCATATTCAATTGGAGTTTAGCAAAGAGATTCCTCCAGAAAATCGTATCCCCGATTATTTGTGGGAATTAGCACATGATGGGGATCGCTTTTTGGTTCATAGCGGCGTTACATTCTCGCGCTATATAACTTTTTTGGATTCTCCTCCTAGATTGACACCTGTTGAGCAAATTCGGGTTTTACTTGTTTCATCATCAGCCAGTGATTCCAAGATTGGCCTTCCTCCCCTCGATGACCGAGAACATCAAGCCGTCCTATCTGGATTGAAAACTGCTCGAGAAAAATCGCGCATCCAAGTTATTGACCTCAAACAAGAGCAAGGAACTGCTACCTTTAAGGCTTTGGGGGATTATTTGATTGAAAACTCAGGCGCTAAAGCTCCCCATATCATTCATTTTGATGGACATGGTTTTTTTGGGAAACGATGTGATCGCTGCCATACAATTCACCAAAATTTGACGGCACAATCTTGCAAGAATTGCAACTCACCTTTGCCTGAATCTCCGCAAGGTTATCTATTATTTGAATCAGAGGAATCGGGACAACAAGCAGACTATGTAAGTGCTGAAGAAATAGGACAACTCCCATCTTTTGGACTCGATCGACCGCAAGAAGATCGGATTCGTCTTGTGGTAGTAAGTGCTTGTAAGGCTGGGATGGCATTAGGAAGTGAATCTATTTTTAATGGTGTGGCTCAAGGATTGATAAAAAGTGGTATTCCGGCTGTGGTAGCAATGCAATACAATGTCACTGCTAAAGCAGCACAAAATTTCTCAGAGAGATTCTATCGATCGCTCGGTAGCGAAAGGCAGTTAGTCAAAGCGCTTCAGGAGGGACAGAGCGCAATGAGAGAGTGGAATCAATGGTATCGACCCATACTCTATTTGCGCTGGCCGGAAAATAAGGGAGGGCAATTATTTGCCAACGTTCCAATACGAACTCTAAAGGTAATCAAATCTAGAGTTCCCAGATGGCTTGTAGCTCGCCATTCTATCGCAATTTTAACAGGAGTTGGAATATCTCTATTATGTATATTAGTGCGTATTTTTGGGATATTTCAAGCAGGAGAATTATCTTTTTACGATCGCTTGCTACGAATGCGCCCTAGAGAATTACCCGATAATCGTCTGACTATTATTGCAGCAAATAAAAAAGATCTGGACACACAACGCAAAAACAATGAGATCGAAGGAGACTCGGCACTGTCAGATCGGGGTCTGCATGAAGTATTAGAGCTTCTTGCTCGAGAAGAATTCAAACCCGCAATCGTTGCTCTCGATCTCTATCAGGATACTCGAGAGACTCCAAAAGATTCAGATACTTCACAAGATTTAGATACTCCAGAATATGGGTCTACCGAAGTTGTTGTGCTAAAAAGAGATAAATAGTACAGTAAAAATG
>NZ_JCAMRX010000087.1:0-16830 GCF_059821285.1 Spirulina sp. LEGE 11439
GTATTTTCTTCTAATTCTCTCAGATTTTACTCGGCTTTTCAAGTCTGACAGACCACTAGGAGGAATTCCCCAACGAATTGACTTTGAATGGGAAGGAGGAAATCCTGCTTATGGCTCACTCCCCAACGATAACTGGTCGGCAAGGTTTAGCGGGAAACTCGAAGCCCCCTATAGTGAAGACTTTACCTTAGTTTCTCGTGCCGATGGGGGTTCGCGAGTGTGGGTGCGTGACCCTAACACCAATACTTGGCATCAGATTATTAATAATTGGACTGACAGTAATAGTAGTGTCGATACTTCTGGAGTCATTCCTTTCTCTCTCGAAGCGGGAGTCAAATACGATTTTCAGGTGGAATACAAAGAGGAGGTAGGAGAGGCTCAAATGAAGTTGCTTTGGGAAAGTGCTTCTCAATCTTTGTCAGTCATTCCTCAAGAATTTCTCTATCCCGAACAATTAACGATTCCGGTAGGAGTGGAAGGAAATGGAGAAGGATTAAAAGGAGAATACTTTAATAACAAAGATTTGACAGATGCAGTATTGAGCCGTGTGGATGGGTCGGTGAATTTTGCCTGGGAGACAGGTTCTCCCGATGCCAGTATTGACCCAGATACCTATAGCACTCGGTGGACGGGGCAAATCGAACCGCTTTACGATGAGGATTATACTTTCTATACTCAGAGCGATGATGGGGTGCGTTTGTGGGTGAATGGGGAATTATTGATTGATAATTGGGACAATGGCAATGAGGAACGGATTTCTGCACCGATTTCGTTGCAGGGAGGAGAGAAGTACGATATCAGGATGGAGTATTTTGAGGAAACGGGGCTGGCTTCGGCTAAATTGCTCTGGTCGAGTCTTTCTCAGAATAAGGATGTTATTCCTTCTTCTCAGTTATATCCGCCGAAAGAATCAATTTTGGGGGTGACATGGACGGGAACGATTGAGGCGGAATACGATGAGGTGTATACGTTTGATATCAATGCAGCAGAACCGGTGCGAGTCTGGATAGATGGACAGTTGGTGATTGATGGGACGAATTTGCCTTTGGGTGGAAATGTTGCTCAAAGTGGTTCTTTGCTGTTGAGTGCAGGTCACTCTTATCAGGTGGAGGTGGAGTATTCTGATAATGATGAGGAGGTTGAGGGGGGATGGGTTAATCTCGATTGGGGTAGTCCTTCTCAACCCAGTACTTCTATACTTTACATAGATCAGCCTTGGTTTCACGATCATATAGCATATTCTAGTAGTGGTAGTGGCGCTGTAGATTTTGAAACTTCTGGTGTAAATACTTATACTCTTATAGACCAGAAAAGAGAACCTCAAGGTCTGTTTTTCGATGGAAATTCTGGATATTTTGAGATTCCTTTTGCGGCACCAACGGGTGATGAAAGTTGGGTAGGGGTAGTTATTGATATTGAGGGACCTTTAGCCGAGTTTATGGAGAAGACGGGAGATTTGGATTTGGTTAATCAATCTTTTACCTTAGAGCAAGGAGATAGCGATAAGCTTCTGGCAGGAATGTTGAAAGCGATCGATATATCGGGGTTGGATAAAGATGTTTTGTATGGGTCAGTTATTAATGTTACTGTTGCAAAACACTCTCATTCTTACTCTAATGAATCTGAATATGACTCAGAATCTCACTATAAACGCCACACGGTAAAGACTTCTTACGAGCTTTATCGTTGGTTAGATGTTGTTGGTGCTAAAGAAAATTTAGGTGCAGGGGTAATGGCGGGATTGCATGAAAAGAGTGAGAATGAATTAGGAGAGTTTATCAAAACGAAGGAGTTTGATTATTTCTTGCCGGAGTCGAAGGGAGTGGCTTTGGCGGGGACGAATGACAATATTGATTATTCTCAGACAGCGAGTGGGATTACGGGGATGGGGGCGGCGAAATGGGAGGTGAGTGAGTTGCCTATTGCTTTTACTCCAGGGGAGGGAGGTGATTTTACTGGCGGGAATGGCAATTTTGTTGAGGATACGGTGGTGTTACAGACTGCGGATTTTGAGTTTCCTCTTGATCTTAAGGGTCGGGTTTCTATTGGCGATCGCGTTAAGGAAATTGAAATTGAGCGCATTGAGGAGTTTAAGCGGAATATTTTGCCTAATGGGAAGTTATCAGAAGAAGAGATCGACCAAATTTCTATGGAGGCGATGCAGGAGAAATTGCAGCAAGCCGATCTCCAAGCTGGTATGAAATCGGCTCTGGTTTATTTGACGATTCGGGAAAGAGATGGTGTTGAAGGAGTTGAAATTATTATGGTTCCAGGCGATCCCAATCAAGAACCCGTTCATAAGTTTGTTGAGGTTTCTTTTCAGGAGTTGGAGAAAAATTATCGTGATTTTTTTAGGTATGTAAAAAAAGAAAGACAAGGTCCCAAAAGAAGCACTGAATACATTTCTCCCGGAGAGCTACTCTACGATAAACTATTTTCTGAAATTGAGGACGATCTCCGAACTTTGGGAATCGATCATTTGCAGATTATCCCCGACGCAAGCCATAAGGTAGTTGGTATAGAGAGACGCTATAATGGCTCAAACGCCACGGATCATCCTGTTTTGGTTTCTCTTTTACAAAATATTCCCTATGGCGCTTTAGTCGATCAAAACACTGGCAAACATCTTATCGAGGAATTTAGTCTTGCGATTTCTCCGAGTTTTCATCTTACCGAGCCGCAGTATCAAGATATGAGAAATGCTGAAGGATTTATCCTCGCAGAAGACCACTTTCAAGAGTCTAATCTCTGGGCAGATCTTCACTATGTGGACGATGAATTTAATGCAATTACCAATAATCAAAATAGTCAAGCATCAATTCCAGAGGATCATCGTTTTAATGCCAAAAACTTAAAAAGAGATCTCGACTCTCTCAACAACGATCCACAGTTTTTACATATTGCGACTCATGGAAAATATTGGCGAAATTCGAATTCTCACGATGATTATCTCGCGACCAACAAACCCGAAGATTACGTCACGCTATACAAAATATTAAATACATACAAGTTTGATTCATTGGAATGGGCTATTTTTTCTTCCTGCCAAGCCGCGATTGGCAACGCCTATCAAGAATATGGGCTGGCTGGTGCAACTTGGTTGCGAGGGGCAGAGTCCGCCATCGGTGCTTTGTGGGATGTTCCCGATCTTGAAACGTCAATACTAATGGAGAAATTACACGCAATACGTGCAGCCCAAGATATGCCTGTTGCTAAAATTTTGCAAGCAGCACAGATAGAAATGATTAACTATCCTACAGGCTCAAACTACTATTCCGATGCTCATAATTTAAGAAGGCATCCTTATAATTGGTCTGCATTTCAGCTTATTGGAAGTGGTCATTAAAAATGAGTTTTTCTTGTTTCCAGAGAGCCAAACTCGATAGATTGAAAAGTTAAAAGAATAGGAGTTTTGGCTTAAACAAGACTTTCAGTTGGTTTGATATTGATATTGCTTCCAATCAATCATGTATCGAATCAAAATAAATGAGTTCCATACTTGGTATAGTCCACAAAATACTAAAATCATCAATAGGATTATCGTCCAAGCTCACATCTGACAATTGCGTTAAACTTGTTAGGGGAGAAACATCACTAACTTGGTTATTGGGAAATTGAAGAATTACGAGTTGGTGCAGAGAAGTCAAGGGAGTCAGATCGCTAACTTGATTGAAACCAATAGAAAGACCGGTTAGATTAACAAGGGTGGATAGAGGTGTCAAATCATTAATTTGGTTGGAATTTAGATGGAGATTCCACAGAGCACTTAGATTTGATAGAGGACTCAAATTACTAATTTTATTTCCCGATAACCGTAATACTGTTAAAGTTTTTAGGTTTGATAGAGGAGTCAGATCGCTGATATTGTTATAGCTCAAATCCAAAACACTTAAGTTTTTTAAATTGGATAAAGGAGTTAAATCTTGAATTTGATTTTTCTCAAAACTAAGCTCGACCAGATTGGTTAGAGAACTTAACGGACTAATATCTTGGATCTCATTTCTCCTAAGATGAATTTCAGTGAGATTAGCTAAAGAACTTAATGGCTCAATGTTAACAATTTTATTACTGTTCAAACTAAGAAAAGTGAGATGAGTTAAAGATTGTAACGGACTGAGATCGCTAATCCCTCGACCATTAAAACTACCCAATCTAGTTATCTCCGAAAGTTTTTGCTCTGCCTCGTCACAGTCCTCGGTTTTAACCTTCCGTAACAACTCTCCCACTGTATGGCGAGTTTCTGCCGGTAAACTTTCCTTCGCCTCGCACCATTGCCGGAAACTTGTATAATTCGGGTTGGCGTGACTCGCAGTAATCCCCCATTGACTTCCCATTACTCCCAAAATAAGAGCCAGCCCAATTTTCCAGTTTCTAAAGTTCATTGTTTTCATTTTTCTAACGTTCCATTTAATCTTTCTCATTTTATCAATTTTAGAAGTTGAACTTGTGGACTTGAAGTTGCTGGAGAAGAGAGTGCAAAATCAGCGATCCTGATGTGGCAATATCTGCATTAATGCAGGCATTTTATCATGAACTTTCAACTCGCGATATTCCTCTGGCGAAAATCCAACAAAAAGTAGTGCGAGCGATGATAGAAGGAAGGATTCGGTATGAAGGAGGGGCAAATCCCAGAATTATTTATCAATTCGGAAGTCAAGGAGAAGAGAGTTTCCCGATTCCTTCTGAAGTCGCACAAAACGTGAATTTCGGAATCAACTATCAACACCCTTATTATTGGTCGGCATTTTCTATTATTGGGAGCGGTCATTAAGAACGATAGTCTAGCACTCTACAAGGAAGTCGAAGAGATAAAGAAAGTTGAGTTAGAGGATTTCTTCTCAAACAAATACTTTCTCTGTTTTTAAAAATAACTAGAGGGCTAGCATCTTGAATTTGATTGTCATCTAAATTGAGTTCTCTAATATTTATCAGTTGAGCTAAAGGTGTGACATCTTGGATGCGATTATCATATAAGTCGAGAAACTGAAGTCGGGTTAAGCCAGACAATGGTGTTACATCTTCAATTTGATTGTTGCTGAGATCGAGACTGTCTAATTGTGGAAGAGAAGCTAAAGGAGTTAAATCGCTAATTTGATTAGAGGTTAGACTGAGACCCAGAAGATTTTTCAAATTAGCAAGAGGAGTCAAATCGTTAATTTGATTCCATCTTAAGGAAATATCGTTAATTTGAGTCAAATTGGCAAGAGGGGATAGGTCATCGATTTTGTTCGTACTCAAACCTAGCCATTTAAGCTGATTAAGATTTGAGAGAGGTGTTAGATCGTTAACTTGATTTCTGCTTAGATAAAGTTCTTGAAGTTCTCTTAATTCCGATAAAGGTGTTAAATTACTAATTTGATTGCTACTCAAATCAAGATTGCTAAGGTTTGTTAAAGATTGTAAAGGGCTAATATCGCGAATGTCGTTGTTCGATAAGCTAAGCTGAGTTAAATAAGTCAGGGATTGTAAGGGACTGATATCACTAATTTGATTGCTATGCAAGCTAAGTGTAACTAGCTTAATGCTATTTAAGGATTGTAAGGGACGGATATCGCTAATATTTCTGGAATTTAATAATAGTAAACTTAGCTCAGATAATTTTTGCTCTGCTTCCTCACAATTCTCTGTTTTTACTATTTTCAACAATTCCTCTACTGTATGGCGAGTTTCTTCCGACAAACTCTCCTTTGCCAAACACCATTGCGAAAACCTCGTGTAATTTGGGTTGGCTTGACTTTCTCTAATACCGAGTTGACTTCCTATACCTCCTAGAATGAGAGCCAACCAGATTTTCCAACTTTTATGGTTAAGTTTCTTCATTTTTTCACTTTCCATTTAACCTTTCTCATTTTATCAATTTTCTGAGTTAAAATTGACGAATGAAACTCCTTTGGGAGAGCAATTCTCAATCCCTAGCCGTCATTCCCCAAGAATTCCTCTATCCCGAAGCCATCGACACCTCCAATCAAAACCTCTTCGACTGGTCGGGAACAATATCCCGAACCAGATTACGAACCTCCCCTACCCGTAGGAGAACCGCAAGGGACGGGGTTATACGTGGAGTATTTCGAAGGGTTGGGTTTTAGTAACTTAAAGTCATCAGGGTTTGTAGATGCAGTGAATGTGGATTGGGATTGGCATTCGCCGATACCGGGGGTTATTGAGGGAGATAATTTCAGCCTGCGCTATTCGGGAACAATTAAGGTACCGGAAACAGCGCAGGAAGGAGATTATCGCTTCTTTGTGGATATGGATGGGTCTTTGGCACAGTTGTCGATTGATGAGGTGCCGATATTGGAAGTCAATGAGTTGGATAGGGAGTGGGATGAGGATAAGAAGGAGTATGGGAGTGGTTATGTGAATTTAAAACCGGGTCAAAAGTATCAAATTCAGTTGGATTATGCGGATACGGTGACGGATGCGTCGGTGGCTCTATGGTGGGAGGGTCCGGGGTTAGCGAAGCAGATCGTGCAGACAAGGGATGTATATCCGTCGCGTCCTCCTGGTCAGTTGATGGTGAATGATTCAGGGGATACGTTTAAGGTGGGGCGCTCGGCGAAGATGTTGAAGGCGTTGGGGCAGGATTTTTATGAGTATTACGACAATGTGAAGGTATCGGTGAGGAATAAGGGTGGCGGGACTTATGATAATTTCTTGCGTTCTCCGAATGGGTCTCAGGGGGATTTGTTATGGTCGCAGAGTTTGAGTAAGAATGGGATGTTGGGGATGGGGTCTTATGTGGAATTGGAGCCGAGGAGTTATGCTGAGATGTTTGGGGGGGTTGAGAATTTGCAGAGCGATCGGTTATATGGGACTGAGTTAGAGGTGGAGTATGAGTTGTTTGATGGGTCACAGTCTTTGGGGACGATTACTGATTTTCATGTTTATCGTTGGGTTGATGCGGTGGGAATAAGCAATACATTATGGGGGCAAGGTGCGATCGCAACATTTCATGAGAATCTTAATAAAGATTGGTCTAATCAATTTCTAAAGGGAGGTATAGACCTCTCCAGCATCAAAAGACTTGATACATCTTGATTCCACAGAGAGAACTCACAACTCTCACAAGAATCAATTATATGAGAATCCTATTTTAACAAGGTTGGGGAGGTTCTTCTGTTAGAAAGTCACTCCAAAGATGGCGCTGGATAATTTCAAATTCTCCAAGGCGATCGCGACATTCCACAACATCTAAAATCAATGCTCCTATCCGTAAGCGAACTAACCCAGCAATTGTCTCAATTACCGATTTATACTTTTCAACTTTTAAACGAAATCTTTCTTGAGCCACTCGAAAAATTTTTAAAACACCAATGATATGTTCTACAAAAATTCTCAAAGATGAAATTTGCCGATTTTTTTCTTTTTATTCAGAAGAAAGCTCTCCATTTTTGGGCTTTTTCTGCGGAGTTCTAATGGCTTCCTCTCCCACATAACCTTTATCTCCCGAAAATTTTTGCTTAGGGTTAAATTCTTGGTGTCGTAAACGCCAGAGATTTATATCACTGAAAGGTCCTTTTTTTCCAGCTATCATATCAACAATATCTCCTCCCCTTGGTAAGACAATTAATTGATTTTTAAAACAATGTTTCATTCGCTGTTGTTTCACTTACTTGAAACAGTAATCCTAACACCTGAAATGTTAAACCTTGACGCAAATAAATCAGGGTCAACACAATTTGGTCTTCCACAGATAATTTATTTTTTGTTCCTCCACCTCTACGAATCAGTCTTATCTTTTTTGCTTCCTTCTCTTTTTGCTTTTCCTCATGCAATCTTTTCCCTAGTTTGATTATTAAATTCAATTGTTCTTCCCGGATTCCTACTAAGCGCGTTGCTTCTTTCGGATGTTTTTGTAAGTATTCCCATGTATAACTCATACTTTTCCTCAGATTTTTACTTTATCAGACTATAATATCCCAATTGAGGTATTTTGGAGAGGTCTAATAATGTCCAAGCTAGTTCCTTGGTCAGAATTTGAAGAGGAATATCAAGAAAATTTTTCATCAGAAATGGGAGCGCCAGCAAAACCATAAAAAAATCCGAGTAGAGAAGAGAAAAGATAAGCAAGAGAAGATGAGAGAATTCGCAACGGGATTGAAGGAAAATTTGGACAAGGTAAGCGACGATTTAATCTCGATCGCGTCATGGCAAAACTTTCTAATACCTCAGAAACCACCATTGCTATTACCTTTTTAGTCATGAATCTTGTCACCCTGCTTCGGCAGTTTTTTTGTCCTTTTTTTTGTCAAAATTCCCCCGAGCGAATCTTTTGGGCAAAACTCATTGCCTATCATTATAGGGAAAAGGGTTATCGATAATCCCGGATTATGATTTCTCACTTCTAAAATGCGATCGCCCTCTCCCCCAATTTTTTTCTAACTTTTTCAGCAAGCCCTATTATAATCATCCTGCTTTGCCGTCTCTCGATACGGAACTTCTTTCCGATCGCCATGTTGACATCGAGATTCAAGAGATTCGCATAGATAGCGATCGCGCCATCGTTCAATGGATTTGGTATAGCATAGCACGCACCACAGGAGAACCAAAACGTGTAGAAAATACCCTCCAATTAGACTTTCATGGCAAGGCGATCGCCTGCTGGCAAGAAACAATCGCGAGCTAAAAATAATCACGATCGCTCTGGTAAAATAGGTGGAGAGAGAATAACCGATAGCGAACATGGAAACAACGATCGACTGTACCCAAGAATGCGTCAATGGCTGCATTTTGGGAGATAAATGTCCCAACCTGCAATATGCAGACCAAGCCAACAAATTCATGCAGGAAACCTCTTTAGATAAAATGCACGAAATTGCTGACATTGCCCGACGAAAAAAGCTCAGCGAGCCGCCTAAATGGATTATTCCTGATGACTTTTAAATCTCCTCAACCTGAAACGCTATTGATTAACAGACGGATTAAACAAATTAGTCGCGCTGTCATTCAATTGATCGAAAAAGAGCAAGAAACCCAAAACATCTCGGAAAGGCTGGGTAAAAATATTTAAACCATAAGTTAACTTGGCCAGTAAATTGCGATTGACCACAATCACATCGTGATTTTTAAGAGGAATATCTTGACTTAAATCGCCTAAAAAAGCTGCTTTGGCATCCAAAACCTGCGTTACGGCTTGGCCTTGTTCAGGATCGAAGCGAACTAAACCAATTTTACGCAGATTGGCACTACTCGAAGGCGGACTAATTTGCGCGATCGCATCCACAAAAGTCGATCCTCCCGCGAGTTGAATTTGGCCGAGACGCTGACCGGGATAGTTGAGAACCCGGACGACAATAAAAGGCTGAGAAATATTAGAACGGGCTGCTAAAAGACTGGCATAGTCTTTTTCCTCCCCCAATTCGAGTTCGGGAACGATCACCGCATCTCCTCCCTGTAAAAATAACTCGGGTTGGGATTCCCCCTGAAGTAAAGGGGTTAAAAAATCAATTTGCCGTTCGAGTATCGTGCCATCCACTAAAGTCCGACGCACGATCACCTCTCTTAAATCCGCACGTTCGAGACTACCTCCCGCTCGTAAAATTGCATCCACGGGATCGGAACCAAACGGAAGAACGTGATAGCCTGGCTGACCGACAGAGCCAATCACTGTAATCACCGTCTCCCGAGGCGATTGTAAATTGATGAGAACTTCTGGGGGTTCCCTCAAAAAGCGAGCGCCCAATTCGAGGCTAATTTTAGTTTGAGCTTCCTCTAACGTTAACCCATTCACATTAATCGCCCCCAAAAGGGGAATATTGACATTCCCTTCGGGATCGATACGAGTTTCGATTTGAAATTCAGGAAAACGGGGAACAGAAACGAAAACTGCATCATTAATCCCCAACAAATAAATATTGAATTGGTTGGAGGGTGCGTCGTCAAAGGGAGAGGGAATATACCCTCGAGGGGGTGGGCTATTAATCGGATCGAACGTGGTCTCGGGAGCGGCGATCGCCTCTTCGGGAAAAAGCAGTTCGGGATTAGGAGATTGCTGCGGGGGAACCTGACCCCAACTCCTCGCAACCCAAAGCACCCCATTGCCAGATAAAGCGATCGCCAGACTGCAAAATAAGGACAGTGAAGAAAAGGAAAAATAAGCTCGACGGGTGACAATACGATGTCGTTCGTTCATCTGTTACTCTCCCGCAAACACATTTTGCATTAAACTGGCTTGAACGAGTTTCGCCAAGGCTTCGGCTTCGGGTTGTACAACTTCTAAGGTACTTTTGGGATCGACCGGTATTCTCAGGGTGACGGCAACCCAAGGAAGGCGTTGTTTCTGAAGTTGCAACCGTTGGTCGAGCCAAAACCAACGGACGGGAGAGTAATGTCCGCCGCGTTCCCAAGCGTACCATTCGACAATGGCAACAGTTTGAGCAACACCGAAAGGAGACCGGCGACTCTCTCGAGCTAGCAGCAAACGCGCTGTTACTGTTGCTTTCGTTTCCCCAGCTTCAGCCATAAATGTAAGAGAGCGTTGGGAATCAATATTCCATTTAAAAAAGCCGTCCATATCTACCCATTCCACCCCGGGTTGCTCTTTTGGGCCATTTTGGGGAAATAAGAAAAGGATGGCATCCCGGCGATCGCTTTGACGGAGAATTTGCCCCAGCCATTGATGACCGCCAATTTGCAAGGGGCTGCTTTCGATGGTTTCCCAACCCGGAACCTCGATCCCTCGATCGCGAGTCTTACGAATGCGACCGAGATTTTTGACTGGAAAAGGCTTTTGCCAAGTGGCTTTAATTTCCCAGACAGGGAGTTTTATTCCCGCAACAGAAATACTCGTCCATCCCCCTTTCAGATAGGCGGGAAAGGCAGCGATCGCCAAGATGACAATTAAAATGATGACGATCCCCAATTTGGCTTTTGCGCCTTTCCCTTTGAGAGAAAATCGCGGTGGGGTGGGTTTAGACTCGGATTTAAGCGGATTCATAACCGTGCAGAATAAAAATTAGGCGGATGAGAACTTACAAATCGTCGGACTTTTCCGACTGTCGATCCGTCTGCTCCGCTTCTGGCATTTTTGGAGTTGAAGATTCTCCCGTTTTTGATGAAGGCTCTTCAGAGGCTTGGGATGCAGGGGATTGACTGGCTCTCCCTGTCACTAAAGAGAATAAATCTTTCGGCAGATCGAGAATTGCACCATAGTCCAGTATGCCTGCGATTTGCTGTTTTTTGTAGTAAGAGTCAAAACGTTCGATAATATCGAGCCAGACGACGACGAGTGCTAACATTCCCAAGGAGATTAAATCTCCCCCCAATCCTTCATGAGTCCAAGCAAACAACCCTTCAAAACCCATGCCATGTAAGAAGGTCAAGATCGTATTGCGGAAAATATTAACGCTGACACTGATGATAACGATACCGATGGCTAAAAAGACGATTTTCTTGCGCGATCGCCATAGTCCCGTCCAGTGCAGCAACATTGCCCCAACATAGAGACTGGTAAACAGCATTTTTAAGCCCGCACAATAGGGGGCAACCTCGACTAACCTATCTTGGACTGTAATATAAATCCCTTCGACGACAAGATCGGGAACGTTGATGGCGTGGAGGATAAACCCGGCAGTTCCAGCAATGAAGGCTTGCAAGGGTAAAGTAAAGGGAGTAATGAGATAGGGAATACTATTGGGAGTCGCAAAGAAAATGAGACCGAGGGAAAAAGCATTCAGGTGCAACCCCGGCATTCCTTTCAGCCAGAGGGAAATTCCCACCAACACGAGAGGAAAAGACAGATTGACCAGTTCGGGAGTCCCGGAAATATAGAAAATTGCGCTGAGGATGAGAACCACCGCACCGAGGGGATGGGAACGATCGCTCAAGCGCTGCCATTTTTTGCGGTTTCCCCAAGCGATCGCCGCCGCATAAGGCATGCCGATCAAACCGTGGCTAAAATATTCGTGTTCGACACTTATACTTTTGTTCACCCAACCATCAACCCAATGAAAAAGGAGGGGAAGATATAGCAGAATCAGGAGCGCCGTAATGGCAATATTGAGCCAATGGCGATCGAGCAGGACAGGGAGTTTTTGTTGGCTTTGCATAGTTGCTATCGGTCGTGAAAAGTCTATCGATCCTGTTATAGTCGATATTTCTGAAGGTTTCGTTAAAAATAACTCTTGCGAAATATACGCAATCGCTCTAAGATGCGTCTCTCCTTTATCAATCAATCATCCTGAAATATTTTTCCAGCAAAATAAATTAATTTCTTTACAATCCTTGCCAATTTCAATTCTTCAAATTGGTTGTCGGGAAAAGGTAGAGCCTCCGTATTGCCTTCGACAAATGCCATGCGATCGCCATGTCGGTTTTGCTGTTGGGCGCGTGCTAACATTTCTGAGAAGAGATCCAAGCCCGTTCCCTGAATTTGAGGAAAGCGATCGCCGAGACGGTTTAAAAGGCGACCTGTCCCACAACCCAGATCGAGAACTTTGCCCGAGGGGGGAAGCTCAACAAATTCCACGAGGCGTTGGTGAACGGCACGATAAAATACACTGGGGAAGAAAAAATCATAAGTGACAGCCCAGCGATCGAATAATTTTCGCTTATTCGTAAAAATTGTTTGACTCATCTCTTGCTGTTATTGGTCTTGCGCTCTCTTAAAATTTTAACGTCAATCCCAAGATTAAAATTGAGAATATTTAAAATTTATTGATTATGTTTGTCCGCAAAAAATTAGTTTTAGCCAATAATATTCAACTTTCGTACTTAGAGTGGAATAGAGGAAAAACCCCTTTAATTTTATTGCATGGATTAGCCGATCATGCTTTAGTCTGGTCGAGTTTGGGAGATTATCTTGCCGAAGATTATCATATTATCGCCCCGGATCTGCGCGGTCACGGAGACACCAGTAAGCCAGAAACGGGATATGATTTTTCCGAACTCCTCGGGGATTTGCAAGCACTGATGACGCATTTAGATTGGCATTCCGCTCATGTTTTAGGACATTCTTGGGGAGGGAAATTAGGTTGCGTTTGGACAATGGAAAATCCCGATCGAGTCCGCAGTTTGATTTTAGTCGATCCTATTTTTATCGGTTCGATGCCAGATTGGATGAAATTCACCTTTCCAATTCTGTATCGTGTTTTACCTTTTTTAAAAGGAATGGGACCTTTTCGCAGTTATGAAGACGCGGAAAAACAAGCCAAACAATTAAAACAATATCGCAAGTGGACGGCATTCCAAAAACAAGTATTTCAAGCAGGAATTGAAGAGAAACCCGATGGAACTTGGGGCAGCAAATTTGTTATCCCCGCGCGGAATGAAATTTTTGCCGAGGTGATGAAAGTTCATGGCTTAACTCGCTCTCTCGCTCTCCCAGCTTTATTTATTAAACCCAAAGCGGGATTTAATCGCACGGAAATTCAACTCAAACCCTATAAAACGTATTTAACGCAATTACAAATTCGCGAAGTTCCCAGCCATCATTGGGCATTTTTGAGCGAACCGGAAACTTTTAATCGCACGGTGGCTGAGTTTTTGAGCGAGATTGACAAGGGGGTTTAAGGGACTGGCGATCGCGCCAAAAATATTCATTGACGCGATCGCTCGAGCAATTTTAATTTGCCCTCTGTCGGAAAATGACCAAAGTTCGCTAAATTAGGATATTAGATTTGAGTGCAGGAGTGGAGCTTTGAAGAAGGCGAACCAACCCGATAAATCGGCAAAATTGGCAGGAAATACGGGGCGCGATATCCCGATCGCTGTTCGAGATGTACCACGATCGCCATCATCTCCTCGCGGCTGGGTATGGGTATTGGTGGGAGGAGTGACGGGATTTGGTGCGATCGCAATAATTATTACTTTATTTTTCTTCAATCGCGTCACTCAACCCATTGCCAACTCGGGAGGGCAGGGTGCGGCGACTGCTGTAGCCGCACCGGATGCCGGCTGGCAAGGAAATGAGGTGGCGAGCCAGCCAGATAACGTTTTGGGACATTTGCGTTATGAAGAAGCGATCGCCGAGGAGTTAAGAGCAGTTACTGCCGATCGCCGCGTTCGCTTGCGTCATAATGCCGCAGAGAAATTTATCATGATGGCAGATGCAGCCAGAGCAGAGGGAATTATTCTCACGGCTCTTTCCGGTTATCGGACTGTTGCCGAGCAACATCACCTCTTTTTTGATGTGAAGGCACAGCGCAAGCAAAATGCCGCCGAACGGGCTGAAGTCAGTGCCCCTCCGGGTTATAGCGAACACCATACGGGTTATGCGATCGATATTGGTGATGGGCGATCCCCCGCAACAAATTTAAGCGTTAATTTTGAAAATACGGCAGCATTTCGCTGGTTGCAAGAGAATGCCCCTCGTTATAATTTTGAGTTATCTTTTCCTCGCAATAATCCCCAAGGAATTAGTTATGAACCTTGGCACTGGCGTTTTATTGGGGATATTGAGAGTTTAGAAACTTTTTATCGGGCGCAGAACAGCGAATAGTAAATACTTCCTCTTCCTCATTACCTATTTCCTAAAAAATGTCTGATTACGAAATAAAAAGTCGAGAATGGTGGGTTGAGCGATGGCTGGAATTATTGGATTCCTATCGCTTTAAAAAACGACTGGAACGGGCGAGAAAATATGCAAATGAAGGTAATGTCCTTAAGATTGATTTCAACGGTCCTCGGGTGCTAGCAAGGGTGAAAGGAAGCGAACCCGAACCCTATCAGGTTTCTCTATCTTTGAGTCAATTTAGCAATGAGGATTGGGGGTTTATTGTCGAAACGCTTTCGGAGAGAGCGATTTATTCGGCGCAATTATTAGCGGGAGAAATGCCCGCCAATATTGAAGATGTCTTTACGGCTAATGGGTTGAATTTATTTCCCTTTGCTTTAGCTGATATTCATTCACGCTGTAGTTGTCCGGATAAAGCCAATCCTTGTAAACATATCGGAGCCGTTTATTACGATCTTGCCGATCGCTTTAGCGAAGAACCGTTTGTTTTGTTTCAATTACGAGGACGCACGAAGGAACAAATTTTAGATGCTTTGCGGCAGTTGCGTGGGAAGGGGATTAAAAATCGTGGGGTATCGAAGCAACGAGAAGGAGACAAAAAACAAGCTGGCAAAAAACAAGCTGGCAAAAAACAAGTGACCAAAACCCCTTTAAGTTTGGCTAGGTTTTGGGATTACGATGAACCTTTAGAGTCTTCTTTGGTGGCGATCGCGCCTTCTCCCGATAGTAAAAATATTTTGGAATTATTGGGTAATTTACCCCTACCGGCACCGGAAGCGTCGATGGTGCGTCAATATTTAGAGATTGCCTATCGAGAAGCCTCTCAGCAAGCGATCGCGACAGCATTAAATCGCGATTAATTGCTGGCGATCGCTATACTAATTCTCTATCATTCTATCACTCAACCGATCGCCCGTTATAAAGGCTCATGGCTTTTTCCAGTCCTTCTTTTAGCCCCATTTCGATCGCAGAAATTGCCAATTCGATCGCTTCGGAAACAATGGGTTTTTCTTCGGGGGTAAATTTCCCTAAAACATGAGAAATGCTTTCGCGATCGGGGTGAGTTTTGCCGATTCCAATTCGCAAACGAGGGAAGTTTTGTCCGCCAATATGCGCGATCGCGGACTTAATGCCGTTATGTCCTCCCGCAGAACCCGATAAGCGCATTCGCAACCGTCCTACGGCTAAATCCATATCATCATAAACGACTAATAATGATTCCGGTTCGAGTTTATACCAATCCATCACCGCACGGATAGACTCCCCCGAACGATTCATATAAGTTAAGGGTTTAAGCAGATAAATCTTTTGATTTCCCACCGCGCGTCCTTCGGAAAAATAACCTTTAAAACGGCGATTTTCCTGCCAAGACATTTGCCAGATTTCTGCCAAGCGATCGAGAATATCGAAACCGATATTATGGCGAGTTTTGTCGTATTTTGTGCCGGGGTTTCCCAAACCGACAATAAATTGAGGAATCGTACTCATAAGGTGCAAAAGCGATCGAATCGTTGCAATTTTTGGGTTGTTGGGGTGCGATCGCACCAATTCTATTCTAGTTGGTCGTGCGATCGTACCGAAAAGATTTTTGAGGTACACTTGTTTTTCGAGTGACCTTCTCATGGTTCAACTGCAATTTCGCTATCTCCAGCAGAAGGATTCCTCTATCGCGCTGAATCGGAGTTATAAACACTGCGCGATCGCATATAATATAAGAGGGAGATAAAGAAGTCAGAATTGTATAGTTTTGGAGATAAATTTTAATGACAACATTACAAGATCTTCATCACGAGAATATTGAATATCCCGAACCCAAAGGAAATTTAGTTAATTCTCTCAAGCATTACGGTAGAACGCGAGAAGAGCAAATTAAAATCAATCAAAAAGAAATCGAGACTCTGCGTACTTGGCGCGAGAAAAAGCTAACAGACGAAGAGTTAGAAGCAGCGAGAAAAACATGGGAAATGGTTAAGAAAATCATTGATGAACATCGTTCTCGCAAGTTATTTTCATGATTTATGATTGTTTTTCTCGATACTAATATTTTGGGGAAATTAACAAATCCCAATCAATTGCCGGAAGCACTTGATTGTCAATTTTGGTTTGAACGTTTGCTCGCACGAGGAGTCTATTTTGTTTCTTCTGAATTATGTTTTTATGAACTGAAACGCAGTTTAATTTTAGCAGCAAAAAGAGGAGGAGCGATCGAGGGAATTGAAAAACTAGAAATGATTGAGAATTTTATTGATTTCCTTGAGATAGATCGCACTGTATAGGCTTGTTTGCCGAGGCAGAAGAATGGCAAAATATTACTTACTGATAAGAATATAGCAATTCCCTAATTCATGAGGTACAGTAGCAGCAATGAGTGTACCAAT
>NZ_JCAMRX010000030.1:0-73041 GCF_059821285.1 Spirulina sp. LEGE 11439
CCACAAGTTTGATGCTTTTCTTGACTCTCTCCAATTTTTGTCCTGTACTTAGGTTACTAATAGGTTTTTCATGAAGATCAACAAATAAGGAGAGGGGATTTCTCTTCGCTACTTTCTGCTTTCTCTACTTTTCGGTACATTTTCTTCGGGCTGGTGCAAGAGATTTCCTCGATTTTACACCTTTTTCTTGCATTTTATCCATTTTTTGGCTTCTCTCAGCCTTCGATTGCAATCCTTCCCGCTCTTTTCAGCAAGCCCTATGATAAAGATGGTAAGCATAGAAAAAGAATCAAAATACCTGAACTTTATGAACTGACTAAAAAACAAAAAATAGTTTTACAAGAAATCTGCGATTTTGATTTTTAGACTATCTTTAATTATTTAATAGCAAATCTTATTATTTCAGCTTTTTTCGCTTAATTGCTTGATATCGAAAAACAGCGATCGCATATGCTTCACAAACAAATTCTCAATTGGGACGTAATTTATTCAAAGTAAAACTAATGCGATCGCGTCTTAAGAGTCATCTATAATCATACAATAGTTTTCTATAACTCTCGATCGCTGTCTCGAATGGTTTCGGTTAAATCTGTAATTTTATCAAAGCGGAAATTATCAACCCAATTCATCAAAGCACGACGTAAATCTCGGTGAGATTCGGGGAGTTGTTCGCAAAGTTGGGCGATCGCATTACCGCTTGCTTGAATGGCTGCTTGTTCTAAAGTATTTAACCACTCTCGGGACATATCTTGAGCGAGAACGAGGGGAGTCGAACAAGATTGAGACTCTTGTGGTGCTGCCTCCATCTCTCGATCGCCTTGTTCTTCATAAATATATTCCACACCTAAATATTGTTCCATTTTTTCAAAAATAATTGACTCTTGAAAAGGTTTGCGAACGAAATCATCGCAACCTGCCGACAAGACGATGGCGCGTTGTTCTTCAAAAGCACTGGCCGTCAGGGCGAGGATGGCGGTAGCTTGACCCTTGACGGTTGCTTTAATACGCTTAGTGGCTTCATACCCATCCATAACCGGCATTCGCATATCCATCCAAATTAAATGGGGACTCCAAGATTCCCAAATGGCGATCGCTTCTTGGCCATTGGCAGCATCTCGGACTTCAAACCCAACAGTTTGTAAGAGCTTGAGCATCAATTGCCGATTTTCTAAGCGATCGTCAACCACGAGAATGCGATAGGTGCGAGAGGACGCTAATCCCAAGACTTTCGCTTGTCGTTGGCGAGGAAGAGTTTCGACAATATCCGTGGTTTGAAACGGTAGAGTAAACAAAAATGTTGAACCTTGTCCCACGGTACTCCTCACATTAATATCGCCCCCCATCATTTGCACGAACTTGCGAGAAATTGGCAGTCCCAACCCCGTCCCGGTTTGAGCCTGTCTGCCGGTTTGGGTTTGTTCAAAAGCGGCAAAAAGACTTTCAAATTCTGACTCGTCGATACCATCTCCCGTATCTTCAACGGCAAACGTAATGTTGGTTGTTGGTTGTTGGTTGTTGGTTGTTGGATAACTGGTGACTGGTGACTGGTGACTGGTGACTGATAAAGTAATACTGCCCTGATGGGTAAACTTCATGGCATTATTGAGAAGATTGATAAGCACTTGACGAAGTTTGCCTTGGTCGCCGATGAGATATTGAGGCAGATTCTCAGCGCGATCGCAAATCAAGTGTAAATTCTTCGCATCGGCCTTGAGATGTAACATCTCTTCAATGGTATCGAGGAGGCCATAGAGATCGAAACTTTCTTCATTGAGACTGATATGACCCGCCTCAATTTTAGCGAGGTCGAGAATTTCATCGATCAGGTCGAGAAGATGTTCTCCACTGCGGTTAATGATACCCAAGTATTCTTGTTGTTCTGACGAGAGAGAGCGATCGCGTTCCATGACTTGGGTAAAGCCAATAATGGCATTGAGGGGGGTGCGGAGTTCGTGGCTCATATTGGCGAGAAACTGGCTTTTAGCGGTGTTGGCGGCCTCTGCAGCTTCTTTGGCTTCTTGTAGAGCAAGTTCGGCTTGTTTGCGTTCGTCAATATCTTCGATGGTGCAGAAAGTATAGTCTACCCGTCCTTTGTCTTCGATGGCGCAAGGAGTCAGCCGCACCCAAATCGTACTGCCATCTTGACGAATGTAGCGCTTTTCAACTTGATAGTTCTCTCGCTTTCCGGCAATGAGTTCCTCCCATTTCCGTTTATCAATGTTGCGATCGTCGGGGTGAATATAATCAACAGGATACAGTTGCAGCAACTGTTGTCTCGAGTAACCGAGGAGTTTTTCCAAGGCCGGATTGCTATCGATAATTACGCCATCTAAGCGTGTTAAACTAATGCCCAGTCCGGAATTTTCAAAAATGGCGCGAAAGCGTGCCTCGCGCTCTTTGAGAGCTTCCTCAGCCTGTTTGCGGGCGGTAATATCAACCACCATCGAGGCCAAACCAATGACGTTACCGCGACCGTCTACCAATTTAGTATTGTGCCATTCGCAGACGATCGCTTTCCCATCTTTAGTCCGATTTTCATTGATACTGCAAGTCCCCCCCTGTTGTTGGAGAATGTCGGCAATAATTTGGTTGGTATGTTGCTGAATTTCTGGAGGAATGAGTAACTCAAAACCAAAGCGTCCTAACATTTCTTCTTTGCGATAACCAAAAATCATCTCGGCGGCGGAATTCCACGCCACGATCTCACCATTGGGTTTCCATTCCATAATTCCGATGGGGGTTTGTTCCACCAGAAAAGCCAGACGCTCTCGGGAAGCGCGCAGATCCTCTTCAATTTTTTGTCGTTCTTGAATTTCTCGTTGTAGTTGTCGGTTTTGCCGATCGAGTTCCAAACGCTGTTGTTTTTCTTGTTTAAGAAAAGTGGCTTGAGCGATCGCGATTCCTACGGTTGCGGCTAAAGATTCGAGGAGTTCGATGTCATCTTCACTCCACTGACGAAAGCGATCGCATTGATGGACGGCGATGGAGCCATTCGCTTCTCCGTGATAGGAGGTTCGCACGACAACCATCGATTTAAGTTCCATCTGACGGCACAAGGGTTGCATTCCTTGGAGTCGAGGATCGATGTAGACATCAGGAGAAACGACTGCTGCATCTTGGTCTAAGACTGTTTGAGCGTGGATATTCCCCGCCACGGGAATTTCCAGAGGAGCGCAAACAACATAACCCGGAACGACGTATTCGGCAACGAGTTGCAAGACTGGTTGTGAGTTGACCTCTCCGCGATCGAGAGGAGGAATCAAAGATGGAGAAGTGACGGATGATGGGTGATTCTTCGACAAGCTCAGAGCATCGCGGGTGATGGGTGACGGATGAATGGGTGATTGTTTTGTCATAATATGACAGCGCGAGACGCGAAGAAATTTGCCGATTTGTTCGGCGGCGGTGGTAAAGATTTCTTCGAGATCCAAACTGGCGCGAATGTCTTCGGTAATATGCTTGAAGAGTAAAATGCGATCGAGTTGGTGTTGAAAATTTTCGAGAGTTTCTTGACGTTCGCTAATGTCAGACTGGATCGCGATAAAGTGGGTGACGAGATTGTCGCGATCGCGCACGGGGGCAACAGCGATATCATTCCAATATAATGTGCCATCTTTACGCAAGTTTCGCAGAATTACCCGACAGGTTTGCTGTTGTTGCAAAGCGACTTTTAAGGTTTCGAGTTCGAGTTGTTCGGAGGCTTGCCCTTGAAACGATAAGAAATTCTGCCCTAACACTTCAATTTCTCGATAACCCGTAATGGTTTCAAACGCTGGATTTGCATAGATAATGGGAAAATCGCTGCCTCGTCCGCGCAGGTCGCAAATGGAAATGCCGTTACTGGAGGCTTCTACGGCGCGTTTTAACAGTCTTAGTTTATCTTGGTTGACTTCAACGCGGGTCTGTAGGGTTTCGTTGGTTTCTTCAAGTTGGCTAAAGGAAATTTGGACCCATTCGACTAAAGCTGCAAAGGAATGATGGAGCGTCTCTAATTCGTGAATCCCTCTTGCAGAGGTAGAGGCGATCTCGCTTTTCATGTCTCCTCGGGCGAGGGTGCGACTGGCGGCTTGCAAGGAGGATAAGGAACGTCGAATTAAGAGAGCGATGACGGCTCCTAAAAGGGCAACGCCTCCGACAGCAACAATGCCGATTACGATCGTCTTGCGCCGACTGGCATGAATAGCGCCCATAAATTCGCTGCGAGGGATGATCGCAACGATGAGCCATTCTAAGCCGTTTTCTGCTTGAAACGGCACGATTCGCAGGTATTGTTTTTCTCTGTTTAAAGTGAGGATTAGATGTTCTGGCGCGGTAATATTTTCCCAACGCGGTAAGAGTTTTTCGCCAATGTGTTGTAGAGCTAGATCGCGGCTATTGGTGGTATTGAGGCGTTTTTGTCCTTGGGGGGTCAGGGTGATGGGAAGTTCGGGGGTTGAGGTGGCGATAATCTGGCGATCGCGATCGAGAATATAGGCCTTCCCTGTTTGACCCAAGTTGAGTTGGCGCAGCAGTTTATTGAGGGGATGTAGGGAAATTTCCGTAGCGATCGCGCCAGAAAATCCCGTTTCGTTATAGATGGGCAGGGCGGCTTTGAGGGTTAAGTGAGGTGATTCTCGGGACGAGGCTGGAGAACTCCAAATGCTGGTTTTAGCTTGTTTGGCAGCTTCATACCAAGGGAGAGTCTGGGGATCGAATTCGGGCAGGTCGAGGAGTTCTGCGCGATCGCCTGGTCGAATGGCGAGATAGCTGCGTAACTGGGGAGGGGTTTGTAGGGTGCGAAGGGTGGTACGAAAGGTGCGATGGTCGGGGGAGGCGTTAGGGGTATCCTGTTTGCGTTCAATGCTGAGATATTCTCCTTTTTCGTTCGCAAAAGCCAAACTTTCGATCGTGTTGCTTTCTTGCAGTTGATACCAAAAATATTGTTCGAGGGTTGTAAAATCTTCGAGGTTTAATAGTCCGCTACGCAGATTCGAGCGATAAATTTGTTGGAGGAATTGAGGGGGATTGAGATACAAATCGAGGTTTTCACGAACGCGATCGCTGGCTTCTGCAATCAGAGCTTCTGCTAGGCGATCGACGGCTTTCTCGCCTTGCTGTAGGCCTAAAAAGCCAACCAATCCAACTGCGATCGTCATCTGTAGCGCAAAGGGAACGCTGAGAATCCAATAGAGGGAGAGTTTGGGGGCTGTTTTAAACCATTGAGCAAAGGGAAATCTGAATGGCATTCTTCAGTGATTTTAACAATTTTCGATCTTCTTCACATTTTACAAAGAAAGATCGAGGTTCTTTCATGTCTTTTTCTTAAGCAGCTCTCCGATTTTCATTATTATTGCCAATATTATTGCTGCCATAACTGAATTTTAGCGAGCAAAGAATATTATTTGTTATTTGTTATTTGTTATTTGTTGTTAGTGAATTTCCCGAATAAATCGCCAGTGCCAGCCAAATCAAGCTAAAGGAAATAAGATGGGTGTAAGTAAAAGGTTCTTGGTAGAGAAAAACCCCACAAATTAATTGTAAGCTGGGAGCGATATATTGCATGAGTCCTAAGGTTGAAAGCTGCAAGCGTCTGGCCGCATTGTTAAACCAAAGTAAAGGGAGTGAAGTGATCGCTCCGCAGCCGATGAATAAAATACTCAACAGCCAACTACTGCCAAAATAACCCGATCGCGCGATCGCCCAATGTCCCGTTAACGCGAGGGCGATGGGGGTCATTAACAGGGTTTCCACAGCTAATCCCGCCATCGGTTGCACTACTGTCACTTTCCGCAATAAGCCATATAATCCAAAGCTAAATGCTAAAGCAAAGGCAATCCAAGGCACTTGCCCAAACTCCCAAATAAAATTCCCGACCCCCAGTGCGGCTAATCCCACAGCGACGATCTGCCACAGGCTCAATTTTTCCCTGAGAAAAACGAAGCCTAAAAGAACGGTAAATAAGGGATTAATAAAATAACCGAGGCTGCACTCGATCACGCGATCGCTATTCACGCCGTAAATATACATACCCCAATTACAGGAGAGTAACAATGCCGTTAAAAGCAAAGTGACGAGCAGTCGCGGCGATCGCATCAGTTGCTTGAGTTCTACTAATCGCTGTTGGAAGATGAGAGCGATCGCTAATAGTAGGGCAGACCAAATAATGCGATGGCAAAGCACTTCAACGGCTGGCACGCCCTCGAAGAATTTTAAATAAATTGGCAACAGTCCCCAGAATCCGTAAGCTAAAAACGCATAGATAATGCCGGCATTCGAGGGTGAAAACACTTTCATTTATGAGTTATTGGTTATTGATGATTGGTTATTCGTTGTGAATATAGCAGCAAATCCGTGAGGACATGAAGAAAATGAACCACAGAGTCACAGAGAAACACGAAGAGAAAAATATGTCTTAATCAACTATAGCGTTTCTCGATTTACCGAGGTACATCAACAGCACCCAAAAGCCTTGTCTTTACTCGATTGAACTGTACTCCATCTATTTGAGAACCGTTATATCGTGGTGCTATAAATAACAATTGATGCTTTCAAGAATTTTATCAAATTCCCTCGATAAATCTTTCTAATTGAGGAATTTGACCTACTACTCCCAGATCAAAGTGCGATCCCGATATAATGGGAACGGGTTGTAAAATCGCTTATTCTATGGGGCGATCGCTATGCCATTTAGGTAAGTTTTTCCATGTCAATCCAAATTTATTTTTGTTAGATGAAGCGATCGCAAATCCTCCTGAAATTCAATCCAAGATTAAATCTGTAAATTTCTCATTTTCTAAATATCGGAGAATTTCATGTAATTTTTGTAATCGATAGGTTTGTTTGACATACTCTTCTTTTTCGGGATTGTAGAAGCTAATATCTAACATTTATTTTTCCTTTGATGAATTCTGATTTTAGTTGGGATACGTTACGCTATCGCTAACGCATCTTACTGGATTACTATTTTACTCATTATACGATATGAAGTTATAAGTTAGTTCTAGCTGTTTTGCTGTCAACTTAAATATTATTGTTCTATTTCTGCTATCTTTAAGATTGTCAACAACACAAATAATACTTTGAGCTTTCTTTACAGTTGGTTCATCTTTTCATGTAGATCGACTCGGATCGTTTGCAATACAATCCTTAATCTTGCTACTATTGGTTCCTGTTGCCTCAAACTCATTCCCGCAAAATACATCAACCCTCCTAAAACAAGCTCTAAATAAAACATTTTGTTTTGATTTAACCCGTCAAGTTTTTTTATCAATTTTTCAATACCAAAACATTTAAATAGGTACAAACAATAATCTCCTGCTTTGGGTTCTGGTAGTCGATAATCTAGATCAATAAAGCGTCTTAAATATCCTTGTGCATCAAAATCCGAACCATAAATTGCTCGTATTGAATGATTAAGCTGAGAGCGGTCTACACCAAGGATAAAAAAATTCCCGGTACGGAAAATAAATGTTTGATGCGTTCCAAAAGCTGTACTGCATAGGTAGGACGACAGCGATCTAGCTCGTCGATTATGACTACAACTTTACTCGATTTCTCTGGGTTTAAATTTTCTACTTCGTCAGCCAAAGAAATGAGTGCTTTTTTAAACTCTTCGATTTCAGATTTACCATTTTCATAGTCCTTAATCCGATCTTCTACAATTTCTGATGCGAAGTCAGCAGCTATTTTTTCTGTTATAATGTCAGTGTCAATTATACCCATAGTAGCGAGTTTTGCGGCTACAGGAATAGCTCGTTTAGCAATGTCTCCAGCTATTTCTCGAGCTTTCTTCATCTGCTTCCGTAAATTATTTCCCTTCTCCCCTTTTTCTCTAGCAAATTCTTCAATAGCATTTGATAATTCTCCAATCACTGCAACAAGAGGTTCTTGAGTAAAGTCTGTTTCCCAAGCATTAAGATAGAGACAAGCATGACCCTCTCGAGCCAGTTTAACTTGCCACATTTTGAGAAAAGTTGTTTTACCCGAACCCCAAGAACCATCTAATGCAAGAACAAAAGAGCCTGAAGATTGGTTAATAAACTGTGTCAGAGGAGGTTCTAACTCCTTCCGATTTAAAGCATCATTTTGGAAAGGATCGTCTAAAGGAATTTCTAGCTCGGTTTGACGAATTTGCATGGTGTTGGGTAGCGATCGCTAAAGATAAAACACGAAAGATAATTCTATAATAGCGAGAGTAAATTGATGATTTTTTTATTAACAAAAGGGTGCAAGATTGCACCCCATTCATTTACAAAACGTAAACTTTATACAACTTTACAAACGCTCTGTAACCTGAGTTAATAAGGTGTTCGATCGCTCGATAAATACCTTCATATTATCCGCATCAAAAGGCTTTTGCGAAATCAAAGCCAGATCGTAAATATGCTGACACATTTGATTCACCAATTCTCCTGTTTTAGAAGTTCCTTCTCCACCGATAACCGCACCCTGAGAAAGATTCACTAAATTTTGGACCATCGGGTGAGCCACATTCACCAATAAAGTGTGCATATCGGGGAAATCAACGGCTTTTTGTTGCAGCAACGCCGTCATTTCTTGAATGCGTCGCATCTCTTCCGGTACGATCACCATTGCAGGAGGAGTCCCTTGAGGATCGTCAGATTTGAGAGATTTAGTCTGAATGGTGATTTTCTCGTCAGCCAACGCTTTCTCAAACAGTTCTTTTACCAATTCACTGCGAGTTTTATTGGTCTTCGGATCGACAATTTCTGAATTTTCTTCCTCAATCAAAGTATTATCCAGATCCGA
The DNA here is from genome assembly GCF_059821285.1 of Spirulina sp. LEGE 11439. Lineage (NCBI taxonomy): Bacteria > Bacillati > Cyanobacteriota > Cyanophyceae > Spirulinales > Spirulinaceae > Spirulina > Spirulina sp. LEGE 11439. Next base: position 8,749 of record NZ_JCAMRX010000030.1, read on the forward strand.
ATCAACTCGCGAGAACTTCACATCCGTGTATTCCCGTTCGAGGAAAGGAATAAAGTAATTCGTATCGATGAAAGAGTCCATAAAGAGGACTTCTAAACCTTGATTTTTGTACAGTTCCACATAAGTCGCTTGGGAACCCGTATCGGTACAGTAAAACACGCGATTTTCGTGTTTTTCCTTATTCCGATCTAAGTAATCTTTTAATGTGGTGTAACCATCGTTTCCTGCGACTTCCTCGGTATCTTGCCAAGCATCTCCCTCTTCTGCTTGAACTTCAACTTTGGGTGCATCTTCTGCTTTTTGATCGGTAAAAGTCGTTTTGAAGATAATAATTTCCTCAACTTGCTTCTTGAATTTTTCGTCCTTGAGAGAACCGAACTTGACAAATGTTCCCACATCCTCCCAACAACGGACATACTCTTTACGATCGTCCCGATACATCGCTTTGAGGCGATCGCCAATCTTCTTCGAGATAAAATCGGTAATGCGGCGAACGGTGCGATCGTTGGTTAAGGAACTGCGAGAGACGTTAAGCGGAATATCTGTACTATCTATGACTCCACGCAGAGGTCGCAAGAATTCTGGGATGATTTCATCGCAGCGATCGCTAACAAAAACCTGATTGCTATAGAGTTTAATTTGCCCTTTATTGACATCAACATCCGGTTTAATGGCGGGAAAATAAAGAATCCCATTCAAAACAAAAGGATAGTCAGTATTGAGGTGAACCCAAAGCAGAGGTTCTTCTTGGAAAGGATAAAGATAACGATAGAATTCCAAATAATCTTCATCCGTGAGATTTTGGGGCGATTCTTTCCAAGGCGCTTTTTGTTTATTGATCTGTTCTTCGCCCAATTTAATTGAAACGGGCATAAAATCACAGTAAGTTTTAATTAATTGTTTGATCCGCGCTTCTTCCACATACTCGACTTCCTCATCCATCATCGTCAAGGTAATGGTTGTTCCCGGTTCCGTGCGAGTCGATTCTGTTAATTCAAATGCAGGAGAACCATCGCAAGACCAGTGTACGGCTTGAGAACCTGTACGATGAGAAAGGGTATCGATCTCTACCAGTTTTGCCACCATAAAGCTAGAATAGAAGCCTAAACCAAAATGCCCGATAATTTGTTGATTGGGGTCTTTTTGGTATTTCTCGACGAATTCTTCAGCACTGGAAAATGCAACTTGGTTAATATATTTTTTGACTTCTTCTGCGGTCATCCCGATGCCATTATCGGACACTGAGAGGGTTTTTTTCTCGCTATCAACCTTAATCTCAATTTGCGGTTCTGGTAATTCCCCATCCACTTCTCCCGCATAGGACACCATCTTCAGTTTGGCGATCGCGTCCACGCTATTCGAGATCAATTCCCGCAAGAAAATCTCATGATCGGTATAGAGAGACTTCTTGATAATGGGAAAAATATTCTCGGTATGGATTGTAATATTGCCTTGTTCGAGTACGGTTGTCATAATGTCTCTAAATCGTAAATGGCAGTAACGTAAAATTTATTGTCGATGATTCTTGCTCATTATGGCGTAGGAATTTCCCCCCTCAGGAATGCGGATAACCCTATTTCTCGCTTAGGAATTTGCGGTTAAGTTTTTCTTGTTGCGGATTCCCTTGTTCTCTGATTCTCCTTCTTGGGTGTCGAGTTTGGCGAAAATCATGCGGCCTGCGGAAGTTTGCAATGCAGAGGTGACTAAAGCGCGAACTTCGCTGCCAATATGCTTGTTGCTTTCTTCGACAACTACCATCGTACCATCTTCGAGATAACCGATTCCTTGTTCTGGCTCTTTACCCGGTCTGATAATTTTAATTTCTAAAACATCCCCGGGGAGATAAATCGGACGCAGCGATCGCGCTAGATCGTTAATGTTCAAAACGGGAACTTTTTGTAAGTTGGCAACTTTGCTAAGATTATAGTCATTGGTAACGAGAATGCCGTTTACTTCTCGGGTAAAGCGCACTAATTTCGCGTCTACAGTATTGATTTCTTCGTAATCTTCCGAGTTCACGACAATGCGATCGGGATATCGTTCTTGCATTTGGTTGAGAATATCTAAACCTCTTCGTCCTCGAGTTCTTTTGCGATCGTTGGACGCATCTGCTAAAAGCTGTAATTCCTGCAAGATAAATTGAGGAATAATAATTTGTCCTTCAATAAATCCGGTTTTTAATAATTCTTCAAAACGTCCGTCAATAATACAACTGGTATCTAAAATTTTGCCAGAAGCGGGTTTAAGAGTCCCTTCTGCGATCAATAAACTTTCAATACTATCGGGATTAATTAATCTTAAAAAAGTGCGTCCGTGAGTATCCGCAAGACCAACTCCCAACACAGAAAACATGACGCTGGCTAATATTGCAAAAGTTGGCTTGACAAAAACGAACTCCTTTGGTATAGGAAATAAAAAGATAGGGGCAAGTACGAGATTGGCCAACAATAAACCCAACACCAAACCTACGGCTCTGGTTAAAATAATTTCCACGGGTTGGCGACGCACTCGAGCCTCTACGCGGCGATAAGTGGTTTGTGCAGTTAAACCCAAGGCTAAGCCAACAATCGCACCAAAACCCGCAATAATAAAGCGAACGGCTTCGACATTGGTGACTTGGAAGAGGACTTCAGGAGGGAGTAGATCGATCGCTTCGTAACCGACTCCAGCAACGGCAATGACGAAGATCCCGATAATGATGGCATCAAACATGATTCCGGTGAAAATATAGATGAGGTATGAAAGAGAAGAGATTAATTTTTGTTGGAATTGCGCGAACCCAGAACAAAAAAGCAGATAATCTTATTCACTTTAACTTATTTTCTGGCCTTTGGTGCATGTCAGTCACTCGTTACCATTTCACTCGTCACCCGTTATTAGGGAACAGAGAACCGTGACTATCTCACCAGTTTGCCAACTAATAACCAATAACTAATAAGCAATAACGTAAGACAATGAATGAACAAACAAAGAATTTATGGAATGCTAAGTTATACGATCGCGAACATGATTTTGTGGCTCGCTATGGCAAGGATGTTATTGAATTATTAGCGCCCAAGCAGGATGAAATGATTCTCGATCTCGGTTGCGGGACGGGACATTTAACTCGCGCGATCGCGGAAATCGGCGCGGAAGTTTTAGGGGTTGATAGCGCTCAAAGTATGATTGAAGAGGCACGAGAAACTTATCCACAACTTCATTTTAAAGTCATGGATGGAGAAAGTTTAACTTTTAATGAACAGTTTGATGCGGTCTTTTCTAATGCGGCTTTACACTGGATGAAAAACTCAGAAGCAGTGGTGCAAGGAGTGTGGCGATCGCTCAAACCTCAAGGGCGATTTGTGGCAGAATTTGGCGGACAAGGCAATGTAGAAACCATTGTCAGCAGGATAGAAAGCGCTCTCAGACAAGCAGGATATACTGATAATATTTCCCTCAATCCTTGGTATTTTCCCAGTGTGAGTGAATATGCAGGATTGCTGGAAAAACAAGGGTTTGAAGTTCGTTTGGCAATGTTGTTCGATCGCTTCACGCCTCTAAAAGATACGGAAACGGGTTTGCAAAATTGGTTGCGAATGTTTGCTCATCCTTTTTTTACAGGCATTCCAGAAAAGAAAGTTTTAGAGATTTTGAGCGAGATCGAACAAGAATCTCGCCCAAAACTATATCATGATAATACTTGGTTTGCCGATTATCGTCGCCTTCGTATTGTTGCGATTAAGAATTGAATTGAAAATTTTTTGTTTGTTGTTTATCATTTCGCTTCTTGATAAAATTCTACATAAAATTCTACAGATCCGAGAACTTCGATTTGATGAGGAATTTGAGGTTCGATAATTCCCGGTAAAGTTGGCAATAATCTGTGTTCTTCTGGAGGGTCTGTTAAGATTCGATAGCAAAGCTGGCCGGATATAATGCAAATTTTCCCCCAACTTCCCTCTTTTGTTGTATGGCGATCGAGTAGTCCTTGAGGAATAGTTTCTGATGTAAATACGGGTGTTTTTTTGTAGGCTGTTACATTAGCGGGAAGGGTTTTCATGGGCAATCTCTAAAAAGTTTAATCTTAGCAGTCGTTCGGGTAATTGTTCGAGCATCTTTTCAAAGGTCGTAGTTTCTCCTAAAACTTGCGCGACAATCAATCCTCCTTGTACTTGCATTATTGCTTCTTCCGATCGCTCTCGAGGGCGATCGCAGCCTGCTTCTCTCAACACTTTCTCTAAACTTGCGATCCACTCCTTCAAGGCGCGTTTAACGGGTTCGCGAAACATGCTTTCCTCCCCTCCCAAGGAAAATACAGCAATCAAACAAGCCGCACGGCCGCGATCGTAGAATTGGTTTAACCCCGCACACATTCCTCGCAAGCGATCGCGAGGATTTGTATCTTTTTGTAAAGGTTTCAGCACGATCTCGCCAAATTCTTGATGCACGTGAACTAATACCGCTTCTGCCATTTCCTGTTTGCCTTTGGGGAAATGGTGATAAAGGCTGGCTCGTCCCAACCCTGTCATTTTGGAGATCAGCGAGAGAGTGGTTCCTTCGTAACCATAGGTACGAAAGACCTTAATAAGTTTCTGAATAGCCTCGTTTCTGGAAGTTTGCACGTTCTGGATGGAAATTTTTTCTTTGACCTATTGACATTGTACCGAACGTTCGGTAAATTAAAAACATACCGAACGTTCGGTACAGAAAACATCGCTTTTTGGAAATAGTCTCATGTTGAAACTCTACAGTCACGAACTATCCGGAAATAGCTACAAAGTCCGTTTGCTGCTCTCTTTACTGGGATTGGAACATGAAGTCATTCGCGTTGATTTAATGAGTGGAGAGCATAAAAAACCTGCATTTCTGGCAATTAATCCGTTTGGACAGGTTCCCGTCCTTGTCGATGGCGAAACGATCGTTCGAGACGCGCAAGCTATTCTCGCTTATTTAGCACGGCGTTATGGTGGAGAAGACTGGTTTCCCAATGATGCGATCGCTGCAAGTCAGATTGTCCGTTGGCTGTCAACCACCGCCGGAGAAGTACGCCAAGGACCAGAAAATGCTCGTCTTTATTACTTATTTGGCGTTAAAAGCATTAACATCGATCGCGCGACAGAAAAAGCAAAAGCGATCCTGACTCTATTAAACGAGTATTTAGAGAAGCGATCGTGGCTAGAATTTGAACATCCGACTATTGCTGATATTGCCATGTTTCCCTACATTGCTTTAGCCGCAGATGGTAAAATCTCATTAGAACCATATCCTCATATTCTCGCTTGGATCGAACGAGTCAAAGCCTTACCCGGTTTTGTAGGTATGATAGGAATCGATGCGCCTCAATTACAAACTGCTTAGTTTGAGTTTCTTGGCAGGGATAATAAATTTTTTCCCTGCATTTCTGTTCCCAATAACCAATAATCAAAATCATGTCTCGTAAATTTACTCAAATTGCCTTTACTCCTGCTGTAAAAGATTTTCAAGACCGTTATGGCTCTCGCGAAATGTATGCTCGCATGGAAGCGAGCGGACCTGAAAATGACACAATTATCCCTAAATTAGAAACATTTATTAAAGCGAGAGATAGTTTTTATATTGGGACGAGGAATGAAAATGGCTGGCCTTATATTCAGTTTCGTGGTGGTCCTATTGGATTCCTCAAAGTTCTCGATGAAAAGACATTAGGTTTTGCTGGTTTTAGTGGCAATTGTCAGTATTTGACCATCGGAAATTTATCCGTTGACGATCGCATTTTTCTATTTTTGATGGATTATGTCAATCGCCGCCGCTTAAAAATTTGGGGACGTGCTAAAGTTATTTTTGACGATCCGGAAATCATCGCACGGTTAAAAATGCCGGATTATCCTGCCGAGGTAAAACGAGGTTTTATCATTAAAGTAGAGGCATGGGATTGGAATTGTCCGCAACACATTCCTCATAAATATTCAGAAGCAGAAGTTGCAGAAAGGGTTGCACCTTTACAAACTCGGATTGCGGAATTAGAAGCGCGAGTGAAAGAATTAGAAGGTACTTAAATTCAGTTCCACCTTATTGTGAAACACAATTATAAGTAGTTGGACAATACCAAAGTTAACAGTGTAAAGGAGGGAACAGGGAACAGGGAACGGGGAACAGAAGGGGGTATAGCCTATTTACACTTCTTTACACAGAGAACAAAATTTAAGTCCAACTACTTACCACGATAATACCGATTAAAGTAATGCGATCGCTCTCACCAAATTGGTTTAGGAATGAAAACGCTCGATAATTCCTCCCCCCAAAAGCAGATCGCCTTCATATAAAACGGCAGCCTGTCCGGGGGTAATGCCAAACTGAGGTTCGTCAAAGACTAACTTTACTCGTCCATCTCCCAACGGTAAGACATTAACAGGGACTGGCGGCGTGCGATAGCGAACTCGTGCATGGGTGCGAAAAGGAACAGACGGTTCGGCGATGGAAACCCAATTCATGCGCCCCACCGTACAATCAGTTTGCGTAGCCTCTTCTCGACTGCCGACAACAACTTGATTCATGACGGTATCTAACTTCATCACATAGAGTGGATCTGGAGCAGAAACCCCCAAACCTTTACGCTGACCGATGGTGTAATGATGAATACCTTGGTGTTTGCCCAAAACTTTGCCATGACTATCGATGATATCGCCTTCTTTTTGCTGGATATATCGATCGAGAAAACTTTGCATCGAACCGTGAGATTCAACCAAGCACAAATCTTGACTTTCCGGTTTATCAGCCGTTCTCAGATCGTATTGTGCGGCGATCCGTCGGGTTTCCTCTTTGGTGGTTTCTCCGAGAGGAAAGACAGATCCCGCTAATAATTCTTGAGTCAGATCGTAGAGAAAATAAGATTGATCTTTGTTGAGATCGATCGCTCGCAAAAGTTGATAGCGTCCTGTGGTTTCATCGTAACGGATGCGGGCATAATGACCCGTAGCAATGCGATCGCATCCCCATTTTTCTTGAGCATATTGCAACATTGGCGCAAATTTTACCGTCCGGTTGCATTGAGAACAAGGAAGCGGTGTCACTCCCGACTCGTACCCGGAAACGAGATAATCGACAATCTGAGTTTGGAAGAGATCCCGCGTATCAACGATATGGTGGGAAATGCCCAATTGCTCGCAGATCGCCGCCGCATCAACCATTCCTTCCGAACAGCACTGACCTTTCCCTTTCATTAACCAAAGGGTCAAACCGATGACTTCATAACCTTGATGATGGAGAACAGCCGCAGCAGCAGAACTGTCAACGCCTCCTGATAAACCAACGACGATTTTGGACATGGGATTAAAAATTTCGACCGTAAATCCATTATGACGCATCCTTATTGACATCTTCCCTCTCTTCCGCATTGCTCAAGGAGGAGAATTCCCTAGAATAACGTTAATTGAAAGTATGTGGAGATTCCCCAAACAGATCCCACGGAATCCATGCGACCTTCTCTCCCGACAGATTAAAGATTCTATCAGGAGAGAACATCGCTAAAGTTTATTGTATTATTAAGAATTGGTTGTTAAAAGAGACCGTGCAAGATTATCGCAAAACCTTATTCTTGGTGCGATTATGGAACGTATTCATCAGTATCGAGGTTACTCGCAACAGCAAAATCCGAAAAAATCTCGGTTTGCTCCACCTCTTGTCATTCAGCCTAAAGCGGCAAAGAAACCTAAAAAAGAACTCCCAGAATGGAAACCGGGAGGAAGCGGGATGCCGAATCCGTTGGAATGGCTTCGAGATGCGGCAGCAGTGCAAGCAAAATTGGCGATCGGCGAACCAAATGATAAGTACGAGCAAGAAGCCGATCGGATGGCAAAGGATGTGGTTCAACACATTAATTCTCCTGCAACCAATACTGTGCAGCAGTCAGCAATAGCAAAACAGAAGACCCCAGAAGATGATGAATTGCAGATGAAATTTGTGCTACGAATGAAAGAAACTGTCGCTAGGGAAGCGGCATCATCAGAATTAGAATCGTCTATTAATCAAGCTAAGGGAAGCGGACAGCCCTTAGAAACAGGGCTGCAACAGTCGATGGGGCAGGCAATGAGTGCTGATTTTAGCAGGGTGCGAGTTCATACGGATGCGCGATCGGATCGCTTGAATCAGTCAATTCAAGCGAAGGCATTTACGACAGGACAGGATGTATTTTTTCGACAGGGAGCGTATCAGCCGGAGAGTCGAGGAGGTCAAGAATTGATAGCTCATGAGTTAACTCATGTGGTGCAGCAGAATGCTGGAGCGGTTCAACGCAATGAATCCCAAGAGAAACCGAACGTAAAAAATGTAGGTTGGGGAAACCGTCAGATTCAGTGCAAGCGAACACAGCTACAGATACAAGGCAAGTTCGATTACGATTCAATCTCAGATGCCATTTTTCAAGATCCTTCCCTAGGTAAAGAGGCTCCCAATGACCAAGAGCAGATACTGGCTATGGATGTAGGGGGATTGGTAAATCAAATCAAAGAGTATAACCATAGGATAGAAAATACATTTATAGATCGACATGAAGACACAGGTTGTCAAAAATTTGCAGATACAGCCAATCAATGGCTAGGGGAAATTGAAACCTTGAGTCAAAACTTGCAAAACAATCCAGATATCGCACCAAGCCTACATACTATCTTAATGGGTCAAGTTGACATACAACTGCAACATGAAAGAAACATCATTCAAGGTATTACCGGTTATTTCCAGAACGCACCACAAATGATGATATTTAAGTGGCGCGATGGATGGAATAAACAATTCGCGGGCAAAACGTACAGTCAAGCTATCGATATTGCAGAATATGCTCTGCCTTTATATCAGAGCGGTGCGAACTATCTTGATGTTGAGGGATACGCGCCAGATAGAACATTTATTGAATATGCTCCGCGAAGTTTCAGCAATCTTCCCAAAACAGGATATAAGTTGCATCTCAGCATAAACGAGGCATCAATGGCAACTGCGACGACAACATTGTTACCGTTTCTAAAGGCACAAAATTACATACATAAAATTGTGGCGCATCATGGGGAAATGACTGGGGAACAAGCCGGAAAAATCGTTACGATATACCCAAAAGAGGTAGAAGAAGCCACAGAAGAAGGTGGATTTGACAATCTTATCCAAAACTTGGAAGCTCAAATACCAGGCTGGGGATTGCTGGCTGGCGACCCAGTTCAAGGTGAAGATCCAGTTGGTATGTCAGGACTGATATATCGCAAGAGTAATGCCAGTTATGCAGGTTGAGCGGGTCAGGTTCGGGAATTGCTTCCTTCTCCTCCTCTAAGAACAGAAATACGCTGACGTTGCCAAATAATCAGTATTAAACCCAATGCACCGATCCCCAATAACATCCACAATTCCGGTTCGGGTACCGCCGACACTGCAAAAGGATTAAAAGGTGAAGTCAGTTGCTCTTTCCCGGATTCTACTTCTCGTTCAAAGCGATCGCTTTTCGCTTCAGCTTGTTTTAATTGTTCTTGTTGCCGATCGTTAACTAACACGATCGCAGAGGAATAAGGGGTGACGACACTGTTCGTTTTCGCGATATCGTGCAGAATATCTAAATTGGCGACTTGTTGCGTATCTAATTGCTGTCCCAATCCTAAAATTAATTGTCGCGCCGCAATAGAAGCAAACGCATCTTTCTTGGTAGTTTGGCGATCGCTTTTTTTGACTGTCCACGCATAACCATCCGTTACATTAACTGCGTTTAAAGTTGCACGAGTTGCCAACCGATGCAAAACCTCTGAAAGCTGCACTGCGACCCCACCGCCACTATCTTGAATCGTAGAAAGGACGCGATCGGCATAAGCTGCGGGAAATTTCCCGCCTAGATGTACCATCCATAAAGGGATCTCGATCGCGGGAACTTCTGCATCATCATCGGAGAGTTCGTAAGTCCCTTCATCAGTTAATAAAAGAATGGCATCATATTGACTCTCTCCTTGTAAGCGACGAAACTGTTGTAGCATTTCCGGAGGTTGGATCGTCCCATAAAAGACCCGTTGAGAAAGGTTGACGCGATCTAGCTGGTCAATGCGTTGAGGTTCTATTCCCAATGTCCCCGTTAAGTACAAATCTGCATCATTATTCGTGGAACTATTATCAGAAAATCCTTGTTTTGTCAACCATTCAAGAGCAGTTTTTACCTCTCGAACTCGTTCTCTCATGCTGTAAGAAGTATCTAAAAGAACAGCAATTTTTGTATCTTGAGGAAAGTCATATTCAGACTCAGTTAAAGGATTGGCGATGAGTTGATAACCTTGAGGAAAATCAATACGATGAGGTTGCAAAGAAACGGTTTCTGAACTCGGTAGAAAAGCAGGCAGCCAAGTTTTAATTCTTCGCTGTTTTTCTCCATTTAAGAAACGTTTTGTTTTTTTTGTCCAAAAAATGTTGCGTTTTTGTGCGAGTTGTGGTAATACCCAGCCTTGCTCTTTTTGTAACACTTGATAGGTTAACCAAAGGTGCATTTCTGGGGTTTCTAGTTGACCATTTACAACTCGATTAGGAGGAATGGGAAAGGCACGTAAACGATATTGTCGGGGTCCGACTTGTTCGAGTAATGCTGGATCGACTCGTTGTTGTACTTGGTCGTTATAAACTTGTTGTGCGGCACCCCGAGGAGAGATTTGATAAACAAAACGAGAGTTGATATCGTTAGTTTCTCCTAACCAGAGACCTGTTAAAACAGCGCTTTCCGGTAAAGAGAAAGAGTAAAAGATTTCTTGTTGTTGGGGAGTTTGGTTTTCATAGATTTCATGGAGTTCAATTTCTGCGCGATCGCCATGTTCGGAAAAATTAACTTCTTGGCTGGCTAAAAATACCTTTCTTTCTTCAACATCTAATAATCCTGCTTTGGCTTCTGCACGATTTGCAGTGGAGGTTAAAGCCTTAACAACGGCTTGGCGATCGCCATTTTGAATGGGAGTATCAAAAAACTGAGAATAAAGTTCTTCGGCTACTCTGACATCCCTACGATTCCCTTGATATAAAAAAGGTGACATTAGCTGATTATACAAAGATTGCAGCATATCGGCTATTTCATTGGGAAGATCGAAGCTATTACGATACATTTCGCGAATATGATTATTTTCGTCCCAAGTGCTGATGTAGCGATAAGGAAGTAAATAAGCATTAACTAAACCCGTGCGAATTGGGTCAGATTTCGCGACGAGTGCAGTGCGATCGCTATTATTTTTAGGAATTTCTGCTAACCATTCAAAGACTTGAGTTTGAGGCTGTTGTTGCAAAGAGAAAAAGAGTGCCAACCAAGTTGCGATCGTTCCTGTTACTCCTGCGATCGCAATTTTATTCCCATATTGTTCTGCAAATTCATACAAGACTTTTCGCCCAGAAGAAATATAAAATAAGGCAAAGGAAACAGGCAGACAAACAAAAAGTGTTGCTCCAAAAATAAAGACGAGGAAAAATAGTAGGTATACCCAAAAATATTGATAAAATATAGGTCTAGTTAAAGCAGGTATTAACTCACGTAACCAAACAAAAGAAAAGAATACTTTCAGTAACCACCAAGCAATAGGAAGAGCGTAAAATAGTAGTAAAAGTCCTGCATAAACACCAATTAGAACTAAAAGACTGTGGCTGAGTAACTGGAAAAATGCAAAAATATGTCGCCTTGGTTGAGAAATTCTCTCTTTCTTACCCAAATAACCACCAATGAGATAAAGAAAGAAAGCAAAGATACCAAAAAGGAGTGTTGTTAAAAGATGGCTACTCGCTGAATTGAGTTCTCGTAAGGCAAACAAGCGCACCATACACAAGACAAAAAATGGAGCTTCGACTCCATAGAAAAATTGTAAAAGAGCATAAGGACGCTTAAGAAAATACCAGCCTCCTAAAAAAGTACAATTGGTGATAACCGCAATAAATCCTAAAAAGGTTAACAAAAATTGCCAATGAATTTCTCCGGCTGCAACCGCTTGCATAATCGGAATGCCAATATTGGGTAAAATGCCAAAATAAATAACACAGATAAAGGCAATATTCCAAAACCAAAAAATGGTATAGCAAAGTGCAGAAAAATATCTTTCTAGTCGTTTCATTGTTCTTATCTGGATAACTAAAGTTTTTGATTCGTGACTCAAGGAGGTAATTCAGTATTGATTAATTTTAAGTGAATGAATTTTGGTCGATCGCCTGATAAACTTCAGCCGTAAATTCTTGTAGGAGAGGATTGTCAGAATTGATTTTGCGATCGAAGAGAATAGAAATTAGAACCCAAGGTTTATCTTTAGCAACAAAAAATTGCTGCCATAAGCGGCGGTAAAAATCATCAGTTGTTTTTCCTTTTGATTGCAACCAATAAGTTGCAGAAAGTTGCTCGTTTTGTAAAGAGAGCCAGCGTGCCATGACTGCCGAGGAAAGCTGTTTTTTCTCGACGCGATCGACTTTTAAACCATTGCCAATAAAACAGAGTTCTGGAGGATGATAACTGCGCCAAGATGTATTGGCAACAACTAAAATAGAGCCAGATAAATTATCAAAGTTAAATTGATGTTTTTCGACCAAAGTTTCGGGATAGCTATTAAAAAATCTCTCTTCTGCGGGAGTTAGTTCAATTAATGTCGTATCGACTGCTTCAGGAAGTGCGATCGCTTGAATCAGTTCGGGAGAATAAGTCGGGATAATATGATAAACGATTGCCAATGCGATCGCACTTCCTAACACAGTCTTTTGTATTAATAGATGATTGATAGCTGGTAATGGTTCATTTGTTGTGAGCAAGGAGTCATGGGTTTCTAAAACACTTCTATTGCGAGGAATAAAACGCGATAGTCCCCACGTTATTCCACAAACTAGAATAAAACCGAATAATCCCAAAGGAAGATGCAGTGAATCTGCAAATTTTGGCTGTTTTAAAACATCTACAATAATGACTAAAGCGAGAACTCTTAATAAATTCGCACTAAATAAAAGGATAATATTCATTGCGCCAATCAACATCCAACGCCAACCAATAATCCGTTTATCAATCCAAGTTAAACCTAGAAAAAATAGCGTTCCTACCCAAATACTTTTAATTCCACTACAAGGAATATCAATTTCTGCAATGCCGTTTTCGAGTATAATGATATCGTGAGATGAGATTGCGCTAATTTGACCGATCGCAAGAAATTGTTCGACCCAATGTGCGGTTAAAACTCGTAAAGGCAAGCCACCAAAGCCACTTCCTAATGGAGGACTTAAAGGCAGAATGCAAGACACGATCGCAGCGATAGGAAGTCCTTTTGTCCAGCGATCGCTTTTCATAAAGAGTCCTAAAATTCCATAACTTCCTAAGAGAAATAGTAGCGCGGTGAGTTGTGCGATATTTCCCAAAAATTTGAGGGCGATCGCTGCTAATAAACTCGCGATAATAACTGCGAGAGGGAAAATTCTCATTGTCGGAACTAAGGATAATGTTGTGCGTTCTCGATATAAAGATACCCCGATCGCCGCCATTAAAATTGCTCCGATTCCGAGCATCATTAATTGTACTGTTGGAGAGGTATGACGAAATGCGGTATAAAACCAATTGAGCGTTGAAATATGAACGATAAGCCAAACTGCAACCAGTGTGCTGCAACTCAAAGCGATCGCAGTTTCTTTTGTTTTCATCTTTGGACAATTCTCCACGGGTTTTCCCTCCCTACACTTCTCATTATCTCTATTTCGGACAAATTTTAGCCTTTTTGGAAAATTTGTCCAAAAGATGGAGAAATTTAGCGCGAATAACTACAAAATTGTAATTTTCTCAAGGCTAAAACAATTTGATCGATTGCCTTTCGCTGTTCTCGCACAGTGCGATCGGAACGATTTACGATAATACTAAATACTAAAGGTTGATATTCGGGAACTTCCAAATAGCCAGAAAGTGCAGAAACTCCCGTCATTGTTCCGGTTTTGGCTTGCATCATTCCTTGAACGGAAGTATTCTTAAAGCGATTTCTTAAAGTCCCACTGACTCCTGCAATGGGTAAAGAATCACGATAAATTTCCCCTTGGGACGATCGTGCGATTCCTTGTAAGGTTTGGACGATCGCTTCGGGACTGAGGAAATTGTGCCGAGAAAGCCCTGAACCGTCTGCAAGTTGATAACTGTTAGAATCTACTCCTAAATCGATTAAGGCTGCTTCTAAGGCTTGTAATGATGGTTGGGAAGAATATTCCCCTAACAGGTTTAAGAGTGCTTCCGCATACAAATTATTACTGGGTTGATTGGTTTCACGAATTAAGATAGCCAGAGGAGGAGATTCAATGATGGTAATCGCTTGTTTGGCTTTCTTAATTTGAGCGCGATCGCTAATCTTGGTTTGCGCGATCGCGATCGATTCAATCTCTAACAATTCGCGAAAGGTATCGAGGAAATATCGTGCAGGATTTAAAATAGCCATTCCCCACGGATCGGGATCGGCATTGATGGCAAGTTGTCCGGTAATATTAAGAATGGGTTGACCTAAATTTCTAGTCATCTCCACCGTGTAAGGTGTATCGAGATTGCTGGTTTGGGTTTGATTGTTAAATTGCCATTGTCGTGCTGCGATCGCGTCATCCCATTCTAATCTTAAAGGTTGTCCTTGTTGTTGGGGATATAGCGTTAAATTGAAGGTATTTTCATTTAAAATCAAACGATTAACCGCAGCACCATAATAAAAATTGAGATCGGCATGTTCCCAAGTTGGATGCCGAATTGTTGCTAGCAATGTGCGATCTTCAACAATTAACTCCTTAATTTTTTCGACCCCGCGATCGCGAAATTGTCGTGCCACTTGTTGTAAGGTTTGATACGTTATGCTGGGATCTCCTTTGCCAACAAGATGTAAATCAGTTAACTCGGGTGGGTTTCCTGTTGCATAAATAGGTGTGCGAATGCGATAATCTGCTCCTAATTGATGTAAAACGGCAGCTGTTGTTAAGAGTTTTGTATTCGAGGCAGGAACGAAATAAGAGCGGGAATTCAGAGCATATAATGATGTCCTAGAATTTAAAGGCTGTACGAGAATTCCCCAACGCGATCGCTCAAATTCTGGGATATTAATAATCTTTTCAATAGCTTTCGGAAGTTCTGCTGGACAGATAACCTCTTCTGCATTAGCGACAATTGCAAAAAATATAGAGTATGTTAGCGTAACGAACCATCCTATTCTAGAAAACCAAAAAATAATTAATTTAAATCGATTATTTTTGCCAAAGAAAAACGCGATCGCGTCCTTCTTGTTTGGCTTGATATAATGCTTCATCCGCTCGAGCGACTAAATCTGATTCTGATAGTTCTGAGGTAGGAATTACACAAGAAACTCCCATACTCATTGTAACATAGTCACTGACTGAAGAACGAGCGTGAACGACTTTTAAGGCCGCCAAACCTTCCCGAATTTTTTCGGCAATTGTAATCGCTTCTATGGCTTCAACATGAGGTAAGACGATCGCAAATTCCTCACCTCCATAGCGAGCAACCAGAGCGTTAGAATTGCGTGCAATGTTAGCTAAAAATTGGGCGACTTGTTGCAAGCAATCATCTCCTGCTTGGTGTCCGTAAGTATCGTTATAATATTTAAAATAATCTACATCGCAGAGAATCAGAGATAAGCAGAGATTTTCTGCTTTGGCATAGTGCCATTGTTGGTGAAGGTAATGTTCAAATTTCCGACGATTGGCGATTTGAGTCAGTTCGTCAATAGCAGCAAGACGCTCTAATTCTTGATTGGTTTGCTCTAATTTTGCAAATAAAATGGCTTGTTGAATGGCGATCGCAACATGAATGGATAAGTCTTGCAAAAGTTCGATTTCGAAGGGCTGCCAATTGCGGCGATCGCGACAATGATGGGCAATTAATAGCCCCCATAACTTATCTCCTTGTAGAATGGGAACAACGAGATTTGCACGCACTTCAAACTGCTGCAATAGTTCGGCATGGCAGGGTTGAATACTGGCTTTATAAATATCATCAATACTACTCGTTCTGCCTTGACGATATGCTTGAATATATTTTTCACTAAAACATGGGTCGTAAATATCTGTCCCAAGGATTTTTTTCCAGCCCTCACTGACTGATTCTACAGTCACATTTCCTTCACCATTGGATTTAATTTCATATAGGATAACACGATCGGTTCGCAAAAAGTTGCGGACCTCATTCGCTGTTGTGGTTAAAATATCATTTAATTTTAGAGACTGCCGAATGCGTTGGGAAATTCGAGCAATAATTTGCTTGGGGTTGACAGTAATTTGAACGATTTTTTCCTCTGTTACCTCTTTGAATTTCCACGTTCTTCCGACAATTTCATTATCGAGATAGAGAGGCTGACTGTAGGTTTTGAAAATTCTCCTATTTTTGAGATATAATAAATCCGTACTGGTTTCTTGAGGGTTTTTCAGAGTATTTTTGAGACGATCGAACCAAACTTGAGGACTTTGAATTTTCTTGCCAATCAGATGAATGAGATTAATTTCTTCACTATTTTTATGGGACTTTTTGGGAATATCCCACATTTCCATTAATCTCTGATTGAAAATGATATTTTTGCCCGTGTTATCAACAGCAAAAATTCCCTCTTCGGTTAAATCGATGGTGGCTTGCAAAAGGCAAACTGCTTTTTTTAAATTTTCTGTGCGATCGCTGGTGCTTATGAAGTCTTGAAGAAACATAATTTATCTCCCATAAAGTTAATGAAAGATCATACTGAAAAGAAAACAAAGCCAATTATTTCCTTCAGTTTATCTCTCAAAAAGGATTATGCGTTTTTTGTGAAATTATACTAAAAGAGAAAAGGGAAGCTATGCAAACTAATACAAACTTTTTTTGCAAAGTAGAGAATAAAATGCTTTCCCTATTTTTGACACCAAAAAAAGTGCTATTTTATGAGATACCATTATATCGAAAAACTCAGAGTAGTTAGAACATTTAGAAAAATTAATACAAAATCACAATTAAGTTAAGATTTATCAACTTCAACTAAATTGTTTCACGTCTTGCGTTGGCGGACTCAGTGCTTCAATAGTTTTCTAAGCTAACTGGTAGTGAAACACACAAAAAATTTGCGTACCGAATATGCGAATGTGAGCATAACGCCAAGCAAATATTGCGACTAATAGCGCGATCGTACCCTGAAAAAAACGAGAATTAGAAATACATGAGAAAAGCGCAAGATATAGTATCTTGCGCTTTTCTATACCCCCAAGGGAATTCGAATCCCTGTCGCCTCCGTGAAAGGGAGGTGTCCTAGGCCTCTAGACGATGGGGGCTTGTTTGTTAGCTTGTTTTTCTGAAAAATTCAGACATTTGCTAATATAACGAATATTTCGGAACTTGTCAAGCCAATGATAAAACTTTTTTCAATCGTATCTCTAGACGCTATATCTGGCTTGAATTTTGCCCCATTCGCCACTGATTTAAACGTCGTTGCGCTTGCGGATCGAGAGAGTTAAACAAAAAGCGACCTGCGGGTCTTTGCGGTCGATGCTTTTGTTTCATTCTCTTTTGCGCCCCTCTAACCGCAATCGCCAGTTCTCGGGCGGACATTAACTCTGCGCCATACCCTCGCACGGTTTGTTGGAGAATACCGTCAGAGGTGGCTACAATGGCACGACGATCGAAGCGATCGACACTGCGAGAAAAAGAGGCACAATATTTTTCAATATAAGTATCGGCAGTTTGAGAAAAACTCGTATAGTAGGCCGATAAATGTTCGGTGTGTTCTTCACGATAGCCGGGAGTTTGACTGGCATAAGCATCAAAAACAATGGAAGTTTGCCAATTTTGCCAAGCGGCATAGTTAATCAAGGATTCAATTAACTGTCGTCTGGCTGCTTCTAAACTTTCGCGATCGCGGACTGCTTGCAATTCCGACCAATTCCCAATGGCGTTATAGCCATCTACGAGAAGAATAGTCAGTTTTTTGGATGAGGACATGGTTCTTCAAGGCTTGTAGCACAGTGTTGCAAAGGATTATTTCCACAGATGTCAATCAATGTTAACAATAATTTAGGATTTCCGAGCAAATGGGATTGAGGAAAGAATTTGTTAGGCTAAATAAGAAACACGCAGCGATCGCCGAACCATGAGCAACCCCGAGGAAAAATCAATTACCCACGAGTTAAAAACCCAATTTTTGATCTTGGGTGCATTTGTCGCGATTTTTTGGATTCTCTTGATTATCGACCACACCTCGTTAAGCTGCGTCCTAGCCAATGCCGCCCGAGTGGGACGATGCAGCTTGAGGGGGATAGGGCAATGCAGTTTGGGTCAGTATGGCATTATTCCTCATAATCCCGTCGGACTGCGGGGAATTCTATTTGCGCCATTTTTGCATGGAGGGTTTGGGCATTTAATTGCGAATACCGTTCCTTTTTTAATCTTGGGTTGGTTTGTCATGCTGCAAGAAACCAGCGATTTTTTTATTGTCACGGCGATCGTCATGGTTGTGGCCGGACTCGGTACGTGGATTTTCGGTCAACCTTGCTCGTTTCATATCGGTGCGAGTAGCCTCATTTATGGCTATCTCGGCTTTCTTCTCTTTCGAGGTTACTACGAACGCAATACGGCTTCTATTGCCCTCTCGATGTTAGTTTTCTTCTTGTATGGGGGAGTGATCTGGGGGGTTTTACCTTCTCAACCGGGAATTTCTTGGCAGGGTCATATGTTTGGCTTTATTGGTGGCATTATTGCCGCGCGTTTCATTGGTAAAGCTAGACGGGCTTTGCGAGGATAATGGCAAAAAAACAGAAGTTTCCCCATTTGTTGGGGTCAAAGTGGACGGCGAAGCAAAAAACCTTCGGTTGGCGGCATTTTCAAGTGGTCAACCGTAAAAATGAAGGGGATTGGGTGTTTGCAGAGATGGTGGCTTCTTGCGATCGCACGGTTCGTTTTTGGCTGAATGCCCAACAGTTAAAAAACGATGCACTTTGGGAAGCTGGTTGGAAGACGCTACAGGAAATGCAGAGAGAAGATTTTCGCATCTAGATTTCTTGCGATCGCTTCACTTGGTGACAAGATTTCCCGCGAAAAACTAGGAAGAAAAGGAGAGTGCTTACTCCAAAAAATCCTCGATTTTTTCTCTTTTTTGCAACCGAAGCGGTACTTTTTCCAACTCGGGTAAAGCCACAGTTTCTCGTTGTTTTTGTCGGTCGGATTTGGGCATTAATAAAGGTAGGGGATCCGGTTTTTCCAGCCAGTATTCTGCCACGGGGAGAGTATGCTCTAAATCCTCTAAAGGTCTGGGAATGACCATCACCGCACTAAATTCCCCGATTCGTTCGGCTTCATACATTCCCGCTTCTACCGCTACGGCAACATTGGCCACAGTTCCTCGCACGATCGCAGTACACAACCCATCGCCAATGGTTTCATAACCCGCTAATTGAACGTCTGCCGATTTTAACATCGCATCCGAAGCCCCCACCATGGCCGGAAAGCCTCGCGTTTCCAGCAAACCCAGGGATTGATTGCTCAAACGACTGTAACCGCGTTGTTCCTGTGCCATCTCGATCGCATGAGTGCCAATGGGAAAAATCACCTCTAAATTGGGGAGAGGACGAGGAAGCACCATTTTACCGATGAGTTGTCCAAATTGTTCGGCAGTTTTTGCCCCTTCTTCCACGGCAAGACGCACATCTGCTGTTTTTCCCCGCACGATCGCCGTACAATAGCCACTGCCGATTTTCTCGTATCCCACTAAAGTTACGCCCGCCGATTTCAGCATCATATCTGCGGTACCGACAACGGCGGGAAAACTGCGGGTTGCTACTAACCCGAGGGCGCTTTCTTGAATGATCCTTTTACGAGATTCCGGGCGAGATCCCGGACTGGATTCTGAATTGAATCCCGGACGCGATAGCGGCTGGGGGCGAGAGTTTTGGTTCAACAAGCGAGTTTTAATTTCTATTTCAGACATGGATTTTCTCTTCTAGCGCAAATATTCCCAGAGCGTTCCTCTTGCCCCTCTATCTCTAGAATAACAATAAACCAGCAATAATCAATAACTGATAACTAATTATAAGCAACCAATAACTAAAGTTAATTAATACAATTTTCGGGACCGACGAGAGAAATATAAGGATCGCCGCTAAAGTATCGCCGTGCGGTTTCTAGGGCTTGTTCTGGGGTAACTTGCACGATCGCTTCTTGAAATTGGCTGTCAAAATCAAGACCGACTTCAATGGTTTCGTACCAGCCTAAGATTTGCGCGATTTCAGAGTTCGTTTGCTTGCTGAGGGCATATTGACCCAAAAGTTTGTTTTTTGCCCCTTGTACCTCTTCAGAAGGAAGGCGTGTTTCGCAAAGTCGTTTCACTTCTTGATGGAGTCCTTCGAGGGCGATCGCGGTATTTTCTGGGGCAGTTCCCATATAAACGACAAATTGAGAGGTATCGAGACGGGTCGGATAAAAGGCGGAGACATCATATGCGAGTCCGCGTTTTTCTCGCAGTTCGACGAAAAGGCGGCTGGATAAGCCATTACCTAAATAAGTATTCAGGAGTTTGAGGGCTGTATAATCGGCTTCTTTGCGAACGGAAGGGGTTAAATAACCTAACATGACGATCGCTTGCTGGCTGTCTCGGGGGGTTTTGTGGGGGGTGGGTTGAGAAGCAATTGAGGAAATGGCGAGTTCGGGAAGGGGTGTATTGGGGAGTTGCCAGTCTCCAAAGATATCATTGGCGATCGCGATCGCTTCTTCGTGTTTGATGCGCCCGGAAAGGGAAATAATGAGATTATCCGGGCGAAAGTAAGTTTGATGATACTTTTGTAAGTCTTCGCGTGTCAATTTTGTTACGGTCTCTTCTGTTCCTAAAATCGAGATCCCATAGGGATGTTCGCCGTACATCGACTCTCGCAGTTGTTTGAACCCGACATTAAAAGGGCGTTCTTGTTGAGAACGGATATTTTGTAAGGTTAAATGTTGTTCGAGTTCCACTTCTTCTTTAGGAAAACTCGGCGATCGCGTAATTTCTCCCACCAGTTGAAAAATTTCTCGAAAATCCGCCGTCACGGTTTTAAATCCAATGGCAAAATAGTCCGTCGATGCGTCAGCACCCAAAACGGCTCCGACAGATTCAATTTTTTCCGCAATTTCGACTGAGGATAAATGGCGCGTCCCTTTGGTCAATACATTAGACAATAAATGAGAAATTCCTGCTTTTTCTCGCGTTTCCCAGCGCCCTCCTGCCTTCAAAAACAATCTCCCAGCAATAATATCTGCTGTCGGATTTTCTACGGTAATTACAGTAATCCCATTGTCTAAAATCGTGCGCTGAGTTGACATATTTTATTGGTTATTGGTTATTGGTAATATAATTGACGACTACAGAACAACCAGCAAATTAAAGATGTTTCATGACGGTGACAGCATACTTTTCGGGAGAAAGATATTTTTTGGCGATCGCCTGCAATTCCTCTGCTTCCATTGCTTGAATGCGTTGGGGATAAGTTGCGGATAGTTCTACTGTCGCGATCGTATTGTAGTACCCATACAGTCCGGCCAGTTGGCCGGGAGTTTCGGTGGAAAAGGCGTAATCGTTTAAAAGCAAGCGTTTCACCCGATTTAATTCAATATCGGCAATGGGAATATTTTGCAGTTTTTGCAGGCGATCGCAAATTTTCCCTTCTACTTCTTCTAAATATTGTTCCTCTAACCAAGCACTAATAGTTAACAAGCTGGAATAACGCTGTAAGGAAAACTCGCTGGCAATATCCCAAACCAAACGCTGTTCTTCTCGCAATTCTCTCACTAAGCGGGATGATTGCCCCCCTCCCAACAAAACTGATAGCATATCCAATCCCACGGCTTCGTTAAGGTCGGCAACCCCAGAGGCTGTCCATGCCATCATTAAACGCGCCTGTTCCAATCGGGGCAAGCGTAATTCCGTGCGGCAAATTCCTGTTAAAACCGGCTGAGGGCAGAAAGTCCGTGAGGGACATTCAGAACGGACGGGAAAGTCTTTAAATGTATCGCCAACTAAAGAGAGTGCCGTTTCGCGATCGAGTCCTCCCACGATCGCAACCGTCATATTTTCTGGTTGATAATGGGTTTTGTGAAAACAGCGCATTTGATTGGGAGAGCGATCGCGGACTTGTTCTTCTGTCCCTAAAATTGAGCGTCCGTAAAGAGATTCGCCGTAAATTGTTTCGCATAAGGCTTGAAATCCTAACCAGTCAGGATCGTCTTGACAAGAGCGTATTTCTTCAATCACAACATCTCTCTCGCGGCCAAATTCTTCATCAGCAATACTGGCGTGCAAGAGAATATCGGCAAAATAAGGCAGGGTTTCTGGCAGATATTGTGCGGCTGTGGTGATGAAAAAATGAGCATAATCATGGCTGGTGGCGGCATTGGTGAGACCGCCGCGATTCTCGATTTCGCGATCGAATTCCCCCGGAGCAACGCGCTTGCTCCCTTTAAAGATCATGTGTTCTAAAAAATGTGCCATTCCGTACCAGCGATCGGGTTCTGCACTAACTCCTGCTTTGACCCAGACATCCACCATGACGACGGGAGTGGTGGGAAGATGTTGATGAATGACGGTTAGCCCGTTATTCAGCCGGAAGGTATGGGCTGGCAATTGAATGGTTTCGCGTTGTTGAGATAGCTGTTGCAAGGTCAAGCGCTTAACGATGTGTTAATTTAGGCGATCTTATCTCTTAGGGGAACATTAAATTGATCGTTTTGATACAAAACGCAGAAAATTTGTTTTAATCTTGTTGGTGAGAAAACTTGTAAGCACCCCAAAATGCCAATGCGATCGCAACCATCAATAAAATAGGGATTGAATACCAAGGAAATTGAGAAATAGGCGCATAGGCAGCCGATCGCAGGGAAATACTGGTATAGGTTAATGGTAAACAATAAACGACGATTTTTAAGGCGATAGGTAAGGTCGCAGGATCGAAAAAGGTTGCCCCTAAAAAGGACATGGGGACGATAAGGAAATTGTTATATAACCCGACACTTTCTAAGGACTTAACGCTTAAGCCTGTAATAACTCCCAAGCCAGCAAAAACTGCACAGTTGAGAATCACAACTAATAAAAATAAAGGATTGAGAAAACTAAAAATCTTGCCTGTAAATAGCACGGCAACTAAAATGACAGAACAAGAAGTCATTAAACCGCGCACGATTCCGGCAACAACTTTTCCCCAATACAAGGCGAGGGGATGAACGGGTAATAATAATAATTCTTCAAAAGTTTGGCTAAATAAGCGATCGCCACAAATGGAAAAGGTGGTACCGCCAAAACTAATAGTCATGGAGGATAGTGCCACCATCCCCGGTAAAATAAACTCGAGGTAGCTATCGCCAAAGGGAGGTGTTGTCGCGCGATCGAGGGCGCTTCCCAATCCCAATCCAAAAGCAAAAATATAGATGAGAGGGGAAATTAATCCCGTTGCAGCAACTTGGGCAATTCTCGCTCGCAATTCCAACCAATCTCCCCAAAAGACCGTGAGAATATCAGCGAATAGGGTCGAGAGGGAAGATTTGGGAAAAGTGCGATCGCGATCGAGAGATAGTTCTGATTTCACAAGTTTTTCAAAAATGCTAAGTTTTGTTAAGAGCAACTTAACAATTTTTTAGCGATCGGGCAACAAAATAGAGAAAAATGAGAAGATAGTAGCGATCGCGAGCCAATTTTAAGTCATGAGCAACAAACCAACCAATAACCAACCCACAGAAATTCAAGCCCATGAAATTCAAGCCGGAATTCGAGTCGAACAGCGACCGTGGGGAATGGTGACGGTGTTAGAAGAGGGACCCCGCTATCGTATCAATCGTATTGAGGTCAAACCCAAACATCACATCAGCACGCAAATGCACTATCATCGCAGCGAACATTGGATCGTCGTCGCTGGAACAGCAAAATTGATTTGCGATGGGACAGAAACGCTATTAATGCAAAAGCAATCAACTTATGTTCCCATGAATGTTAAGCACCGAGTTGAAAATCCCGGGGTCATTCCTTTGGTGATGATTGAGGTACAAAATGGCGAGTTTTTAGGGGATGAAGATATCATTCGCTTTCCTGAAGCAGAACCCGAGCAGTGAACAGTTATCAGTTATCAATAGAGAGTGAAAGTAACTGTTATTTCTGGTCTAACCAATACTTGCTTATTGTTTGCTGCATTACAAATCATCAAGAAATCTCAACAAAAATAACAAGAAACAAATAAACGTGAATCTGGCGTGTATTCGTCTGCAACTCCTAACATAATAAGAGCAGCGAATAAATTAGGAGAAAGAAGATGAATCTCAAAACGAGCTTTGATTTCCTCGCCCAACTTAACGATGCGGAAAAAGGGTGGGGATTCTGGATCGATCGCAACCATCTCGAACATTATCACGTCGGTCAGTATTCGTTTGAAAACGATCGCATTCCCAAAAGTTTTATTCATATTGGCAGTTTGGACAACCTCGCCCACGATCGCCAACAATATATCTTGAATCACTTGGCTTCTACGGGACACAATGACGAGGTTTTAGGTTTGGCATGGGCAAAAACCCTTCTCAATGGCTTGGCCGTTCCCGCATAATAACTTTGCCTTAAGCACTATTTTTACAATAGATAACTTCGCGATTTCTTGATGCGATCGCGAAGTATATTATTATTAGGAAAGATAGACACTGAGTAACTAAGATGTTCGCTCGCAAAGCGAGATTGCAAACAGTGTTGCTGCCAAGAATGCTGCGGCTGTCCGAACGTGATTCCAGAATGTCCAATCCGTTAGATATTTTACCCATAGCGTTGTACCTTCAGCGCTATTAGGTGAGACAATTGCAAGAGCATCATTGAGAGGAATATTGCCCGCTACTGTTACGCCAATAGTACCGATTAGATACAACAAACTTCCTATCAGCAAATAGATAGCACTGGGTTGATGCCACTGCAATAATAAGGAAATCATCAAAACAATACAAGCCAAAGCCGGTCCGAAAAATGCTGCCATAAACCACGGGTTAATTACCGTAATATTAATAGATTGCATGGTCGCAATACCCGGTGCGGAGGGTTGCTGAGCCAGAGCCTGCATGACAAAGGTTGAAAAGGCAAAGAAAATACCCGCACTCAAAGCGCTACCGATCGCGGCAAACAGAATTAAAGGCAAGCGCAAATTTTGAACAATCGTCATAATATCTCCAGTAAATTGTTGTCAGTGGAACTAGGTTTAATAAGATAAACTTGGAGTCTTGCCCAAATACACATCATTCCGTAGTTGCTTCAAGATGAAGTCAGCCACATCAGCGCGAGAAATTTTCAGTTTTGATGTTTTATCGGTACCCGGAAAGCCGTGTCGGTACTGACCCGTTCGCTCTCCATCGATGAAGGCTCCCGGACGAACGATCGTCCAATTTAAACGACTTTGCTTAACATCATGCTCTTGCTTTTGGTGATCGGCAAAGACCTCTCGCAAGAGGAAGCCAAACATGATGTATTTCCAAAAGAAATTCAGGCTTCCCCAGCTATCTCCAGCCCCAAGCGTTGATTGACAAATAAAGCGTCGGACACCTGTTTTCTCCATCGCATGGATAATCTGTCGCGTCCCTTCCGAACGGATCGTTCCTGTTAGTTTCTGACCGGATCCGAGGACGCAAACGACAGCTTCTTGACCTTGTACTGCTTTTTCCACAGCCGTGAGATCCATGACATCTCCCCGAGCTACCTTTAAATTGGTATGCTCGATCTCGATATTGGCAGGATTGCGGGTAAATGCCGTTACGAGATGTCCTTGTTCGAGTGCCTGTTCGACAAGCTGGCGACCGATACTTCCAGTTGCACCAAAAATCAGTAATTTCATTTTCCTTGTTTTCTCCTGAACGATTACACTTTTAGCTTAGGAAAATGCTTGAGACTCAACTATCTGATTCTTGCGTTACTATCACGATCTTGCGATCGCTTTTTAGCTTCATACTGGAATTCCCCACAACTCAAACACAATAACGGATACAGTCCCTCCCAGAATTTTTAGCTCAAAGCTGAGAAGCGTTTAATATAATGGGCAGGAGAGATACCTAACTTGCATTATGAACAATCCTGCTCGCCAACAGGTTGAAACAAATTGCTTATCCCCATTGCCCAGTCAAACAAATTGCTGGGAGAACATTCAATTCAAACAATCCCAAAATCCTGTTGGAGAAGGAAGTTGTCATTTCGAGAAAGAGCATGTAATTTCTATGACCCTTGTTCCGCGTCCGGTTCGCTATTTGCAGGTTCAGGACGGCAAGACCCATACTGGACTATATAGTCAAGGAGACTTTTCGATTACCCCCGCAAATATGACGCTTTTTGCTCGTTGGGAGAATGATGAAAATTACTTGCAAATTCGGCTTGCATCTCAGTTTCTACAAAGCGTTGCCCGAGAAACCGTAAAACAAGATTGCGATCGCCTAGAATTACAACCCGAGTTTCAAACTCGTAACCCACAGATTGAAGCGATCGCCATGATGTTTCTCACCGAACTTCAGCAAGAATCTGCAAGCAGCAGACTTTACATTGATTCGCTGGCTAACATTTTGGCAGTGAATTTACTCAAGCAACACGCGACAACTCAACCGCAGTTACCAATTTATGAGGGTGGCTTACCTCAACGTCAACTGCTACAAGTTTTAGATTACATCGATGCACATTTAGATCGAGAGATCAAACTTGAAGACCTAGCTCAATTGCTCGATATGAGTCAATTTCATTTCAGTCGTTTATTCAAACAGTCCCTACATATCTCTCCCTACCAGTATTTAATTCAGCAACGGCTAGAACGCGCAAAGCAGTTGTTAAAACAAACAGACCAATCGATTACCAACATTGCTTTGGAGTGTGGATTCAACAGCCACAGTCATCTCAGCAAAAGATTTCGGCAATTTACAGGGATGACACCAAAAGGATACAGAGCAAATTAGACAACCCGACTTTCGCATTTAATCAAAATATCATACGAGAAAAAACGGGAGATTGATAGCCCCGTCTCTTTAGAGCGGGGTAGAAAATCGACACGGCGGCTTTAGCCGCTCGTATAATCCAATTTCTCGTTAACAAAAAGCAGTAAATTTGCTATCCTGAAAAAGGAGGTGATAAATCATGTATGGCTGCCAACAAAATTTAATCAAAGACGCTAAATGCTTACCCTTTTTAGAGTATCTGTGTACAACAGCCAATAAGCTGATTAATTGTGGAATATATCTCGCTCGTCAATGGTACTTCAAGAAAGGTTATGTCACGGGGAAATATGACCTTGAAAAAGAGTTAAAGTCAAACGAAAACTTTAGGTTTCTCTTTGCCCAAGCTGCCCAACAAACCTTAAGAGGAATTGCCGAGTCTTTCAAGTCCTACAAGGAGCTTTGTAAAAAATACTATAATGGAGAACTAGAAAACCATCCCCGCTTGCCAAACTACCGGAAAAAGGGAGGCTTAGGGGTAATTACCTATCCTAAGCAAGCGCTAAGACTGAAGAGTGAAAATGTCAGAATCCCCCTCGGTTTAAAGGTAAAAGCAGCATTTGGAGTTGATTCGTTCCTGTTGCCATTTCCCACTAATCTTGACTTCAAAAAGATTCGAGAAATTCGGATTCTGCCTCGTAATGGTTGCTTTTATGTTGAATGGGTCTACAAATTAGAACCGCAACAAATGTACGGACGTAGCAGTGCTACGTCTCTACACAAAAACAAAGTTTTGGGTATCGATCATGGCTTAGATAACTGGTTGACCTGCGTGACGAATGTGGGAACAAGTTTTATCATTGATGGAAAACATCTAAAATCCGTTAACCAATTTTATAATAAGCAGATTGCCACAATTAAGGAGGGTAAGCCTCACGGATTCTGGTCAAAGCGTCTATCTCGTATCACGGAAAAACGCAATCGACAAATGAGAGATGCCGTCAACAAAGCTGCAAAATTGGTCATCAATCATTGCTTAGAAAATGGGATTGGTCGTATTGTTTTT
Organism: Spirulina sp. LEGE 11439; assembly: GCF_059821285.1. Taxonomy (NCBI): domain Bacteria; kingdom Bacillati; phylum Cyanobacteriota; class Cyanophyceae; order Spirulinales; family Spirulinaceae; genus Spirulina; species Spirulina sp. LEGE 11439. Next base: position 36,663 of record NZ_JCAMRX010000030.1, read on the forward strand.
GGCTGGAATAAAGGGCAAAAAGATGGCATCGATATCGGTGCGAAAAATAACCAGAAGTTCGTACAAATTCCCACGGCAAAACTCAAAGACCGCATCAAGCAATTGTGCGAACTTCACGGGATAGAGTTCGTTGAAACCGAGGAGAGTTACACCTCGCAAGCGTCGTTTTTAGATGATGATTTCTTGCCGACATTCGGTGCAAAACCCGAAAGCTGGAAAGCGTCAGGAAAGCGAGTCAAGCGTGGATTGTATCGTACTCAAAATGGTTTTTTGATTAATGCCGATGCTAATGGCAGTGCGAATATCCTCAAAAAAGCGCTTGGGGGATGCGGAGGTTTCCTCCGCATATCCAACCAAGCAAGAGAAGTAGCGGCAACTTTAGGATTCTATCTTAAAGGAGTCAGTAGTGGCGCTTTGACTACGCCTGTAAGAGTCCATTATTGGACTACTTCCGAATCCCCGTCTCTTTAGAGCGGGGAGGGTCAAGAACTCATTTCTCGTTGTCAGAGTAAGAGCATCTCAATCCCAAATCGATTTGAAAATCTTTTGTAGCCAGTGAGAAGGAGCAATGCGATCGCATTGCTCCCTCTCATCTCCCCAGTATCGACATAAGGTTATGCCGGATAAATTCGCAATCTGCGATTGGGTTCGTCTCCAAAACTATCGGACTGGAGGCGATAATGCTCCACTAATTCGTGCTGCATCTTGCGAACCTTGGGCGATCGCGGCAACAATTCTACGGGTTGTCCTTTGGGAATAACGATATTTTCCACAGCTAACCGCGCTTCTTCTAATGCCTCGAGTTCGTCATCGCTGCCATTAGAACTAAATAATCGCAGATCTACCGCATCAGAACTCCCTAGATCTTCCAATCCCAAAGCTCGGCGCAGAGCCTTGCTAATTTGGGGAATGGTGTTGGATTTGACCGCATGAACGGGAATTTGTCGCGCTTTGGTAATTTGTCGCAACTTGGAATGGTTTTTAATCTGCGATCGCAAGGCCAAAACAGCATCGGCGCTATTCATATCCTTGGTGAGCATCACGGGTAGCTTTAGTACCTCGATCGCCTGCTCCAATTGCGATCGGCCGATGCCGTAAGGATAGACAGATAAGGGCAAATCTTCCCCATTGGGAGACAGTCCCAGTTTTTCTTTGCCATCGTCTAGCGGCCAAGACCGGGCCAGCATTCGTTCAAAATCTGAAACTGGCTCTTGTGGGGCAATATTGGGCAAAGGACGCATTCGCCCCGAAGCCCGCCATCCTCCATCCCCCGTTGTTTTCCCCCCTTTAGAAGGGGAGCCAGGGGAGATGGTATCTTGCGACGACTTCACCACATAAAAAGGCTGGGGCGCAGAATTTTGTACGATTTTGAGTTCTCCGCTTTCATCGAAAGTTCGCTCTTCCGGCAAGGGTTCTCGTCCCCGCAACAAGAGATCGACTGTATCGGCAACATCAGGGTGGACGGTCCATCGATAGCGCTCTTGCATCTCCACGGCAATTTCAAAAGTCGGCGGTGCTTTGCGCTCTAAAACCGTCTTTTGCGACCCCCTGCGCCGCGCTTCGTCATCCCCCAAAGTCACGGCTTGAATGCCTCCAATTAAATCGGCTAAGGTGGGATTCTTAATCAAATTTTCGATGCGATTGCCGTGGGCTGTTCCTACTAATTGAACCCCGCGCTCGGCAATTGTTCGCGCCGCTAAAGCCTCCAATTCTGTCCCGATCTCGTCAATAACGATGACTTCTGGGGTGTGATTTTCCACTGCCTCGATCATCACCTGATGCTGTAATTCCGGTTTGGCCACCTGCATCCGACGGGCGCGGCCGATCGCGGGATGAGGAATATCCCCATCGCCAGCAATTTCATTAGAAGTATCGATAATCACTACCCGTTTTTTTAACTCATCGGCGATAATGCGGGTAATTTCCCGTAAAGCTGTTGTTTTTCCCACTCCCGGACGACCTAACAGTAAGATCGATTGTCCCGTTTCCACGAGATCCCGAATCAGTCCGATCGTTCCGAATACCGCCCGTCCCACGCGACAGGTTAGCCCGATGATAGTTCCTTGACGGTTGCGAATGGCACTAATGCGGTGCAAGGTGCGTTCGATTCCTGCCCGGTTGTCGCCGCTAAAATGCCCTACCCGGTCGATGCTATACTGCAAATCCTCTTTGGTAATGAGGGCTTGACTCAGATATTCCGCATCGTTGGGGAAGCGGACTTCCGGCAAGCGTCCCAAATCCAAAACCACTTCGATCGCTTTGTCTTTATGGGCATGATTTTCTAATGCCGTGCGAATGGTGGGGGGGAGGATATCGAGAAGGCGATCGAGATCGTCGGTAATTTCTGTTCTGGTTTTGGGGTTTCCTTCGGGTTGAGTTGGGTTAAACACGGTAGAGTCTGGAGAAGACGATAAATTTGTTTTGGTTAAAAGGCGTTCGCTTGCGTTCCCGTAGGGAGTATCGCTATTGAGATTTGTCATAACCAATTCAGAAAATTGATAAGAGAGAAGCAAAGAAAAATATTCTCGATTTCAGACCTCTGCTTAAAGCAGTCGGTATTGTTTATTGTTCATTGAAAAAAGTGGTTTGATTTGCAAGATGGGTTCGCGAGCGATCGCAACGGTTTGCGACAACAGATCGGGATAATATTCAAGGTGGGGTTTTCTGCCATCAGCCAAACTTTGCGCTTCGAGGCGATCGAGGAGAGGAGTGAGTTGTTTGCGGACGTAGCTTCCATAAGCGACACCAGCGACAACACCGAGAAGCCCGTTTTTTTTCAATACGGATACAGTGTGTTGATTCGTTCCCCCTGCGAGTTGGATATAACCCGGAAGTCTCGATTTGAGGACTTTTTGCGCGAGTTTAACGGCTGCATGGGTGGTACTCTTCCCCAGATCGCCGCTCATGGGGCGACCGTCGGTTTGCCAAATTAAGGGACAGGGTAAAGGCGAAATTAATGCGTACAAGGACTGGAGATAATCGAGTAGATCGGGACTATCCGGACAGCTAATCGAGAGAATTTTCAAGCGATCGCAGTGCGGGGCGATCGCTTTCCACAGTCGTTGAAAAGCCTCGAAATTCCCCGCATGAGTGTGAATTTCGATTGCATCGATTCCCTGTTGCAACACCAACGGTGCGACAGTTTCGGGAGTCGAGACGCGAGATTTGGCGAAAATCAAGTCTTCAGGACAGGCAGACAAACAGCGACCGCAACCGTAGCAGCGTGCGTCAATCACCCCCGAAGCAATTTCCGTAAAGGCGATCGCATCGGTGGGGCAAACTTTCTCGCAGGGTGCGGGACAGTTTGACGGACATTGAGTTGCATCAAATTCTGCTTTGCGGAAGTGAGGATCTTCAGCATCATTGAGACTGACCATCAGCCAAGGCACTGAGAAAGAATCCAGAACTGGTGACTGGTGACTGGTGACTGGTGACTGGTGACTGGTTTTCACTGCATCAGTAATTTTTCGGGCGATCGCAATGGCTTCTTTAGCGGCCCCAATGACTGCCGGATCTGCTGCTACATCGATACAATCAGTTCCCGCTAAGGTATAGGCTAAAGCGAGAGAGCGTATCGCCGGGAGATGTTGAAAACTAGCTCCGCAGATTAGTTTAAACCAGCGACCCGACTTCAAAGAATCTAAGGGAGAGTACAGTTCAATCACCCCTCTATGCTAAGTCCTCGACTGCAAAAATTGCGATCGAATTTTCTTGATTTTTCCCTACACCCTATATCTAGCGTTGCTTTCTTGAGGGAACGCTGTTTCTAGTATTGTTGGGGTGCGATCTCTTTAAACTTCATGGTCTTAATTCTCAAATTCAACAATGCTACAAACATAACACAAAATGATATAGCAATGAAAACTTCTATTACAGAAATCAATAAATATTTAGGAAAACAGTGTTAGTTTTTCTCCATCACTGTTCACTGATAACTGATAACCGAAAAAACGGAGAGGGAGGGATTCGAACCCTCGTAGACGTTGCCGCCTAACAGCATTTCCAGTGCTGCGCCTTCAACCACTCGGCCACCTCTCCAAAAGGGGTCGCAATTTCCTATTATAGCAAGTATTGTAAAAAATGACAAGTTCTCTGAATTTGTAGTTTTATCATAGGGAAACTCTAACGAGACGGTTGTTATAGTTAAGGATAGCGATCGCCCATGTTTTTTGACGATGACCCCAAGAATTTTCAAGCCTCCCCTATCTTGATTGATTGGCTATCAGCTTCAGCCTAAAACCTTCCAGTAATTGTTCACGGTTCACTGAAATGACTTCTCCCCTCGTCAAGCGGTTTCAAATTAGTTTAGGAAAGAATAAAACCATCGGTATCGTCGCGGGGGTCGCGGTGGTGGTCGTTGCGGGTGTCGTTGCCGTTCTCCCTCCTCCGGAGCCTCCACCAACAGAGTACAAAGCCGTCGGGCTGCTCAAATACGCACCCCCTCCACCGACAGCCACCAGCACCGGACAGAATTTATTCGAGCAGGGAAGAGCGTCTGTTAGTCCGGATATTTTGCTCGCCGATCGCGTTCTGATTAGTGTTGCCCAAGAGGCGAGAATCAGAGATCCTCGGAAAATGTTCAAAAATATTAAAATTAAATTTCCTGAAGAAGACGAACCGCAAGTGATTCGGGTGGAATACAAAGAGACGGATAAAGAAAAGTCCGAACAAACTTTAAATTTGTTGCTGACAGAAATGGTAGAGCAAAGTCGTCTCTTTAACACGGCAATGCTGCGATCGCAAATCGAAGCCCTGATCAAACGAGAATTAGAAGCCCGAGTCGATTTAAAAGAGGCAGAACGAGAATTTTATGATTTTATGCGTCGCGAAGGGGGGGACTTAATTGCCGCTCAAGATGGAACTCTGTTCTCGGGTATCAGTCTCAGCGAACAACAGCAACGCCAGTTAAAAATTCAATTAGAGGGCGTTATCGCTCAACTCCAGAGCCTGCAAGATCAGTTGGGTTTAACTCCGGCAGAGGCTTCCGTTTCCCTAGCCCTGAGTAGCGATCCCATTATTGCCCGCCTCCGCGCTCAACTCCTGCAAGCAGAAACTGAAATCGAGACCCTCTCTAAAGATTACCGTCCCGAACATCCTCTTCTTGCAGAATTATTACAACAAAAAGACACTTATGATAACCAATTGACGGAACGTGCTTATGAAGTCATTGGCAATGATAATGTTTTTGAGGTTGCGCCGGTAGAGATTCGTAAAGCTAGCGGTTTGGATGCTATTCGCCAACAACTGGCCACGCAATTGGTACAACTAAAAGCACAACGGGATACTCTAGAAGGCCAACTTTCCGCCGTGCGCGATACCGAACGAGAATTGCGCCAAAGTTACGAACGCTATCCCACCAAACAACTCGAACAAGAGAATTTGCAACAGCAATTGCAACTGCGGAAACAGTTTCACGACAGCATTGAGGCGCGGTTGGTGGATGCGCGATCGGCAGAAGTTGAAGCGGTAGGGAGTTTGGCGATCGCTCAACCCGCGATCGCCAAAGCTCCAAAAGAAGAACCGGGTGGACCGCTCAGTCCTGTGATTATTGTCGCTGTCGGTATTATTGGTGGGGGAATTGTTGGTACGGGGATTATTTTGGTATTGTCTTTCTTCGATCCGATTTTATATACTGCCCAAGAATTGCGATCGCTTTTAAACGAACGGGAAATTACGGTTTTAGGGGAACTTCCCCTGTTATTTGAGCCGGAAGATGAGGATATCTTGGCGTTATTGTTGGAGGAAAATATCAATTATTTGGATGCTTACGAACGCTTCCGCAGCAATATCCGTCGTTTTGCTCCCAAAAATACGAAAACGATTTTAGTGACGAGTGTGGGACGGGCAGAAGGAAAAAGTACGACGGCTTATAATTTGGCGATCGCGGCGGCTTATGCGGGTAAGCGCACGTTATTAATTGAAGCAGATTTGCGATCGCCGTCTAATTCGCCTTCGGTTAATTTGCAAGGGGATCCCGATGCTCAAGCGGAACCTCTGGCTTATTATGGGTCTCACAATGAGTGCGTTAATTTGGTTCCAAAGGTCGAAAACCTCTATCTCGTCCCCAGTGCCGGTCCTCAACGTAAGGCGGCGGCGATCGTGGAGTCGAGCGAGTTGCGCCGCCTTCTTGAAGATGCTCGCCAACGTTTTGATTTTGTCATTTTGGATACGGCTTCTTTAACCAGTTGTAATGATGCGCTTTTGCTGCAACCTCTGACGGATGGCATGGTAGTGGTGACGCGACCGGGAGTGAGTGAGGGGAAATTGGTGGGCAGTACCCTCGAACAAATGGTAGAGGCGGAAATGCCGATTTTAGGGGCGGTGATTAATGATGTCGAAATGGATTTACCAGAACGAGAAATCATAGAAGAAGCGATCGGGTTGCCGGGAGATATTGCGGAGCAATTAGCATTGGAAGAGGAAGGAATTCCCGGTTTGCCAAATAGCAATGGTTCTCGCCAGAAAACTTTACCGCGAGATGTCGCTCGTCGTTGAACAATAAGTGACGATCGCCGGCACCAATTTGTAATTGTTAGTAAAACGGTGAATGTCCGTCACTACCTCATTTCGCGGTTGCGGATCGAATATCTCATCCAACTCATCCAAAAGCGCGATCGCATGACCTTGTGCAATTTTGCATGCAAATACCGTTGGTTGAGACAATTCACCAACTCGAGAATCCCTTGGACGTAACCCACCGTATTGACTAAAATTGCGACTCCAGCGATCGTGGTAACAAGCGGCATAAACAAGGCATATTAAATCAGAGGATCGCGGCAGAAACAAATCGTTCCCATGCGAACATCTTGCAAGGTTCTCCTAATAGTTCTCATCTCCTGTTAGTTGTAGGGAATGATGAGTTTTCTAGGTACGGTAACGATTAAAATTGCAGCAATAAGGAAAGTTATTGCATCGAGGAAAAAGACTTGTCACGTCCCCACAAAAGAAGCGATCGCTCATCATCACCGTGCTTATCTCACTGTCCAAAGCAAACTGAGTCAAGGAAGTTCATTTACAATCGAGTTTCTTTGTATTGATCCACCCACAAGTGTTTCCAATCACTCCATTTCCTCTTGACCACACACCGACCCACATTAGCATTCCGTCCTTTTTATCATTCGATCGTCCTTAGATTTGCAGTCAGCAATTTTTCTGGTGTTCCTCAGCCAGCATTCAGATGCAACCGTGTATAATTTGGGCAATCCGTTCGAGAGAATCCTAAATAGTCCGTTTTGTTTGAGTGAGTTTGAACCGATCTGACAGGATTTCTCGCGATCGCGATGCTTAACATCTTTTTTGATGTCAGATTTGGATCTTAATAATGAATGATACCGCCATTACCGTTGTTGAATGGGTACTGAATCTCATCCGTGCCTATGTCTTTGCCGGTTTTGTTTTTGCAATTCTTTTTGTTCTTTTTCTCATTCCCCGCGTCGATCCGGCTGTGAAATCATTTTTTGGCAGCTTTCGGAGTTGGAATGTTGCCCCTGAAGGCGATCGCGCACCGTCTTTTCTCGATCGCCTGCAAGCCGTGATTACCGATTTAGCGATCGGCTTTCGCATTTTAATCGTACCGGGAGTCACGGCGCTATGGCCGTTGTTTTTCCTGCGCCTAGTACGCGGCAAAGCCCACCCCAGCGAACGCAACGCCCACCGCAAGACTGCTTCCAAACACGCACTTTAATAATTCACAATTACCTATCACCGATTTAGAGATGATACTCTCTCGCCGTCAAACCCATTTCTTTACTTTTTCTGTATTGGTCATCTTGTTACCTTTATGCTTTATCGCTGGGATTGCCCTGCGTCCGAGCTATATTTCCACCAGTACTCCCGCCCCCGTAGAACTATTAGAACGAGCGGGTTTTGCTGTGACTCCCATCGCAGAGACGATCGCCAGCACCGAGCTTTCCGACAAGGGAATCACCTTAAAGGTGGAAACCGGCTTCGACGATCGCGATCGCCTCATACTAGACATTCAACCCACCGCCCCGATTCTGCGTCCCGATCTCTTGTTGTATTGGGAAACAACCGATTCAGCCCCCGAAGAATTGGAGGCAGAAGCACTACTCCTTGGTAGTTTATCGGGAGTCTCCCGCCGCCAATTTTCACTCCCCGATGAAGTGAGAGGAAGTGAAGGGTATTTAGTTCTCTACAATCAAGTTCAACAAGAATTAGTGGCGGCTTTTGCCCTTCCCGCCGATTTGCTGAAGGGTTAATTTCAATTCGCAATTACCGATTACCGATTACCCATTCTAATGAGCGTTAACTACAAGTCGATTCAATGGAATCGCCAGAAAATTATTTACGATGCGATCTTGCTGGGAACCGTTGCTCTGTATATCTTCTTATTCCAGCATCTCGCCAATCAAATCGATCCTTCGATTGATGCGCGAGGATTGCGAATTCGTGCCTACGGTTCCGCCGCCTTTATTTTACTCCACGTTATCTTATCCATTGGTCCTCTTTCGCGTTTGAGTGCCAAGTTTTATCCCTTGCTGTTCAATCGGCGGCATATGGGGGTCATGATGTTTTTCCTTGCCTTAAATCACGCTCGGGTCGCCCGAACTTGGTATCACGATTTTGGCAATATCGACCCGCCCATTGTGAGTTTGTTTGTTAGCAATCTCCATTTTTCTTCTTTCATGCGCTTTCCGTTTGAAATCTTGGGGGTGGGTGCGTTAATTATTTTCTTCTTCATGGCAGCAACCAGTCACGATTTTTGGTTGGTGAATTTAACTGCCCCAGTTTGGAAAGCCCTGCACATGGGGGTTTATGCGGCTTATGCCCTGCTGGTGGGTCATGTGGTTATTGGTGCGTTACAATCCCATCGCCATCCATTTATCGCGATCGCTGTCGGTATCGGCTTAATTTGGATCGTCGGCATTCACCTTTTCACGGGTTGGCGAGAAATGCAGCAAGATCGCAACGATTTAGCCACCCAAAGCAACGATGATTTTGTGGAAATCGGCAATATTGGCGAAATTGTGGAAAATCGCGCCAAAGTCGTCACCATTGGCGGTGAAAGAGTTGCCGTGTTCAAATACGACGGCAAATTATCGGCGGTCTCTAGCGTTTGTCAGCATCAAAACGGACCCTTAGGGGAAGGCAAAATCATCGATGGTTGTATTACTTGTCCTTGGCATGGCTATCAATATTTGCCTGATTGTGGGGCTTCTCCTCCTCCTTTCACAGAAAAAGTTCCCACCTTTGATATTCGTTTGGAAGGCGATCGCATCTTCGTGGGAACCATCCCCCATCCCGCCGGAACTCCCGTTTCTCCCGCTTTAATTTCTCTGGAGGTGGCCAATGACTAATCAGCGTTCAAAGGATGAATTCTACGTCAATTACGGTAAAATCCCCGCCGGATTCATGCGCCACTTGCTTTGGTTTGTGCCGTTAGTGGTGGCGATCGCGATCGCTTTGGCATTTATCCTGCCCGGCATTCACACCCATTTTAATAACGGTCGTTCCATCGGACGACAAAAGATTATCGGGTTACTGGAAACGCAACCTGTTCCCCATCTTCTCGTACCGCGATCGGGGGATACCCGGGAATCCGCTAACTATTCCCGCTATCTACTCATGGGAGGCGGTAAAACCGCTCCTAGAGCGTCCATTCTCGAACAGGAAGGGAAATGGATTGAATTAACGGGCATTCCTTTCAATCGCAATACTTTAACCGGAATTGCCTCTCTTGCGGCCAAACCCGTGGAAGAACCCGCCAACGTACCGGAAATCGATCGCGAGCGCTCTTTGGGAGAATTTTCCCTCGTGGGGGAAATTGTCGATAGCAAGTGCTATCCGGGAGTCATGAAACCCGGTCGCACTCACATCCATCGCGGTTGTGCCATTCGCTGTATTAGCGGCGGTGTTCCGCCTGTATTCATCGTCGAAAACGAAGGAGATAACCTCTATTTTGTCCTCGCCGATCGCGAAGGCATGTCCGTTGGCGATCGCGTCCTCGATAAAGTCGCCGATCCCCTCCGCATTACCGGAGAAGTCATCCAACGCGGCGATATGTTCATTCTCCAAGCCGATCCGCAAACTTACGAGTTAATTTAATTCAGTTTAGGGACGTTACTTGCAACGTCCCGACACCTCTGCTTCCTTTTGTTTCTCTCCAAATATGCTTCAATCCGTCCTCAGTCAAGCTAACCCGAAAGCATTACTCGTCATCTCCCGCGCATTGGCCGCATTGCGCCCTTCCTTAATTGCTTTTTTGGTTGTCAATGCAACCCGCTTAAGCGGTGGCATGGAAACACCGATTTCTTTTTGTAATGTGTTATTTGTCGGCAACCTTTGTGCCGCTTTAACCGTACTGGCATGGTTTGGTTTTGCTCCTATTCTGGAGGACTTGCGATCGCTTGATACCAAGACATGGATCGGACTCTCGGTGAATGGTTGTTTGGCGGCATTACTCTCCGCCCTCATCTTTTTAGGGTTGAGAGATACCACCGTCACCAATGCCGTATTGCTGGGACGTTTTGGACCGGTTCTCTATGCTTTGGTCGGTGCGATAATTTTGGGTAAACGCATACAAAAATGGGAATGGGTCGGTTTTTCCTTTATCATCGCTGGTATTTTAGCCATTGTTTTAATTAGTAACAATTTTCAGATCAATCGAGGGGATCTATTAATTCTCGGTTCGACATTATGCTATGCAACAACTTCTTTAATCGGCAAGTTGATGCTCTCTAAGAAGAATAATTTGCGAGTGATTGTGTTTAGCCGTAACTTTATTTCTTCTACGGTCTTTTTAATTGTCGTGAGCATTTTGTTCGGCCCGTCCCATTTCGGAGAAGCCTTTGCCGGACAACTCTGGATTGCCATGTCAATTTACGCCGTTGTCATTATCGTTCTTGCTCAATTTATGTGGTATTTTGCCCTTGAAAAACTGGACTCTAAAACCGTTGGCAAATGGACGATCCTATCTCCCGTATTTGGCGTAACATTTGCTTTTATTCTCAATGGTGAAAGACCTTCTTGGATTCAAGCAATTGCTTTTTGTATCATTATGACTGGAGTTTTTATCACGAATTTAAGCAAACAAATGAAAGAAATGCCTACAGAAGAAATAGCAGTTTCAGGAGAGAGTTCGAGTATGGCAACTTAAATAATCAATAACCAATAACTAAATTATGAAACTTCTTGCAATTTGCGATCCAACGCGATACGATCGCCCACCTTTAGATGTACCGACTTTTTATCAGCGCCTTTCTGAAAAGGAACAGATCGACTTTTTTCATATCCCGAGCGATCGCATCTTTGCTAATCCTCCCCAATCTCCCCAAATTCAAGTTGCGACTGTTAGCGGCAAACTTGCTTACGAAAGATTCATCAAATTAGGCGATTTTGCTCATCATCCTATCTCTTTAGCAGAAATCGATCTGATTTTTTGTCGAACATTGAAACCTTTTCCACCCGGTTATTTAGATCAACTACAAAATTGGGAGCAATTTGTTAAGTTTGTCAATAGTCCCACTGCCAAAAAAGAGCAAATTCAAGCTGACTTTTTACTGAAAGTTGCTGAGCCTTTTATTCCCGCTACTATTATTACAGCCGAATGGCAAGAAGCCCTTAATTTTTTCACTCAAAATAATGTCATTGTGGCCAAACAAGCTAATAGTTGCGGTGGACGTGGAGTCTTTAAAGTTGAATATCAAGCAGGAAAATTTCAGGTTGATAATTTTCTCGCAGGAGTACGAGAATTTAGCGATTTTGCCGATGTGATGAAGTATATGCAAAAATTGCCTGACGATCCCTTAATTTTAATGCAATATTTATCTCGCGTGGACGCAGGCGATAAGCGCATTGTTGTCGTCGATGGGGAAATCTACGGAGCCTATATTCGTCGCTCTGCAAGCGGACATTGGATTAATAATGTTAGTGGGGATGGAGAGTGTTTTTTAGCGGAAATTACCTCGGAGGAAAAAGAAGCGATCGCAGCGACGGTAGAAGCCTATCACGAGCGAGGACTGCATACTCTCGGCTATGATTTCCTCATGGATGAAACGGGAACGTGGCGCATCAGCGAAATCAATGCTGGTAATATTGGCGGCTTTGCGCGTTTGGAACTCTTAACGGGTCAACCGGTTATGGATCGCTTGTTTGCATGGTTGCAGGAGTTTGCCCAGCGTCCCCAAGAAAGCCCTAGAATTACCCTGAGAGCAAGCTGAAAATTGCCTGTATTTTTCCTCGGGGGAGTCAATCCCTTTTTTCAGCTTCTGGGTTTAATATTTGATTGTTGGTGAAATGAACTTTTTTGCCCATGAGGACTACTTTAGAACTTACTCCGAGGGAAATCGATACATTTTTGATTCGCCCTTACAATTTTGACGATTTTCCCGCGATCGCTTCTATCTATAATGAATCGATCGCGGCCAAAAATACCACAATGGATACTGAGTTTTTTAGTCCTGAAAGAGTGCGATCGCTGGTGGAAAAGTTTGGCGATCGCGAGACAATTCTCATTGCTCAGAAGAGCGATCGCACTATTGGCTGGGGCATTATCAAAAGCTATAGCGAGCGATCGGGTTATCGCGTTTGTTGTGAAACTTCGATTTACCTTTCTCTCTCCGAAACGGGTCGAGGACATGGTAAACAATTACAAAACGTTCTTTTGCAACAAGTTAAAGAATTTGGTTACCATCACGTTGTTGCTAAAATTCTCGCTTGCAATCAAAAAAGTATTGAATTTCATCAAAAATTTGGTTTTGAATTGGTCGGAATTCAAAAAGAAATTGGTTATCTTAATGGCAATTGGCACGATATGGCAATCATGCAGTTAATTTTACCCGATATTCTCCCTCACCAACCCGATCTTGCTTAATCAATTTCAAAAGGTCGATTATATCTATATGATTCGCCATCTCTGCTTCCTATTGGGAACCCTAAAGCGAACGACCTCAATTACTAATTATCAATTGATAGAGGAGTCTTTCAATGGTTCAAGCTATTGCTCGTTCGAGTTCTTCCTTGAAAACGCAGTGTTTTCCAGCTTCTTTACAATCGCTGATCGATCGCATTCACCGTCAAATTCAACTCACTCCCGAAACAATTCGCGATTGCATTCTTGCTTCTCATGTGAATCCTCAAGATTTATTACCTTGGGCTGATTTTGAACATCCCATTGAGGATTGTTACGGTCGTAAATTGGTTTACGATGGCGGTTTTTTTGAAATTATGGTGATGTCTTGGCGCGATCGCGATTATAGTGCTATTCATGACCACGGTTTGACAGAATGGGGTGCAGTGCAGTGTTTTGGTGAGGCAGAGCATTACACTTATACTTTAGAAAAAGGAGTACTGCATACTGCCCAAAGATGCGATTTTCAACCCGGAGAAGTAAAATTAGTCGATCGCGGTCTCATTCATCAAATGGGCAATTTAAGCGGCGAATATTTCCTCAGTTTGCACGTTTATGGATTTAATATGGCAGTCGGAACCATAACTGGAAATGCGCGACTTTTTGACCTGTGGGAAGAGAGTATCCAGCGCACGGATGGTGGCGTATTTTTTAATTTACCCGAGGTGCAAATTAACGATCGCGTTTATGGGTTACAAGGCGATCGCGAGACTACCCTTCGCCACCATCAACAAATGCGCGATCGCGTATTGCAAATTTTAACAGTGCGATCGGATGCAGCTTTAACATTAAAACTAGCAGAATTAGAACGAGCGATCGCACACTTATCATCAAGTGAGTCCAGCGATCGAGAATAAATTCCCCCTTCTCAAGAAAATCCTACAAATTTTAATTGATAATTGTCCATTATTCATTGATAATTGAGGTCGGGAGATAGCGAATTAAATTCGTCATATCTAACCGACCTTGTGATAATTGTTCATTGATTAAGATGTGTGGAATTTGTGGGGTTGTCTATGCCGACTCGAGTCGAACGGTCAATGCGAAATTAGTCGATCGCATGGCCGAACGCATTATTCATCGTGGTCCCGATGAAGGGGGAAATTATGTATCCGGAAATGTCGGTTTGGGGTCTCGCCGTCTTTCCATTATTGACCTTAATGGCGGTCAGCAACCCATCCACAATGAAGCTAAAACGATTTGGGTTGTTTTTAATGGAGAACTCTATAACTATCGAGAACTGACTGCTTCTTTAACTCGTTTGGGTCATAAATTTTATACTGCAACCGACACTGAAGTTTTAGTTCATGCCTATGAAGAATTTGGCGATGAATTCTTAGAATATCTTAATGGGATGTTTGCTTTTGCTTTATGGGACGAACGGCGACAAAGATTGACGATTGGCCGCGATCGCATGGGCATTAAACCCCTTTATTATACCTTACACGATGATGCCTTAATTTTTGGTTCGGAACTGAAAACAATTCTTGCTTATCCCAATTTACCCCGCGCGATCGATCTGGCTGCTCTCAATGAATATCTCAGTTTTGAATATATTCCTACCCCGAGAACTATCTTTCAAGGCATTTATAAACTTCCTCCCGGCCATGCTTTAAGTTATGTCGAAGGAAAGTTAAAAATTTGGCAATATTGGGATATTAATTTATCCCGTAGTGAAAATATTAAGCCCAAGCGTGTTAAAGAATACGAACGAGAATTAATCGGCGTTCTCAAAGATGCAGTGCGGAAAGAAATGGTCAGCGATGTTCCCGTTGGCGTTCTTTTAAGTGGGGGTTTGGACTCCAGTGCGATCGCGGCCATGATGTCAGAAATTTCCCCCGGAAATGTCAAAAGTTTTTCCATTCGTTTTGACGATCCTTCTTTTGATGAGTCTCAATATGCTCGTAAAGTGGCACATCATTTACAAACCGAACATTACGAATTAACCCTAACCCCCAAGTTAACCTTAGATTTAGTTCCCCAACTCGCTCAATTTCTCGACGAACCTTTAGGAGATTCTTCTATTATTCCGACTTTTTTACTCTCCCAATTTACGCGCCATCACGTTAAAGTTGCTTTGGGAGGCGATGGAGGAGACGAATTATTTGCGGGTTACTCTACCTTACAAGCACATCGATTAGTAGAATATTACGAGTGGCTATTACCAGGATTTGTTCGCCATCGTCTTATTCCTTGGTTTGTCGATCGCTTGCCGGTTTCTTTTGATAATATCAGTATTGATTTCAAACTGCGGCGTTTTATTGCCGGAAGAGGAATTCCGCTTATTATGCGACACCATCAATGGTTGGGATCTTTTACCGTAGATCAAAAACGCCAACTCCTCGAACCGTGGACGCAATTACAAGAAAAAGATACCTATCAGATTGCTTTTGAACATCAGCGCCAATCTCAAGCGAAAGAAGCCTTAAACCAGTTACTTTATTGCGATTTAAAATTGTATTTGGAAGGAAATATTTTACCGAAAGTCGATCGCGCGAGTATGGCCAATTCTTTAGAGGTGCGGGTTCCTTTACTCAATCATACTCTAGTAGAATATGCCGCACAAATGCCCCACAGTCTCAAGCTGCGCGGTTTAACGACAAAATATATCTTGCGTCGTGCGATGGGAAAATACTTGCCCCAAGAGATTATGAAGCGTGGCAAGAAAGGGTTCAATATGCCGGTTGCAAAATGGTTTACTAAAGATTTACGTCCTTTGGTTGAAGATATGTTATCTCGCGACAGATTGCAGCGTGAAGGCTTTTTTAATGTCGATTGCGTGCAGCAATTGTTACAAGAACACATGACTGGAAAAGCCGATCGTAGGAAGTTATTATGGACGCTATTAGTTTTTGAATTGTGGTACGAACATTGGGGAAATGGATAAACAGAAGTGACCAAATTATTCTCTTAAATTCAGCTTTTTCAGACGCGATCGAATGGCACTGGGTTGTCGCTGAAAATGCTGGGCTAAATCTTGAATACTCATTTCATCTTGGAAGAGCGTAGAAAGTTCTTCATCATCTTCAACCGTCCATTTTGTATAGGCTTGAGGATATTTTTTTCTAATTGCTTCGATTCGTTTATTATACTCGGTTTGAGTAATATCAGATTCTTCTAGATTTTCTATAAAGTCTTCTAAAGTTTGTGCTAATAAATCCTGCAAAGTTTGACGCAATTTTTGTTGCGATCGCTTTTCTTCTGGATAAGAATGCCAGCAATTATAGACGGCTTGATAAATGAAAGGTTCAATAGGTAAAGAAAGAACAGAAGGAGATATTTCTAGTTTGCGATTAAATGAGAGAGAATTATTCTCAGTATTGGCTTGCTTTTCGTCGCGATCGAGAAAACTCCTTATCTTAGCAGTGTTAATCACCGCAGCGACCAATTTAAAACAGTAGAGCGGGTCATCATGGGAAGGCTGAAAAGGTTCGCTTAAACTAATGGTTAATAAAAACTTTTCGGGATCGAAGTTCTCTAAGTGTAATGCTGTAATGACTTGTTGACAAGTATATTTACCGTCCTCCAGTTGCTCTAACTGGCTTTTCCAGTGCGGATCGGTAATGCCTAAATCATATTGAGTTCCGTTGAGATGGAAGACTGCGCGAAATCTTCTTTTTCGGGAAGGTGTTGAGATTTTCCAGTGAATTTTTTGAGGTTTTAATAAACACAGCGAAGTAGAGGCAGGACAATCTTGTAATGTTTCTAATTCAATGCGATCGCTTTGGTTTCCAAGTAATGTAAAACAACGAGTTGTCTTTTGAATTTCTGGTTTGAACAGTTGGTTTAACTGTTGAATCGTCGGCCAGCCGAGATATTCCCATTGACGATCGCTGATGAGCCAATTTTCCGGTTGATGGATGCGAGGATGAGGGCGATCGCATTCAATTTTGAGAATATTAAAAAGTTGCGGTTCTCTGCCATTACTTAACGTATAATCCTCTTCATGGAGCGTCCCATCTGCCTGAGAAGAAACGGGTCTGAGCCAGCCCGAACCATCGGTTTTAAACCCTGCGATGCACCGTCCGCCATGTTTTACAGAATTGGCCAAGCAGATAATTTCAAAGGTCGGCATTACTCGCTACAAGGTAAATAATACACCCAAGAATTAAATTTTAGCCTAAAATATGCCCTATCTGTGATTTACTCGATCGCCTTCCCAAAGCGATCGTAGATTAAAATATCCCATTGTCCGTTACGATTGGCTTCAAAGGCGATCGCCGAACCATCAGCGCTAATACTGGGATGGCGCACTTCTGCTTGTAACTTTTTGGTTAAATTGAGATTTAATCCCGTTTCGCGATCGTGGAGATAAATATCGGCAATTCCTAATTGACTGGACGTAAACGCAATATAACGACCATTTTCAGAAATCGACGGATCTGAGGCGATCGCATTTAAAGAATTCAATCCGGGAAGTTCTACCAATTGACGGCGATCGGCATCAAATAAATAAATATCTTGGGAACCATTGCGATCGCTAACAAAGACAATATTCGCATCGCTAATTTGAGGCATGAGTTCCCCCGTGGGACTATTTAAACCCCGTCCCCCCGCATCGTAAGGAAAATTCAAAACACGAGGATATCTCCCGCAACTACTTGCCAAAACAGCCGAGATCGCTATAAAAATCCCTTGAACCGATCGCTTCATCACAACTTCTCAATCTCGATTAAAATAACGGCGCACCATCGGCAATATCCAACTCAATATCGGGACCTCGATCTAATACTTCAATATCCCATTGACCCCGACGGGAGGTTTCAAAGACAACATAACGCCCATCTGGACTAATTTTAGGATTGCGAATCCAATTGCGGTAGGAGGTGGTCAAAATATCGGCTTTAGCGATGGCGCGATCGTAAAGAGCGATCGCCGGACGGCCGCGATCGCTGACCAAATAAACCAGATAGCGCCCTGTCTGACTGAGACTAGGACTTTCAGCGATTTGATTGCCTCGATTTACACCCGGTAAATCTAAAAATCGCTTTTGTCGCAGACTATAAACGGCAATTTGCGAAATCCCATTCCGGTTGGTAATAAATGCCAACAATTGACCGTTACCACTAATCGCAGGTTCTTGGTCATTATAGCGACTGTTCAACGACACCGACCCGATTTGAGGTGTCGAGTCTCCACAACCAGCCAACCCGGCGATCGCAACCAACAGAATAATAGAAATGGGGTTAAATTTGCACAATCGTCTGCAAACGGATAACTGGTGACTGGTGACTGGTGACTGGTGACTGATACTTGGTGACTGGTGACTGATACTTGGTGACTGGTGACTGATAACCGGTGACTGATTAATAATCAAACCGCTCGCCTTTTTTGCGATCGTCTTCCCATTCTTCATCATCATCGGGTTCATAGCGATCGTTGCGGTCATCGTAGCGATCGCCTTCCTCAGAACCCTCGAAATCTTCAAAATCATCGCGTCCCTCATCAGAACGGTCAAAATCCTCAAAATCTTCGTTACTCTCGTTGTTTGCCTCGCTATAGTCTACATAATCGACATAAGTC
The DNA here is from genome assembly GCF_059821285.1 of Spirulina sp. LEGE 11439. Classification (NCBI taxonomy): domain Bacteria; kingdom Bacillati; phylum Cyanobacteriota; class Cyanophyceae; order Spirulinales; family Spirulinaceae; genus Spirulina; species Spirulina sp. LEGE 11439. Next base: position 55,054 of record NZ_JCAMRX010000030.1, read on the forward strand.
GCCGGTTCTTCGTCTTCATAGGGACGAGAGGGATTTCCGCGAGGGGGATTGCCGCGAGGGGGAGAGGTGGGACGAGAAGAACCTTTGCGCGATCGCGTCGGGGTTTCTGTATCGCGATCGCTAGTGGGAGGTCGGCGCGAAGGACGTTCTCGGGAGGGGCGATCGTCGTAGTCGGAGGGGCGATCTTGGCTATTATCTGGTTCTTCCCAGTCGTCTTCCCATTCGTCATAGCTATCGGAATAGCGACTCGTACTGTTATAAGGATCGTTTTTAGGAGGGCGAGAAGAAGGGCGATCGCGGTTTCGATCTGGAGTTGAAGGAGGAGGAGAGGGACGAGAAGGACGACGACTTCTGCTGGGAGGTTCGCGATCGTCTCGGCTTCTACCTCGGCTGCGTCGGGATTCTTCTTCGTAGTCAGAACGTCGTTCGGGGCTTCCCTTTAACTGACGGCGCTTCACTCGTGCTTCCCATTCCGGCTCGATCTCGTTATAATCCGGTTCTCGATAAGCCTTATAAGAACGACTAACCGGGCGATCGTCATCGACGATGGGGGTGCCGCGTTTTGCCTGTTCGGTAGCTAAACCGCGCAGACGAACGGTTTCAAAGGCGAAAAATGCAGTCGATGCAGCGAGTAAAAACTGACTGAACTGCAAAATAGGGTCGAGTCGCCAGCCATTAAATAAAAGAATAATGCCGCAAGCGAGTCCGACGGCAGAAAAGAAGATATCGTAATCTCGCGACAGTTCTGGACGGACAGAGCGCAGAAAGTATAATCCTGCCCCCGATACCGCCAAAAAAAGGCCGAGAATGCTGGCTGAGTTCCACCCGAAATTGACCATTTTTGCTTTCCTCGATCGCGTTCCTCGATCGCATCTCCTGTCTTGATTTTAATCTGATTTTTGCCAATTGTCTTAATCGATTTGCGATCGCCTGTGGACTTGTTCCCAAAAGCGGCGATCTCGATAAGTGCTACAAATTAACACAAGATACTGCGAGATCGCAAAGCTGGCAATGTTCAAACAATGGCAAGATCCGACGACCGGATTAAAAATTCATCTTTATCTCACATCTCCTTCTGTCTATCTTCGCCAACATCAGCAGCAATTATTACCGGATTTTCCAACGATTCCTGAAACCGTTGCGATCGCCTTATTTCAAGCCCGAGCAGAATTAGCAACAGAAAGTGAGGCGATCGCCACAGAAAAAGATCGATTGCTGGCTGAATTTCTTTCTTTGGCTGACGCTATTCGAGAAGCGAGCAATTTTTTCACTGAGTTTATTTGTCCGCGATCGGGATTTCCGCTCTATTCCCAACCCGGCGAAAAACATTTTGATATTGTCGCAATCGTCCATCAATCTTTAAAAATTGAGTTCTCCTCGACTCGCGATCGCTGTAAAGTTTTCAGTTATTCCAATTGGCAAACCGCCGTTTATCCCTGTCTTTTTCTCGCTTCTGCTTCTATTCCTCAAGTTGCAGAAATATTAAACAAGGTTGATTATTTTCAATCATGATAATTGTTTGCTCTTTGCGATTAAAAAGGCATATCATTGGGATTTTCTTCAGGAGGTGCGACCTTAGTTTGTTTCGATTGAGAAGAAGGTTGCATTGCTTGAGATTCGGGATTATTTTCACGGGCAGCGCGATCGCTTAAAAATTCTAGCTCTAACTCTAAAACTTCACCTTCAAATATACTGGCAAATTCTTGGGCTGCTAATGTTGTTTCGTTTTCTTCTTCTTGATGGGGTTCTGTTATTTGCGGTTCGGGAGATGGTGGTTGAGGTGGGGAATGACTGGGAGAAGCAGGAGTGCGATCGCTTGTCTTTTTTGTTGCTATTTTTTCTCTAATTTGTGAAATAGGCGATTCCTTGACTTTCGCGTGACCGGAATCAAAAGTAGCTTTTTGAGGTGAGGTTACTTTTTCCCGAACAACACTGTTTTGAGGGAGAAGATTCGCTCTCACTTCAGAAGTTGGTTTTGCGATCGCATGGGTTGAATGCGTCGAAAAACTGGCAGAGTTCGAAAGTGTTGCATTATTTTTTTTTGCGATCGCGCCAGAATTCGACTCTATTCTAGGGGACTTGTTTTTTTTTTCGACTTGAAATTGTACTTTAATTTTTTGCTGCCAAACCTTCTCAAATGCTTCTTCAATTTGTGGTGCTTTTCCTTGCGCCATCTTCAATAAACCAGCAGCCCTTATCCCCAAATAAGCAATAGATTCATCAACATCAAAATTGACTAAAGTACAAGTTTGTTTAACCAGCGCCTGTACTGCATTAGGTTCAATAGTTTGTAAAACTTTTTGCCAACTTTCTTCAACTCTCTTTTGAAATCTTTCTTCATCGGATAAGGCTTGTGTAGGTTGGGAAATTGCCACAGGTTGTGAAGATTTTTCAATATTGGGATTCGGTGTTTTTTCAGCCGGAGGACGAGATTGAGAAACTTGAGATTGCGGCGGTTTCTGTGTTGCTTGTCGAGGCGGAATATGAGTTGAACTAGATGCTATCTTTTGACTGTTTTGAGATGTTGTATTATTAGATAAAAATGCTGCGATCGCACTCGGTAATAGTCCCAGCAAAGTGACTTCCAACCATAATCGCGGTTGGGTTGTATTTTTGATTTGAACTTCACTTTCCTTAAGTTTCTGCTGACCTTGTAAAATTATAGCAATATCCCATTGTTTCGCTTCCTCACATAGTTCTTGCCAAGTAGGAGTAGTAACCGCCACCAGATCGTTACGTTGAGGAGAAGTTTTAGCAATTAATAAATTGAGATAAAATGTTGCTAGATTTTGTAGAACGATAAGCGGTTCTCGTCCTCGATCCATTAAATGACGACATTGCCCGATAACTGCTTCAGGATCGTCAGAATGAATCGCTTTAATTAAGGCTAATAAATCTCGTTCGGGAACCGCTCCGACTAAATCCCAAACTTTTTCTACCGTGACTTCATCAGGAATCAAACTTAATTGATCGAGTAAACTTTCCGCATCTCGTAAACCTCCGTTAGCAATTTGAGCAACCAGTGTTAATGCATCACTAGCAATATGAATCTCTTCTTTCGCTGCAATATCGGTTAAATGCGTCACCATTGGTTTGAGAGGAATGCGTCTAAAATCAAAGCGCTGACAGCGAGAAATAATCGTATTGAGAACCCGTTGCGGATCTGTTGTTGCTAAGACAAAAATAACGCGATTTGGAGGTTCTTCTAATGTTTTTAAAAGTGCATTGAATGCCGGGGTACTCAACATATGACATTCATCTATTACATAAACTTTATAACGACATTGAACGGGGGCAAATTGAGCGCGTTCAATAATTTCTCGAATATTATCAACTCCGGTATTACTTGCCGCGTCAATTTCAATGACATCCATTGCCGAACCCCGCGCAATTTGCAAACAAACCTCACATTTTCCACAAGGACTAGGGGTGGGTCGATCGCTTTGCAAACAGTTCAACGATTTGGATAAAATTCGTGCCGAAGACGTTTTCCCCGTTCCCCTCGGTCCCGTAAATAGATACGCTGGGGCAATACGATCGCTCTCGAGGGCATGAGTCAGGGTTTGCGCGATCGCTTCCTGTCCCACCAGTTCGATAAACCTTTGGGGACGGTATTTATGGTGCAGGGGTTCGTAAGACATGGGGTTTGTAGAGCCGCGATCGCATCTCGAAAGACGTTCATTTTATTGTAAAACGTCTGACTTCTAGAATAGAATATTTGTACCTGTTTTTGGGATTTAGACCAACATCACGCCAACTTGTTCCCCTGATGCGATCGCGGTTTCCCCCATCGGAACAACGGCCAGCCCGTTAGTCTGTGCCAAATTCATTAAATTTCCCGAACTGCGATCGCCCCCTGCAAGAGAAAATTCATAGCCACCGCTTGCGATTTCCCATCGCCCCCAAAGATAAGTTTCTCGCGTACCACTGGCTTTGAGATCTTGACGCGATCGCGCCATGACAAATTTTGGTTGCCAATCTCCTGCTAGTCCCGATAATTTCTTGAGAGCAGGTTGAACGAAGCGCCAACAACTGACCAACGCCGAAACGGGATTTCCCGGAATGCCAAAATACAAACAGGTGCGATCGCCTCGGTCGAATGTCGCCACAGTTAAGGGTTTTCCCGGTTTAACTGCCACACTGCGAATGTGAATCGTTCCCCCTAATTTCTCCAAAATCTCCTCAATATAATCGTATTCTCCGACGGAAACCCCACCAGTTGACAGCACCATATCGGCACGGGCGATCGCTTTTTGAATCGTTGCTTCAAGGTCTTCGGGGCGATCTCGGACGATGCCCAAAGGTTGAGGAATGCCGCCTAAATCCGAGACAAACGCTCTCAAGGCATATTGATTAGAATCCACGATTTGTCCGGGCTGTAAGGCTTCTCCGGGGTCAATCAACTCGTTTCCGGTGGAGAAGATTGCCACCCGAGGGCGATGGTAAACCGAGAAGCGAGTGCATTGCGCGGTTGCCAAAACTGCAATTTCTGGTGCGCCGATCGCAATACCTGCCCCGAGGAGAGAATTGCCCGACTGATAAAATGCACCTTTGTGACGAACAAATTCGCGATCGCGAGGAGTCTGCAAGATTTCGACGCGATCGCCCTCGCGTTGGGTATTTTCCTGCATCACTACTGTATCCGCCCCTCGAGGCATTACTGCCCCGGTAAAAATTCGCGCCGCTTCTCCCGAGGCGATCGCTTTTTGGGGTTGAATACCGGCGGGAATTTCGGCAACAATCTTTAATATTTTCGGATTGTCGCGATCGCACCCTTGCAAATCTTCATAACGCACAGCATAACCATCCATCGCCGAATTATCCCAATAGGGAAAATCGAGAGGACTACTGACAGGGTGGGCTAAAACTCGTCCGCTTGCATTTTCGAGGGTGACTTCTTCAGTGGTTTGTAGAGGTCGAACGAGTTCGAGAATAATGATTTCAGCTTCAGATACGGATAACATATCAATGAACAATTATCAATGAGCAACTATCAAGGGGGACATAAGGAACAAATACCCGAAGCAAGAGACGTTTTTATGACGATCGCCAAATCAACTCTTAGATTGATAATGACACAAAGTAGGTTTTTCCGTCTATAATTCCGATCGCTGTTCACTGAATAACTGTTCACTGATAACTAAAAATGGCTCAAGCTCAAATTGCCTATCAAGAATTTTGCGATCGCGTCCGTAGCGTCATCCTCAGCACGACAAACAAAGAAGGGGTTCCCAATGCGAGTTATGCACCTTTTATCAGAGATGAAAACCAAAATATTTATTTTTTCGCCAGTGGTTTAGCCATTCATACTCAAAATTTAGCTGATAATCCTCAAGTCAGCGCTCTTTTTATCGAAGATGAAAGCAAAAGCGACGATATTTTTGCTCGCCCGCGTTTGAGTTTAAATTGCCAAGCTACATTTATGGAACGGGAAACAGAAGAATGGCGAAAACTGAGCGATCGCTTTGAGGAAAGATTCGGCGAGATTATTCAAACTTTACGCAGCTTACCGGATTTTCGTATCGTTAAGTTAACCCCTCGTGACGGTCGTTTTGTGCAAAGTTTCGGAAAAGTTTATCGCCTGAGTCGAGAAGAAGGCGATCGCTTGACATTGATTACGGGTCGTTAGGATATGAAGAAAATGAACCACAGAGAGAGAAATATATCCTAATTAGCTATTGTAGTGCTATAGCTGCCGCTTCCTTGAAACGTCACTAATTTGGGATTATCCCGCAATTGCAGTATAATTCCAAGTTAGCCAGTGTCATGTCACTCTCAAGGTTGGTGACTTAGAGATTATCAGTTAGAATTTCTATTGGGAACGCCTTATTCAAAATTGCAGTCGTGTAACTAGCTAGAGAAGGAGTGCAAGTGCCATGACAATTCATCATGACGGACTTTTCGTTCAGCCGGGGCAAGGTCGTGCTTATTACTTTGGCCACGATCTCTACATCTTTAAAGCAATTGGTGAGGAAACAGGAGAAGCTTATGCGCTTTGTGAGATAACCGTTGCACCTCAAGGTGGAGCGCCTCCCCATCGCCACACCCGAGAAAATGAGTCTTTCTATGTTCAAGAAGGAGAATTAGAATTCCAGATTGATGACCGTACTCTTATTGCAACTCCCGGAACTTTCCTTTATTCACCAAAAGGTCAGCTTCATAGATTTACGAATATGACTTCTAGACCTGCCAAAGTACTTGTTTGGGTTACTCCTGCTGGTTTTGAGAAATTTATTGCTGAGGTTGGGAAAGCAGTAAATGGTCAGGTTACATCTGGAACATCCTTGAGTTCTGAGGATCTGGAGAAGATTCTTACCACTGCCCCGAAGTATGGAATCGAGATAATTCCCCCGCCTTCTGAGGAATAATAATGTCATTAGAAATATTAAAATTCCTATAATTCTGGCTCGAGGCGATCGTTGTTGCTGGTTTGGCGCGATCTTATTACTGGCTCTAACACTTATCGAGAACCGCATCGATATTATCATACGGAACAAATTGAAGAAGGTTTACTTTTGTGCGATCGCCTTTCTGTACAATCGCCAGAAGTTCAAGCCGCACTGTGGTTGCACGATATTATTTACCATCCCCAAGCATCAGATAATGAAAGCAAAAGTGCCGATTATGCGGGTCAAATTTTAGCAGGTGCGGGAGTCGAGAAAACTTGTCAAGATGCGATCGCTAATTCTATTTTAGCGACTCGTCACGATGTTTCTCCCGATGATTCCCTTGCCGCAACCGTTGTTAGTATCGATCTGGCAATTTTAGGTAGTGCGCCCGAGGGATATCGAGAATATACCCGCACCATTCGGCTAGAATACCCTTGGTTAAGCGATCGCCAATTTAGTATCGGTCGCGATCGGGTCTTGCGATCGCTGCTTCAACGCCCTCAAATCTTCCTTATCGAGCCATTTTTCTCACAATTAGAAACATTAGCCAGAACAAATATCAAGACCGAATTAAAGAACTTACAATAGAGTGAATATTATGCAACTTATTTTTATTGTCATTCCCAATCAAAGCGATCGTATCATCCGTTCTTTCTTCTCCTTCTCTTGTTTATGAAATACCTGCGAATTCTGCACAAATTCTTACCCCAACCCGTTACAGAAATACAGGAACATCAATTGCATCAAGCATTGTCCGCCGATGCAACATGGAATACTAATTACGTTGTTTTTATTGTGAGTTCTTGCGCGATCGCCACCTTCGGACTCATTGGCAATAGTACAGCAGTAATTATCGGAGCCATGTTAATTGCGCCCCTGATGCTGCCTTTACGCGGGTTTGCCTTTGCGGCCTTAGAAGGAGATATCAACCTGCTGCGAAAATCCCTATTATCGATTCTCGGCGGTACAGCGATCGCGATCGCCCTATCCTGTTTACTCGGACTCTTAACCCCGATCCCCTCCTTTGGGTCAGAATTTCAGTCTCGGGTGCAACCCAACCTCGTCGATCTGGGTATTGCCCTGGCGGCGGGAGGAATTAGCGGTTTTGCCAAAGTTCGTCAGGGGGTCAGCGATGCTTTAGCTGGAACCGCGATCGCGGTTGCTCTGATGCCTCCTTTATGTGTTGTGGGGCTTTCGATCTCCAAAGCCTTGAGCGATCCGAGATTTTGGACATTTGGACAACAAGCATTTTTACTGTACATTACCAACCTCATCGGCATCATTTTCGCCTGTATGTTGGTGTTTATCCTTGCTGGTTATACCGAAATCAGCCGTCATGTTGCGATCGCCTTTCTCTCGATCGGTATTTTACTGCTGCCTCTCGGTCTCAATTTTTTCAATTTAGTGAGAACTTCCCGTTTGCAACACTTTGTTACTCAGCTATTGGTGAGGAGTACAGTAACTATCGGACAAGAAAACGTCACTTTAATTAATACACGAGTAGACTGGACCCAGAAACCGCCAATCGTCTATTTAAACATCCAAGCAAATGTTGAAATTACGCCCAAACAAGTAGAAGAGGTCGAAAAATTTATTGCTCAACAAGTCCAGCAAGAATTTAAGTTTATTTTCTTTGTCAGTCAGGCGAAAACGGTTACAGCCGAAGGAATTAATCAAGAATTAGATGAAAATATTCCCCTCCCTCTCGATCCATCACAGCCTCTGATTAATACGCCGCCTCCCCTCAAAAATAAACCTATCGATCCTGTAGTAGAAGAATTAGAGAAAGAGGAATTAGAGAAAGAGGAAGTAAATCCTTCTCCTTCAGAAGAAAATGTTCCCTTGAAAGATACTCCAGATTCTTCAGAAAATTAAGAGTTCTTCCTCTCTCTGCGTTCTCTGTATCTCTGGAGTGAACTTTCTTAACATCTACTCCTCAAAATCGGTATCGATCGCAATTTCTAAACTCTCCTCATCAACGCGAATATAAAGAACATTCGGACGACAGCAAACCTGACAATCTTCTACATAGGATTGAGTATATCCCGAACTCAGATCGACAAAAGTTGAATTAATCTCGCCACAAAAAGCGCAACAATATTCCGCAGAAGTTTCCATAACTAACCTTTGCCCCTTGTTCCCAATAAATAGAGTAAAGCCATGCGAACGGCAACCCCACTGGTCACTTGTTGAGGAATCAAACTCAAGCGCGGATCGTCCATCAAATCTGAGCTTAATTCTACCCCGCGATTGACGGGACCCGGATGCAGAATTTTGACATCGGGATGACAGATTTTGAGGCGATCGCGAGTAATGCCATAACCTTGATGATATTCTCGCAAACTGGGGAGAAGATTGCTCGTCATGCGTTCTTTTTGCAAGCGCAAAGTCATGACAAAATCCGCATCTTGCAAGGCCGGATCGAGAGACCAATGTAGAGTAACATTGCCCATCTCGGCAAAATATTGCGGCAATAATGTTGGCGGTGCCGCTAAATGTACATCTGCACCTGCCGCACTCAAACTCCAAATATTCGATCGCGCCACCCGAGAATGGAGAATATCTCCCACGATGGCGATCTTTTTCCCTTTTAAGATTTCCAAACGCGGGCGATCGCTATCCAAAAGCGAGCAAATGGTAAATAAATCGAGTAATGCTTGGGAAGGATGTTCGTGCTGTCCATCTCCTGCATTTAAAACGCTCACTCCGGTTTGTAAACGATCCATCTCTCGAGCGATCGTATCGGGAACTCCTGCTTGTTTGTGACGGATGACCATAATATCGGCACCCATTGCTAAATAAGTTTTTGCCGTATCTAAAATGGTTTCGCCTTTGGTTAAAGAAGAACTTCCGGGAGCAAAATTGAGGATATCTGCAGAAAGGCGTTTTGCGGCTAACTCAAAACTGCTGCGAGTGCGCGTTGAAGGTTCAAAAAATAAATTGGCTACCACCTGTCCTTGCAATGGAGGCACCTTTTTCGTGCCGTGGGAGAGGACTTCGCGGAAACTGGAAGCGGTTTGCAAAATTGTATCGTATTCCCTCTCACTGAAAGTTGCGAGAGAGAGGATGTGATGGCGCGTCCAAGATTGGTTCATAGCTTAATTAATGTATCGATGACCGATGACCGCTTACTTATCTGTCACAAAATTTCCCGATTTTGCGATCGCTCTCTTGAAAACAATATTAAGAAGAATCGGCAACATTCTACACTATCAAATTGGGGGAGGTTTCGATGCAACGTCACCAAAAAATTATTTCTCTTCTCATCGGTATCGCGGCGATCGCCCTTGGGGGTTACGGAGTCTCTAATGCGAAAAATTTCAGCGAACCCGAGGGCAAACCCGTCACCCTTTCCATTGCCCCTTCCAAGGAACCGCAAACTATTGTAATTCCCCCTAGTCCCAGCTTACCCGCCGAAATTACCATTCAAACCAAAGAAGCGATCGCGCCCAATGCTGTTTCCGTGCAGATTTTCTCCCCCGATCGCCAATGTCTCAACCTCGTTCCTCAACAGGTCTCGGTCCCCCAAGACAAATCCCTAGAAAGCGCGATCGCAAAAACCATCGATCGCATCAGCAATGGCGATTTTTCTCTAGCCGGTTATCGCGTCCAAGTGAATAATGGCGTTGCAACAATCGATTTGCGCCTTTCTCCGGAAAGTCAGCGTCATTTTGCCTCTCTCTCTCCTTGCGAGACCTTTGGTCTGTTTGGCAGTCTGCGTCAAACTCTCACTCAAAATCTACAATGGAATATTCGCGATGTTCGCTTTACTGAACAAGGACAGGAACTTTACTTGTAGATAATAATCCCCTCGTTCTCTTTAGTTGGAAAACAAAGAATAGGCTGGATAAAATAGGCTGTTTTTAGACACAATTAATCTGCAACAATTTTGAGAATATTTTTTCAAACAATTCTGAAGATTGGCCATAGAGAATTAGAAGCGATCGCATCATAACTTTATCATCGTCAGGAAAGAGAATTTCGCAAAGTGCCGAGGAGTCCTTATAATAAATTAGCGAATATAGAAGCGGGGGCAGTCGAGGGGCTCGTCCTGTTTTCTCCAACACGATGCGATTTCTCAAACAAAAGCTCGTTAACCAAATTTTACTCGGCGCGATCGCCTTCGGCTTGGGTTTTGGCGTGGGATGGCTCGTTCATCGCGATGTAAAATCTGCCTCTATTACCGGCGCGATCGCTTTGCCGGCCAGTTATGCCAGTGCGATCGCGGCACAACTGCACTGGAGCAAGCACGAAAAGCGACACCGCAACGCTTTGCGCTATCAACTTCAATCCCTCTCAGAACAGCGACAGCACCTTTATGGGGCAATTTCGTCAGCTTTGGCCACGCAGCAGGAAATTCAAGCAAGCGTGCAAGCACTGAATTTAGAGCGGACTCGCTTGCGCGATCGCGTCACGGAATTGCACCAGCAGCGCAACACTCTCTATCGCGAAATTCAAGAAGGAGAGCGATCGCCAGAACCGGAAAAGCCCGATCCTTATCGTCCTCCTCCTCGTCTGCAACCTTCTTTTCGAGGACCTTCTTTTAAAACAGAAGCAACCATTAATCGTGCCTTTTTTTCCAAAACTATTCAATTACAAGAAACAGAAAGCCGCTTGCAGCAACTCAACAACGAACTCGAGAAACTGCAAACCCTGCTTTTAGACCGACAAGAAGAACGAGATATCGTGCGACAGCAAGTCTTTCAACTGAAAGAACAGAAAAAGAAACTTGAAGGCAATATTCAAGAAGCTCAAGGAAAACTCAACCACCTCCAACAAATTCAGGAACAATTTGCCCTCTCTTTATCTGCTCTCGAACAAGAGAAACAAGAAATCGAAACAATCCTTGAGGATAAACGCGATCGCGTCGAACAATTGCAAACGGAAATTAAATCTCTGAAGAAACGTAAAACTAAGCCTAAATCTGTATCTACAAAAAATGGACGAAAGCTCGCAAAATCTGCTCTCAATTTACCTTCAGAATGGCTGGACTTTACGAAAGAATTGAACGATAATGAAAAAGCAGCCTTAAAAGCAATTTTAGAGAAAGATGAGGAACAGTTAAAAGCTGTTGTCAATCAACAAGCAACCATGCCGGAAGTGTTAATTGAATCCTTAAATGAAAAGGCACTCAATACATTAGGCGATACGTTATTAGAATCCAATGGCGGGGTAGGAATCCCGACAATTCACGAAGAATATGCTTCGGTGATAACCGAACCGATCGCTGCACAATTTGCCACTTTGCTGACGGTCCGAGAGGTCGAATAAACTAGGAGTTAAAAGACAATGCCAAAACTCTCCAAGCGCGTCTCTACCGCGTTAATGAATGCCTTGGCTGCGGGAGTTGTCCCTCGGGTGGGTTTGGAACATATTTCTGTCGGACGAGAACAAGAAATCGGCGCGATCGCTCGGGATCTGGAGAATATTGCCGAAGGGGGAGCCTCATTTCGCTTCATTATCGGGCGTTATGGTGCGGGCAAGAGCTTCATGTTACAACTCCTTCGTAACTTGGCCATGGAACGGGGATTTGTGGTCGCGGATGCGGATTTATCGCCAGAATTGCGCCTTGCTGGCGGGAAACAGCAAGCGATCGCCACCTATCGGGAATTAATGAAAAATATTGCCACGCGCACTTCTCCCAAAGGCGGTGCGATCGCATTAATTTTAGAAAAATGGACGAGCAGTATTCTCTCCCAAGTCGCCCAAGCAACAGGAAAGCGTCCGGGAGATGAAGGCTTTGACGAACAAGTTGAAAACAAAATTCGCCAAGTTATTGATGATTTAGAAGGTTTAGTTCACGGCTTTGATTTTGCCAATGTTATTATCTCTTATTGGCAAGGTTATCGAGAAGAAAATCGAGATAAACAAGAAGCCGCTTTACGTTGGTTACGGGGAGAATTTGCCACCAAAACAGAAGCAAAAGCCAGCAGTCTGAACGTGCGGGTAACAATTGATGACGAAACGTGGTACGACTACGTTAAATTATGGGCGAAATTTGTCGCGGATATCGGTTACAAAGGATTAATTATTTTCTTAGATGAAGCCATTCATTTGTATAAAATTTCTCATAGCCGCTCTCGCCAAAGTAACTACGATCGCTTGCTGGCCATGTTTAACGATACCATGCAAGGAAAAGCCGATCATTTAGGAATTATTGTTGGCGGTACCCCTCAATTCATTGAAGACAAACGGCGGGGTTTATATCGCGATGAAGCATGGCGTACTCGTTTGGCCAAGAGTCGCTTTCTCAAAGATGGCTTACAGGATAGTTTTGCCACGGCGATCGCCTTAGACCCTTTAACCCCAGCAGAAATTTCCCAACTTTTGTATCGTTTGGCAGAACTGCACGCCACCCATTACGGTTATCAAAAAAGTTTGGATTTACAACAGATTGAAATCTTTCAAGCAGAATCTAACAGTCGGATCGGGGCAAAAAAAATGTCTACCCCTCGGGAAATCGTGCGCGATTTTGTTAGTCTTCTCAATGTTCTACAACAAAATCCTCAATTAGCGTTTACCGAACTCATGCAGAGTTCTGAATTTCAATTTGTTTCTGCTTCAGAAAGTCAAAACAGCGTCGGAGAATTTGCTGAAATTACCTTAAAATAAATCTCAATTATGTCGTTCCCTTGAATATGGATAAAAAGCAGCTTTCCGAACGAGATATCTGTACGAAATTTATTACTCCTGCTTTAGAAAAAGCGGGTTGGAATATTCATCGACAGATTCGCGAGGAATTTTCCCTCACTCAAGGGCGAATTATCGTTCGAGGTCAGCTTCACACCCGAGGTAAGCATAAACGAGCTGATTATGTGCTGTTTTATCAACCCAATATCCCGATCGCAGTCCTCGAGGCAAAGGATAACAATCATTCGGTGGGGGATGGGATGCAGCAGGCTTTAGGGTATGCGGAATTATTACAAGTTCCTTTTGCGTTTAGTTCCAATGGCGATCGCTTATTATTCCATAACAAAATTAATACTGATGGGGCGATCGAGCAGGAAATTGAGTTTGCGGAAATGCCATCCCCAGAAACTTTATGGCGTTGGTGGTCAGAACATCAAGGGTTAACAGAAGAACAAGCAAAAATTGTCACGCAAGATTATTACAGTGGGAGCAACGATAAAACACCTCGCTATTATCAATTGTTAGCCATTAATAAGACCGTGGAAGCGATCGCAAAAGGTCAAAATCGGATTTTGTTGGTGATGGCGACGGGAACGGGAAAAACCTTTACGGCGTTTCAGATTATTTGGCGGTTGTGGAAAGGGAAGGTCAAAAAGCGGATTTTATTTTTGGCGGATCGAAATATCTTGGTCGATCAAACCATGACTAATGACTTTAAACCATTTGGTTCGGCGATGACAAAGATCAAAAAGCGACAAGCCAATAAATCCTATGAAATTTATTTATCCCTTTATCAAGCCGTGACGGGGAATGAAGAATCCCAGAATATTTACAAGCAATTTAGCCCGGATTTTTTCGATCTGATTGTCATTGATGAATGCCATCGGGGAAGTGCGGCGGAGGATGCGGCATGGCGGGAAATTTTAGAGTATTTTTCCTCAGCAACGCAGATCGGGTTAACGGCGACACCAAAGGAAACGAAGGAGGTTTCTAATATTGATTATTTTGGCGAACCGATTTACACCTATTCTCTACGGCAAGGGATTAATGATGGTTTTTTAGCGCCTTATAAAGTAGTGCGAATCGATCTCGATCGCGATTTATCGGGGTGGCGACCGAGTCGGGGAATGAGAGATAAATATGGCAATGAAATTGAAGATCGCATTTATAATCAAAAGGATTTCAATCGCGCGTTGGTATTGGAGAGGCGCACGGAATTAGTGGCTCGCAAGGTGAGCGAGTTTCTCAAACAAAGCGATCGCTTTAGCAAGACGATTGTTTTTTGCGAAAATATCGACCACGCGGAACGAATGCGACAGGCGCTTAATAATGAAAATAGCGATTTAGCCGCAGAAAATTACAAGTACGTGATGCGAATTACCGGAGATAATAAAGAAGGAAAAGAAGAGTTAGATAATTTTATTTTTCCCGAAAGCGTCTATCCGGTCATTGCGACAACATCGAGGTTAATGACCACGGGAGTCGATGCCCAAACTTGCAAGTTAATCGTTTTGGATCGAACCATTAATTCACCCACTGAGTTTAAACAGATTATTGGGCGAGGAACGCGAATTAATGAAGATTTCGGTAAGTTCTTTTTTACAATTATGGACTTTAAGAAGGCAACGGAACAGTTTGCCCGCCCTGATTTTGATGGCGATCCGGTGCAAATTTACGAACCTCAACTAGAGGATTCTCCCGTACCGCCGGATGAAGAATTAGAGGGAGAAGAGGAGGAGGAAACTAACACGGGTTGGGAAGATTGGACGGAAGAAGATGAGACTCGGGTGAGGCGATATATCGTGGCGGATGTGGCGGTGCAAGTCTCTTCAGAACGGGTGCAATATTACGATTCTGAGGGAAAGTTGATTACCGAATCGCTCAAGGATTATACCCGCAAGGCGATCGATCGCGAGTTTGCTTCCTTGGATGAGTTTCTGCGGCGATGGAAGAGTGCAGAGAAGAAACAAGCGGTTATTGAAGAATTGGCAAAAGAGGGGGTATTTTTTGAGGCATTGGCGGAGGAAGTGGGACGAGATTGCGATCCCTTCGATCTCATTTGTCATCTTGTTTGGGATGTGCCTCCTCTGACGCGGAGGGAACGAGTGAGGGAGGTGAAAAAACGGAACTATTTCGCGAAGTATGGGGAACAGGCACGCAGGGTTTTAGAAGCATTGTTAGAGAAGTATGCTGATGAAGGGATCGAGGCGGTGGAAGAGCCGCAAATTCTCAGGATCGCGCCGTTTTCGCAGATGGGAACGCCGATGGAACTGGCGAAGGCGTTTGGGGGAAAAAAGGGCTATCTCGAAGCGATTCGGGAGTTAGAACAGGAACTTTATCGCGCTTAATTGATTGGAGTTAGGATGATTCGGCAAAGGAAGGGATAATCGTGAAGTCGCGAAGAATCCTCACAAAGTCTACTTTTTGTTTGCTAATTGACTGCTCTTCTGCCTAAAGGCGAGAGGATTTCTCAGCACGTCCCATAATTATTTTTCTGGTATCGATAAATTTTTTTGTTCATGAGTTATCTTTTTCTTCGTCTTCAGGTAATCGAGGTTTTTGGGCTGAATGCCTAATAAAAAGAATCTGTACTGTATTTTCTAGCACTGTGAAAAGAATTCGATAAGCATTCTTCCCTTTTCCATAAATAAGTTGTCTAATCTCTTCCTCAAAGAAATCGTTTTCAAAGGCAAGAGAACAGCGAAGTGGCATTTTCTCCAAAGATAAAATAGCTTGATATAGACCTTCTAGCCAACTTCGTGCTTGACGTGGGGAATAATGACCAAACCAGAAATAGGCATCTTTAATTCCTTGCTCTGCTTCTGGTTGGATTATTATTTTATAGCGATCGCTCATGAAGCATTATCGAGTTGGTTAAACATTTCGGCAAAAACATCTTCTACCGCTTTTCCTTGGTTCTGTTCCATTTGTTTAAGGCCGCGTTTAATTCCTCTCAGGGTTTCGAGTAATTCGGCAGCGTGAAGAAGTTCTTGATAGGATTGAGCATCTTGAACGACGAGTTCGGCTTTACCATTAACAGTTAACACGAGAGGATGTTTGGTGCGTTTGAGATTTTCGACTAATTCATTGGTATTGCGCTTAAATTCGGTCAGAGAGCGAATATCTCGAGTGAGGTCTAGCATTATTTTGAAATTGAATACGCATTGAATTATATGCTAATTGTACAACTTCTGGATGAGCGATCGCAATTCTATAATAGAAAAATTGACAATTTTTGGAATCGAGTATGGCGATCGCAACTTTGGTGAAAAGCATTCAGGACATCATGCGGAAGGATGTGGGAGTCGATGGGGATGCCCAAAGGATTAGCCAGTTAGTCTGGATGCTGTTTCTCAAGATTTTTGACGATAAGGAAGAAGAATGGGAATTTACCCTCGATGACTACCAATCGCCTTTAGAGGCGCGGTTTCGCTGGTCAAATTGGGCGAAGGATGATGAGGGCATGACGGGGGAGGAGTTAATCGAGTTTGTCAATAATGAACTTTTTCCGGCGTTGAAAAATTTGGCGACGGCGGCGGGGGTGTCTTCTCGGGGAAAGGTCGTTGGCTCGGTGTTTGAGGATGCTTACAATTATATGAAGTCGGGGACGTTGTTACGACAGGTGATTAATACGATTGAAAAAGATTTGGATTTTAATTCCTCGCAGGATCGTCACTTGTTTAATGATATTTATGAGAAGATTCTGGCGGATCTCCAGTCGGCGGGGAATGCAGGGGAATACTATACACCTCGGGCGGTAACGCAGTTTATGGTGGATATTCTCGCGCCGAGTTTGGGGGAAAGTTTGTTAGATCCGGCTTGTGGGACGGGGGGTTTTTTGACTTGTGCGATCGATCGTCTGAAAAAACAGGTGAAAACCCCTGATGATGAAACGATGATGCAGATGACGGTTCATGGGGTGGAAAAGAAGCCGTTACCCCATATGTTGGCGATGACGAATATGATGTTACACGGGATTGATGTGCCGACGAATATCCGCCACAACAATACCTTAAGCCGACCCCTTAAGGATTATAAGCCCGCCGAACGGGTGAATCTGGTGATTACTAATCCGCCGTTTGGGGGGATGGAGGAGGATGGCATTGAGAACAATTTCCCGAAGAAGTATCAAACCCGGGAGACGGCGGATCTGTTTATGGGGTTAATTATGCACTTGTTGAAGAAGAATGGAGGACGTGCGGGGGTGGTTTTACCGGATGGGTTTTTGTTTGGGGAGGGGGTGAAAACAAATCTGAAGCGGGAATTGTTGGAGGGGTTTAACTTACATACAATCGTGCGGTTGCCGAAGGGGGTTTTTAGTCCGTATACGAGTATTTCCACGAATATTTTGTTTTTTGAGAAGGGGAAATCAACGGAGGAGGTCTGGTTTTTTGAGCATCCTTATCCCAAGGGATATAAGTCTTATTCGCGATCGCGTCCCTTGACGATTCAGGAGTTCGATCGCGAGAAGAAATGGTGGAAAAATCGGGAGGAAAGTGAGTATGCGTGGCGAGTTTCGGTGCAGGAAATTGCGGAACGAAATTATAATTTAGATTGTAAGAATCCTTATGAGGAAGCGATCGAACATGGGGATCCGGGGGAGTTATTAGCGGAGTTTGAGGAGATTTCCCGGGAGGTGAAGGCGGTGCAGGAGGCGTTGAAGGCAGAGTTAATTGAGGCGTTGGAGGGTTATTAAGAAAATAAATCGGCAATTAGATTATCTTACATTGCGTCGATCCGACAGTCGATCCGCCAGGGATTAAAAATCCCTGTCTCATACACAAAATCCATTAAAATGGATTGGGGAATTTGGCGATCGCATTGTTCTCAAATCATGGTTGAATTTTTATTGCGTCCTCGTCTCGTACAAAAAATTCCTTGGAATGGATTAAAATTGCTGGATTTTATCTTAAATTTCTTTAGGGGTGACAAGGAGGCTGAAAAGTAGAGAGAGTAAGAATTTGAGCAA